>NZ_CP141595.1:1987142-2313214 GCF_035590735.1 Rossellomorea aquimaris
TGGTGTATGTATACATACATCTGAAGGGGTCATCGTACATACCGGGGAATTCAAATTTGATCAATCCGCTAAACACCTGTATCGACCGGATTTAGGCAAAATGGCTCAAATCGGTGAAAAAGGAGTGCTATGTTTGTTGTCTGACAGCAAAGAAGCGGAAAGACCCGGCTACACAACATCCGAGGCCGTCATTGAACAACATATAACAGACGCTTTACGAATGGCATCCGGTAGAGTGATTGTAGCTTGCTTTGCATCTAATCTAATTCGACTACAGCAAGTTTTTGACGCTGCAGATCAAAATAATCGTAAAGTGGTCGTAGTGGGTAAGAGTTTGAAGAGAGTATATGATATCGCATTGAAATTAGGCTATCTTCACGTCCGGGATGAGATGATCATCGGAATGGATGAGATTGGTGATTATCCTAAAGATGAAGTCGTCATCATCGCCACCGGAACACAAGGAGAACCGTTTGAAGCATTGCAGCGGATGTCAAAACGGTCCCATCGTCTTGTGAATATCGAAGAAGGAGACACAGTCCTTATTACGGCTTCACCTTCGCCTGGCATGGAAGTCATTGCAGGAAAGACAATTGACATGCTTTATAGAGCAGGAGCAAACGTCTTGACCGCTAATAAGAAGGTTCATGTTTCAGGGCATGGGAGTCAGGAAGATCTTAAGTTTATGTTAAATATCATGAAACCGAAGTATTTCATTCCTATACAAGGTGAGTATAAAATGCTGGTGGCCCATACCCAGATCGCTCACGATATCGGTCTTCCGTATAAGCAGATTTTCATTTTGGATAAAGGAGATGTGCTTCAATACAAGGACGTTAAGATGAGAATGAGCGGCCGGGTCCAGGCAGGGAATGTGTTAATCGATGGAATCGGTGTAGGGGACGTAGGGAATATCGTCCTTCGCGATCGTAAACTATTATCAGAAGACGGTGTCTTTACGGTCGTTGTGACAATCAACCGCAGAACCAAATCGATTGTGTCAGGTCCTGAGATTATATCACGCGGCTTTGTTTATGTGAGGGAGTCAGAAGAATTGATTGAAGGAGCTGGAAGCATCGTAACGGATGTAGTACATTCCTACTTACAAAAGGGCTCTTTTGAATGGACAACCATTAAACAGGATATCAGAGATCAGCTCAATTACTATTTATTCAATAAAACACGAAGAAGACCAATGATATTACCGATCATCATGGAAGTTTAATGCGTGAGGCTATTTGTTTCTAACAGATAGCCTCCGTTTTTTATTTGGTCCCAAAGTATAAAGTATGAAAACACTCCCATATTAAAATAATAACAAGAGAATGGAAATGAAAAGGAGATGTTTTTCATGGAAGAAAATCATGAACGTATGCAGGATCAGCCAAATAAAGGCGAGGATAATAAAGATAAACCATCAGGGTTAATGGAGAAGATACAGCAATTAGGGCAAACGAATGTCCCGCAACTCTCTCAGGATTCCAATATCCATTGCTTGACGATTGTAGGACAAATAGAAGGGCACATGCAGCTTCCGCCACAAAATAAAACAACAAAATATGAACATGTTATTCCACAGCTGGTAGCCATTGAGCAAAATCCTAAAATAGAGGGTTTAGTGGTAATATTAAATACGGTAGGTGGAGACGTGGAAGCGGGACTCGCTATTTCTGAAATGATCGCTTCACTTTCTAAACCTACAGTATCTGTTGTGTTGGGAGGAGGGCATAGTATTGGTGTACCGATTGCCGTATCATGCGATTTCTCGTACATTGCGAGCACTGCTACAATGACAATCCACCCGGTTCGGTTGACAGGGTTGGTGATCGGAGTACCACAGACCTTCGAGTATTTGGATAAAATGCAGGATCGGGTAGTTAGCTTCGTAACGAAGCACAGTAATATATCGGAAGAAGATTTTAAAGACCTGATGTTTGCAAAAGGAAACCTCACACGGGATATCGGTACGAATGTGGTAGGTGACGATGCCGTCGAATACGGCCTGATAGATGGGATCGGGGGCATTGGGACAGCCATTAAAAAGATTAACGAGTTAATTGAGATGAAAAAGCAATCGGATCAACAAGAGGGATTAGTACAATGATCCTTTATACAGTGGTTCCCAATGATCTTGTATTTCCAACAGATGCAAGTGAATTCAGTGGTCAAATGATGATGGAATATCAGGGTGTTCCCATCCTTGTTCAGCAGGAGGAGAACCGGTATCGAATTGTGAGGGTCATGAGTAGTGATCCTGCACATTATCTGGATAATCAGATTTGCCCAGGTGAATTTATCAATAATTAAGCGAGAAAGAGGATTTTCCCGAAATAGTGGTTATGCTATAATATTACTGGAAGAGATAATCATAATGATACTTTAAGTTAAACGGGAAGGGTCTGACACCTTAGGCACATAGATTGCCCCAAAGGATCAGCCCTTTCTTCATCTTTATGTACATATGAAGAAAGACTTCAATAGAATTTAGGTGAATTGGATTGGCAAAACGAAAAAGAAGAAAAAAACGATCTGCAACGAGTTCATCCTTAAAACAAACCATCAAATATGAAATTACAGGAATGATCCTCGCTGCCCTCAGTTTGATTTCAATCATTGAGCTTGGAGCTGTAGGGAAAGCAGTGGTGTACTTCTACCGATTCTTTCTGGGTGAATGGTATATGGTTGCCCTCCTGTGGATGCTGTATGTGGCAGGATACCTCATGATTAAACGAGAGATTCCAATGTTATTTAGTCGCAGACTTATTGGGATCTACATCATCATTGCGAGCTTCTTGCTACTGAGTCATGTGAAATTATTTGATTTGCTCTCAAATGATGGTTCTTTCGATAATCCAAGTGTCATCATGAATACGTGGGATTTGTATTGGATGGATGTAAGTGGTGAGACTAGTACATCTGACCTTGGTGGGGGAATGATAGGGAGCATTTTATTTGCCGTTTCTTATTTTCTATTTGACTCTCAAGGGGCAAGGATTGTTAGTGCAACTTTCATATTGATCGGAATCATACTAGTGACAGGGAAATCCATCGGGGATGTACTGGGAAGAGCAGGAAAGCGTTTTGGTGCATTCTTAAGTGGACAATGGTCGGCATTCAAACAAGATATGAGTGACTGGAGAGAAGATCAGTCAAAGAAAAAAGAAGTGAAAGAAAAGAAAAAGAAAGAAGTTCCTGTGAAGCAGGAAAATGCGGTTGAAACACAGCTGCCTCAAGTAGAGGAAACGAGAGAACCGATTATCTCAAACTTCGCGGAGCGTGCATACGGAGGGAATCCGACTAAAGAAGAACCATCCCCTTCAGGAGCTGGAATGAATGGTGAAAAAGATGATGCGGCCGCTAAAGATAAGCCCGATTCAGAAGGAGAAGCGGATTCTGCACCACCTATTACGTTTACTGAAGTAGAAAATAAGGATTATAAACTACCGTCTATTTCATTATTAAAGACTCCTAGAAAAACGGATCAGAGTAATGAATATCAACTGATCCATGCCAACGCAGCCAAACTTGAAAGAACCTTCCAAAGCTTCGGGGTAAAAGCGAAAGTTACACAAGTTCACTTAGGTCCAGCCGTCACCAAGTATGAAGTTCACCCGGATGTAGGTGTGAAAGTAAGCCGCATCGTGAACCTTAGTGATGATTTAGCCTTGGCTCTTGCGGCTAAAGATATCCGAATCGAAGCTCCTATTCCGGGGAAATCGGCTATCGGTATCGAAGTTCCTAACTCAGAAGTGGCCATGGTGTCATTAAGAGAGGTGCTTGAAGCCAAGGAACATAATAAACCGGATGCCAAGCTCCAAATTGGGTTAGGGCGGGATATAACGGGAGAAGCCGTACTTGCAGAATTGAATAAAATGCCTCACTTACTTGTAGCCGGGGCCACTGGAAGCGGGAAGAGTGTCTGTATTAATGGAATCATTACGAGCATTCTAATGAGAGCTAAACCACATGAAGTTAAACTCATGATGATTGATCCGAAAATGGTTGAATTGAATGTATATAATGGGGTACCGCACCTATTGGCTCCCGTTGTAACTGATGCAAAGAAAGCTTCACAGGCATTAAAAAAGGTTGTAAGTGAAATGGAGCGGAGATATGAATTGTTCTCTCACACAGGAACAAGGAATATTGAAGGCTACAACGACTACGTTAAGAGACAGAATCTCGAGAACGAAGAAAAGCAGCCGCTGCTTCCATACATTGTGGTGATAGTGGATGAGCTGGCTGATTTAATGATGGTTGCTTCAAACGATGTAGAAGACGCCATCACAAGACTCGCACAGATGGCACGTGCCGCAGGCATCCATTTAATCATTGCTACGCAGCGTCCTTCTGTTGATGTTATTACAGGGGTCATCAAAGCGAATATACCATCCAGGATTGCGTTTGCCGTATCATCACAAATCGATTCCAGAACCATCCTGGATTCCGGTGGCGCAGAAAAACTATTGGGTAGAGGAGACATGCTCTTCATGCCTGTAGGGGCTTCAAAGCCTACAAGGGTACAAGGTGCCTTTTTATCAGATGAAGAAGTTGAAGAAATCGTTGATTTTGTCATTTCTCAACAAAAGGCGCAGTATCAGGAAGAAATGATTCCAGATGAGATACAAGAAGATGAGAAAACGGGCGAAGCTGAAGACGAACTCTATAATGATGCAGTTCAGTTGATCGCTGAAATGCAAACCGCTTCCGTCTCCATGCTTCAAAGAAGATTTAGAGTTGGTTATACAAGAGCAGCACGATTGATTGATGAGATGGAAGTAAGAGGAGTCGTTGGACCTTATGAAGGAAGTAAGCCGCGAACCGTTTTAATCGGCAAACCTTCAGAAGAGCAAAGCTCTTAACAAAAGGTGTGTTATCCTATTCAAATTGAAGGGGATAACACACCTTTTTATGTAAAAATCAAGGAGGAAATCTGAAAATGTATCCGTTTCAAATGATGTTATTCTAGTTTATCCACCAATGTGTTATACTAATAAAAGCGTTTACAATTGTAATGTCGTTGTTTTAATTTTGTAAAGATTGATAATCTATTACAACCTTAATGTAAATTATTTGTAAAATAGCTCCATGTAACCCTATTCATCCTTATTTATTTCCTATTTTTTTACAAATAAGGATTTGAAATTGTCATTCTAGTCATTTTTTTCGACAAAATCACACAATGCTATTTATTTATGAAAAGAAAAGTGTTATAGTATTTTCGATTAGTAGGAAAGATATACATCAGAGGTCTGATGTCTTGAGAAAATTTGGTGGTGGTTCCAGTGACAATAAAGACAGACAATCGACATTTATACTTACAAGTGATTGACCGTTTGAAGAAAGATATCGAAGCGGGAGTATACAAAGAAAAAGAAAAACTCCCTTCTGAATTTGATCTCTCCAAACAACTAGGTGTGAGTAGGGCTACTCTCCGTGAAGCTCTCAGAATTCTTGAGGAAGAAAGTGTCATCGTACGACGTCATGGGGTAGGTACATTTGTAAACGCTAAACCGCTCTTCACTTCTGGTATTGAGCAGCTGAACAGTGTAACGAACATGATTAAGCAGGCCGGTATGGAGCCAGGGACCATTTTCTTAAGCTCAACAACTCAAGAAGCTACTGAGGATGATGTGAAGAGGTTTACTTGCAATGAAGAGGACGACGTGATCCTGATTGAACGGGTTCGTACTGCAAACGGGGAACCGGTTGTGTATTGTGTAGACAAAATTCCTGAAAAGATTATGCCGAGGAATTTCACCCATGAAGATAATTCGATTTTCACCGTTTTGGAAAAACGGGAGAATAAGAGAATCACTCATGCTGTTGCACAAATAGAACCTATGGGCTATCACGATAAAATCTCCCCTATTCTAAATTGTGAACCAGAAACGGCACTACTCGTTTTAAAGCAAATGCATTTTGATGAAAACGATGAACCGATTCTGTACTCAGTAAACTATTTTCGGTCAGACAAATTTAGCTTCCACGTATTAAGAAAGCGTGTATAACAACAATCCATCTTACTACTAATTTATTACAATATTAGGGGGTACTCTAGGTGAAAAAACGTAAAATTGGTTTAGCGTTGTCATTTGTTCTAGCTGCAGGTACATTATTAGGTGCTTGTGGAACAAGCGAGGACAAAGAAGGTGCATCTAGTGGTGAAGGTAACAAGAAAGAAGATCAATTTACAGTAGCAATGGTAACGGATGTTGGTGGAGTAGATGACAAATCTTTCAACCAATCTGCTTGGGAAGGTTTAAAAGCTTTCGGTGAAGAGCACGACTTAGAAAAAGGTAAGGAAGGTTTTGACTACTTACAATCACAATCTGATGCTGACTATGCTACTAACTTAAACACATTAGCTCGTCAAGACTTTGACTTAGTATATGGTATCGGCTTCCTGATGGAAGGTGCAATCAATGATATTGCACAACAACAAAAAGATTCTCACTTTGCAATCGTTGATGCTGTTGTAGATCAGCCAAACGTTGCAAGTATCACATTCAAAGAGCAAGAAGGATCATTCCTTGCCGGAGTTGCTGCTGGACTGGCAACGAAAACGAACAAAATCGGCTTCCTTGGTGGAATGGAAATTCCAGTAATCGAGCGTTTCCACTCTGGCTTCATTGCTGGTGTTAAATCAGTCAATCCCGAAGCGGAAATCGTTGCAGATTATGCAGGAGCATTCGACAAAGCTGAACTTGGTCAAACAATCGCGTCTAAGATGTACTCACAGGATGTAGACGTTATCTTCCATGCAGCTGGTGGTACGGGTAATGGATTGTTCAAAGAAGCCCGTGACTTAAAAGAAAAAGATCCTTCCCGTGAGCTATGGGCAATCGGAGTTGACTCCGACCAATCGGCAGAGGGTAAAGTTGGGGATCATAATATCATCTTAACTTCTTCATTAAAGCGTGTAGATAATGCGGTTCTGGATCTTGCTAATAAAGCAAAAGAAGGAAACTTCCCAGGTGGAGAAGTTATCTCTTACGGTCTTAACGAAGAGGGTGTTGGATTAGCTGAACTTAACGAAGAGCTTTCTAACAAAGACGAGGTTATGACTAAAGTTGATGAATGGAAAGAAAAGATCAAGAGTGGGGAAATCACTGTTCCTGAATCTTTAGATGCTGCAAATTCATTCTCAGCTAACTAATTGAACAGGGATAAGGGGGCCAAGGATAGCCGGCCTCTTATCCCTTTTTAAAAGGGAATATTCATAATTATTAAAAATTTAATTGAAGTATAGAAACTTCTTTCTATCTTTCATTTAGAGTTTTAATCGGGGAAACCCTTTTTTTCTAGAGTCTTAAGGTCTGACCTCTAACTACTAGATAAATATCCCTAGCCTATGCAAGGAGTGATTAGCAATGGATTATGTAATTGAGATGCTGAATATTCGCAAAGAATTTCCAGGCATCGTAGCAAACGATAATATTACCCTCCAGCTCAAAAAAGGTGAAATTCATGCGCTTCTAGGTGAAAATGGAGCAGGTAAGTCTACACTGATGAATGTTTTATTTGGACTTTATCAGCCTGAACAAGGAGAAATTCGTGTAAAGGGGCAGAAAGTAAACATCACCAACCCCAATATCGCCAACGACTTAGGGATTGGAATGGTTCATCAGCACTTTATGCTCGTTGATACCTTTACAGTAACAGAAAATATTATTCTTGGAAGAGAGCCGAAGTCCGGTGCAACAGTGGATATTAAAAAGGCAGAGAAGGATATTCTGGAAATCTCAGAAAGATACGGTTTAAAAGTGGATCCTTCCGCTAAAATTTCTGAAATTTCTGTAGGAATGCAGCAACGTGTTGAGATTTTGAAAACACTTTATCGTGGTGCAGAAATTCTGATCTTCGATGAGCCTACAGCGGTACTGACTCCACAAGAGATCAAAGAGCTTATTCAAATCATGAAAACTCTTATTCAAGAAGGCAAGTCTATCATTCTTATCACTCATAAGCTAAAAGAGATTATGGAAGTGTGTGATAATGTAACCGTTATCAGAAAAGGAAAAGGGATCGGGACCGTGCAAGTATCAGAAACCGATCCGAATCATCTTGCCAGTCTGATGGTAGGACGTGAAGTGACCTTCAAGACTGAGAAGAAGGAAGCCACCCCTACTGACAATGTGCTCGAAATTCGAGATTTGAACGTAAAAGATCACCGAAATGTTTCCGTTGTAAAGGGGTTAAACCTAGAAGTGAAAGCCGGGGAAATCCTTGGTATTGCGGGAGTTGATGGGAACGGTCAAAGTGAACTGATTGAAGCGATTACAGGGTTATACAAAGTTAATAGTGGCTCGATCAAGCTGAATGGCAAAGAAATAGTCAATATGAAACCGCGCAAGATTTATGAAACAGGTGTAGGTCATATTCCTCAGGATCGTCACAAACATGGTTTAGTCCTGGATTTTCCAATCGGTGAAAATATGGTTCTACAAACCTATTACCAAAAGCCTTATTCCAATAAAGGGGTATTAAGCTATAAAAATATTTACAATCAAGCGAGAAAGCTAATTTCAGAGTTTGATGTAAGGACACCTTCTGAATATACCCTTGCCAGGGCACTATCCGGTGGTAATCAGCAAAAAGCGATCATTGGTCGGGAAGTCGATCGTGATCCGGACCTGTTGATTGCTGCCCAGCCTACCCGGGGACTGGATGTAGGAGCGATCGAGTTCATACACAAGCGCCTGATCGAGCAGCGGGATAACGGGAAAGCCGTACTATTACTTTCATTTGAATTGGATGAAATCATGAACGTAAGTGACCGTATCGCCGTTATTTATGAAGGGCAAATTGTAGCAATTGTGAATCCAAAAGAAACAACCGAACAAGAACTTGGACTACTGATGGCTGGTTCGAAGAGGAAGGAAGCGGGGGAGAACGCACATGTCTAATCGATTAACAAATATATTAATCCCGGTTATTTCGGTCCTTTTAGGAATTATTGTCGGAACCATTATTATGCTTGTGAGTGGATATGATCCTATTGCAGGATATTCTGCACTTTGGCAAGGTATTTTCGGAGAGATCTACTATGTAGGGGAAACAATTCGTCAAGTGACTCCATACATTCTGGCAGGATTGGCTGTTGCCTTTGCATTCAGAACCGGGTTGTTCAATATCGGGGTCGAAGGACAACTGATTGTAGGGTGGCTTGCTGCAGTATGGGTAGGGGTCGCTTTCGATGAGTTACCTAAGATCATACACTTACCGCTTGCTGTAATCGCAGCGGCATTAGCTGGCGCATTCTGGGGTTTCATCCCAGGACTACTGAAAGCAAGATATCGTGTACACGAAGTAATTGTTACGATCATGATGAACTATATTGCACTTCACGTAACGAATGCGATTATCCGTGATGTATTGACGGAGCGCAAAGATCGTACGGACTATATCGCAGAGACGGCTTCATTAAAGTCTCCTTTCTTTGAGGCCTTAACGGATTACTCAAGACTGCATTGGGGGATCTTCATTGCCCTTCTGTGTGTATTCATCATGTGGTTCCTTTTAGAGAAAACGACTCGTGGATATGAACTGCGTTCAGTAGGCTTTAACCAGCATGCTTCTCAATACGCAGGAATGAACGTAAATGGAAATATCATTCTTTCTATGGTCATCTCTGGAGCATTTGCCGGACTCGCAGGTGCTATGGAAGGTTTGGGTACATTTGGCTACGCTTCGATCAAAGGTGGATTTACAGGGGTCGGTTTCGACGGGATCGCTGTAGCCTTATTGGGAGGAAATGTTGCCATCGGTGTTGTGTTCGCAGCACTATTATTTGGAGGGCTAAAAGTAGGTGCATTGAATATGCCTCTTGAAGCAGGCATTCCAAATGAACTGGTAGACATCATCATTGCCCTTATTATTTTCTTTGTAGCATCTGGTTATATGATACGATATCTGATTCAACGATTTAGTAAGAAGGGGGTGAAATAAGTGGGCTTTATCGATATCTTAACAATCCTTATTCCATCAACATTATTGTGGGCATCACCACTTATTTTCACTGCATTAGGCGGAGCGTTCTCAGAACGTTCTGGTGTGGTTAACATCGGGCTTGAAGGATTAATGGTCATTGGTGCTTTCTCAAGCATCGTTTTCAACTTGGCGTTTGCCGAAACATTCGGAGCGGCAACACCTTGGGTAGCCCTGCTTATAGCCATGGTCATGGGGGCGTTACTCGCCGTACTCCATGCGGTTGCTTCTATTACATTCCGGGCCGATCAGGTAGTGTCCGGAGTGGCAATCAATCTGCTTGCCATCGGGTTAACTCTTTTCTTAGTCAAACGTATTTACGGAAAAGGTCAAACAGACATCATTTCTGAAGGCTTTGGAAAAGTGGATGTACCGTTCCTTAACAAAATTCCGGTGATTGGAGATATTTTCTTCTCCAACACTTACTGGCCACCATTTGTAGCCATTCTTGTGTCTGTCATTGTTTGGTTCATTATGTTTAAGACGCCATTCGGTCTCAGATTGCGTTCAGTCGGTGAGCATCCAATGGCTGCCGACACAATGGGAATCAACGTAACGAAAATGCGCTATATCGGCGTCATCATTTCCGGAGCTTTTGCAGGAGTAGGTGGAGGAGTATATGCCCAGTCCATCTCCTCGGACTTTAGTCATGCAACGATAAGCGGACAGGGATTCATGGCCTTAGCTGCATTGATCTTCGGTAAGTGGCATCCGCTTGGCGCAATGGGTGCGGCATTATTCTTTGGATTCGCTCAAAGCTTAAGTATCATCGGATCGAGTATTCCGTTATTTGAAAACATTCCGAGTGTATATCTGCTAATCGCACCGTACGTATTAACAATCCTTGCACTTACAGGATTCATCGGCCGTGCAGATGCACCTAAAGCACTTGGTACACCGTATATCAAAGGAAATCGTTAAATATACAATAAGCACGAATCTAGATAGGTATCTCGACATTCCGAGGTACCTTTTTTTGTGGTGTTAAGTTGGTATTTAACATTAGAAAGTAGTAGCTGATTTCCGGTTGCGCCTCCGGGGTCCTACCTGTTCAGCTATTCCCATTAGAATCCTGCACCCAGAATCAACTTTCTAAGCATGTTTCTTTAAAAAGAAAAAATAAAATAGAAAACTTTTAGCAAGCAACCTCTTTTTAAGGTGAGTATAGGTTAATTTCCTTATGAAAAGGAGTTCTGTTTTCTTACTTTAATTGTTTATTCACACCTTTTGGATCTATCACGAAAATCTCGTGAAGATGGTTAGTGGAACTGCGTATACTCCTGCCGAAGTACGGTCGTGCCGAGACCCCGGAAGCGAAGCTGAGCAGTTCCCCTAACCATCCACCGCACACTGATTGACAGAGCCCAGGCAGAGCTTATGTTGAAAAACATCAATCTTTGATAAAAGAGATTAGTGAAAACAAAAAAATGAAACATATTGAATATTTTCTATACATATACTAGTTTACTCTATGGGTATTTTTCCAATAGAGGAAGATGCTTGAAATCAACATATCACTACATGTATAGTTATACATAAATACCGTACAATAAAGGTGTTTATAACTTTTTTGATTTCAAAAATGACGGAAGTGTGGAACTAAGGAGGACGGTTCGATGACAGCCATAAATGAAGTAGTAAAGAAGAAACAGGGGTACACGCTACATATCGTTCAAACGGATAAGTATAAAACCAACAGTCTGATCTTGAAAATGAAAGCTCCATTAGATCAAGAAACAGTGACCTTACGCGGATTACTCCCTCATGTGATGCAAAGCAGTACAAAGACCTATCCAAGTACAACGGAATTACGATCCTACCTGGATGAATTATATGGCGCGAATTTTTATACGGATTTAGGTAAAAAAGGTGAGTACCACGTGGTCAGCATGTCAGTTGAAATCGCCAACGAAAAGTTTTTAAGGGACTCAGAGCCTTTACTTCAAAAAGGAATAGAATTTTTAGCAGACGTCCTGCAAAATCCTCATATTGAAAATAACGAATTCGATAAGAAAACGGTCGAAAAAGAAAAACGAAACCAGAAGGTAAGAATACAGGCAGTATATGACGATAAAATGCGCTACGCGAATTCCCGGCTTGTAGAGGAAATGTGTAAGGGAGAGCGTTTTGCCCTTCATGTTAATGGCATTAGTGAAGAAGTAGAGTCCATAACGGCCAAGAGTTTATATGAATATTATCAAAATGTCATGAATGAAGATCAATTCGATCTTTATGTCATCGGCGATGTAGATGTTGCGGAAGTTGAAAATCTGTGTGATCAACTCCTCCAATTAAACGAACGTACCCCTCTCGAAGTCGATTCATCGGAAGTTGAACAAAAAGAAAGGGAAAACGTCGTGAAAGAGAAGCAGGATGTGAAGCAAGGTAAGCTTAATATGGGCTACCGCACACATACACAATATGGCGATGATGATTACTTTGCCCTTCAGGTGTTCAATGGCATATTCGGTGGATTTTCTCATTCTAAATTGTTCATAAATGTGAGGGAAAAAGCGAGCTTAGCCTACTATGCAGCGAGTAGACTAGAAAGTCATAAAGGGTTATTGATGGTTATGTCCGGCATAGAATTTGAGAAATATGATCAAGCAGTCGGAATCATAAATGATCAGCTGCAAGCCATGAAGGATGGAGACTTTACGGATGGTGAGATCGAACAAACGAAAGCGGTCATCCGCAATCAACTGCTTGAAACCATTGATACGTCCCGTGGGTTGGTTGAGGTCCTTTATCATAATGCTGTCGCTCATGAAGAAATTAATTTAAAACACTGGCTTGATGAAATCGAGAAAACGACGAAAGAAGACATCGTGAAAGCAGCAAATAAAGTCGAACTTGATACCATCTACTTTTTAACAGGAATGGAGGGATAATGATGAAGAAAATTTCCTTCGATCAACTACAGGAAAATTTATATTATGAAAAAATGTCTAATGGACTGGATGTCTATATCCTCCCGAAAAAAGGATTCAATAAGACGTATGCTACGTTTACGACGAAGTACGGAAGCATCGACAATCATTTTGTCCCTCTTAACGAAGAAGGATTCGTTAAGGTTCCAGATGGAATCGCCCACTTCCTGGAGCATAAATTGTTTGAAAAGGAAGATGGTGATGTATTTCAGCAATTCAGCCGCCAGGGAGCGTCGGCTAATGCTTTCACATCGTTTACACGAACGGCTTATCTATTCTCAAGTACCACCAATGTAGAACGAAATTTAGAAACGCTTATAGACTTTGTTCAAGACCCGTATTTTACAGAAAAGACAGTGGAAAAAGAAAAAGGCATCATAGGACAGGAAATCACTATGTATGATGATAACCCAGACTGGCGATTATACTTTGGTGTGATTCAGAATATGTACAAAAATCACCCTGTGAAGATTGATATTGCAGGAACGATTGAGTCCATCACACCAATCACGAAAGATATGTTGTATCAGTGCTATAACACATTCTACCACCCAAGCAATATGCTTCTCTTTGTAGTGGGGGCTGTGGACCCGGATCAAATCATGAATCAGATTCGTTCGAACCAGGAAAAGAAGGATTATGAAAAAATGCCTGAGATCAAGCGGAGATTTGATGAAGAACCAGAAGCGGTTGCTGAGAAGAAGCAGGTCCTTAAGATGAATGTACAAAGCCCTAAGTGCCTGGTAGGTCTTAAGGCGCCTGAACCACATCAGCAAGGCAAGGAAATGCTTAGACAAGAGCTTTCGATGAACGTTTTCCTGGATATGTTATTTGGTAAAAGCTCTACGTATTATTCTGAACTATACAATGATGGCTTGATTGATGAAACATTCCACTATGACTATACACAAGAAAATGGCTTTGGATTCCTAACCGTCGGCGGGGATACGGAAAAGCCGGATATCCTTGCCGAGAAGGTCCAATCGCTGCTACTTAAAGCCAAACAAGAATCTCTCTTTACAGAAGAGGGATTAGAAAGAACGAAGAAAAAGAAAATTGGTGCGTTTTTACGTGCCATTAATTCTCCTGAGTTTATAGCAAATCAATTCACACGCTATGCTTTTAACGAAATGGATCTTTTTGAGGTCGTACCTACACTTGAATCATTAAAGTATGATGATATTCAAACCGTTGCGAGTACCATAATTAGTGAAGAGCGCTTTACTGTGTGTCAAGTAGTTCCAAAATCATAATATCGGAGGGAGCTGCCCAGGGGGTAGTTCCTCTCTTTATGTAGACGTTGAGGTGGAAACAGATGAAATATGCATTAATAACAGGGGCTTCAGGGGGAATCGGGAGCAGTACGGCTTTAAGCTTGGCAGAACAGGGATGGAATTTATATTTACATTATCATTCGAATGAAAAAGCTATAGGAGAGCTGCTACATAAGATTGAAAAGTTTGGGGTGGAGGCCATCCCCATTCAGGCGAATCTTGCCCTCCCGAGAGAAGTCGGGAGTCTCGTGAACAGTATCTTCCAACTTGATGCCATTATTTATAGTAGTGGGAATTCAAGCTGGGGAATGTTTCAAGATCAGACTGAAGAAGAGGTGGACTATTTGATCAACGTTCATGTGAAAAGTCCTTTACTCCTTATTCAAAAGTTATTGCCAAAGCTGATAGAACGTAAGGGGAGCATTGTAATGGTAAGCTCCATATGGGGACAAATAGGCGCAGCATGTGAGGTCGTCTATTCAACTGTTAAGGGGGCGCAATTGGCATTTGTGAAATCATTGAGTAAGGAGCTTGCTCTAAGCGGGGTAAGAATCAATGCAATCGCTCCAGGAGCAGTTGATACATCGATGATGAGTTCGTTTTCTGAAGGGGAACTCCAAGCTCTTCGGGATGAGATTCCAATGGGTCGTCTAGCTCAGGCGGATGAAATTGCCGACTCGATTCAATTTCTCACATCTGCCAAAGCCTCTTATATAACGGGTCAAACCATTTCCATCAATGGTGGATGGCATACATGAAAAAGTTTTTTAGTCAAAAGATTAAGGCGAATAATTTTTCCTCCGGGATACAAACTAAGGTTGTATTTCAATAAAGGAGGTCATGACAAATGTCTGTATTAGATAACTGGTCTGATTGGAAAAACTTCTTAGGTGACCGTCTTCACCAGGCTCAACATGGTGGAATGGAAAATGAAACGGTTTCTGACTTAGCTTACCAAATTGGTGACTACTTAGCGAATCAAGTCGAAGCTAAGAACGATCAGGAAAAAGTGTTAGCGGATTTATGGTCTGTCGCTTCTCCTGAAGAACAACATGCCATTGCGAACATGATGGTTAAACTTGTTAATAACAATGGTACTCGTTAAGGAGAGGGATTTTTCCTCTCCTTTTTCTTATATTTATGCTTCAAAAAGAACCACTTGAGACAGAAGTAGTTCTTCGGATGAAGTATATACTTCTTTACGATAAACAGCCTATGAGGTATAAAATGAGAAATTGTACATATTTATGAGGTTTTGCTTTTCTATTACCGGAAAATCATATATTATAATACCTAGATGTTTAAATAATCTTTCCGAATTATGTCGATTTTTATCGAATTGAAATGTCACAGTTTTTTCAGGAGGGAACCAATGGAACGCAAAGAATGGTATTTAGAATATGAAATTCAAAAAAATCGTCCAGGCCTCTTAGGTGATATTTCCTCGTTATTAGGAATGCTTTCTATAAATATAGTGACGATAAATGGAGTAGATGAAGGCAGGAGGGGAATGCTTCTCCTTGCAAACAATGATGAACAGATAACGAGGCTTGAGTCCATCTTACAAACGATGGATACAATCAATGTAACAAAGCTCCGGGAGCCGAAATTACGGGATCGCCTTGCCGTTCGTCATGGCCGTTATATTCAGCGTGATGCCGATGACAAGAAAACGTTTCGGTTTGTTCGTGATGAGCTGGGTTTATTAGTGGACTTTATGGCTGAACTATTTAAGCAAGAGGGACATAAGCTTGTTGGGATCAGGGGAATGCCCCGGGTAGGGAAGACCGAATCCATCGTGGCATCAAGCGTATGTGCAAATAAGAAATGGCTTTTTGTCTCTTCCACTTTATTAAAGCAGACAATAAGAAGTAAGCTGATTGAAGACGAGTATTCATCCGAAAATCTATTTATTATTGACGGTATCGTTTCAACTCGCCGTGCAAGCGAAAAGCACTGGCAACTAGTAAGGGAAATCATGAGATTGCCTGCTGTGAAAGTAATCGAACATCCTGATGTATTCGTTCAAAACTCTGAATATTCACTTGAAGATTTTGATTATATCATTGAACTTAGAAACGATCCTGATGAAGAAATTACATATGAATTAGTAGAACAAAATAATCTATTTCAAAATTCCGATTTTGGAGGTTTTGATTTTTAATATTGGAAGGTGTTAAGTGGTGACGGAATTAGGAAGTCGTTTAAAGGAAGCCCGTGAAGTTAAAGGTTACAGCCTCGATGATTTACAAAGAATAACTAAAATTCAAAAACGCTATTTGATCGGAATAGAAGAAGGCTCGTATGACGCGATGCCCGGGAAGTTCTACGTGCGTGCATTTATTAAACAGTATTGTGAAGCGGTCGGTCTTCCTTCTGAAGTGATTTTTGAGGAGCATAAGGAAGAAATTCCGACAACGTATGAAGATGAAATCCCGGTCTCCCTTTCCAGGGTTCAGTCAAGAAAGTCTGTATCTGAAAGCTCTACAAAGGTATTTGACTTCGTGCCTAAACTGCTTATAGCCCTGTTTGTTATTGGTGCCTTGATTGCCGTATGGGTATTCTGGCAAGGGAAAGTAGGGGATAAAGCCCCTGAGACACAACCTTCAGAAAATCAGGAGCAAGTCGCTGTAGATGAGAATCAAACGGCTGAAAGTGAAGAGCCTGAAGAAGAAACCAATGATAAAGAAGGAACAGGAGAAAGTAAATCTTCAGAAGATGAAAAGGCTAAGGAAGAAAAAGAACAAAAACCAGAACAATCATTAGAAGCAGTGAATTCTTCAGACTATAAAACGACGTATGAATTGAAAAATGCAGAAGAGTTCAAGCTGCAATTGTCAGCTAAGGGAGACACCTGGGTAAAAGTCTTTAATACCGACGAGCAAGTTTTGTTTGAAGGACTACTAAAACAGGGTAATAAAAAGGACTTTGACTTTTCCGGCGAAAAACAGGCATACATCATCATAGGGGATGCTTCGAACACGGATATAAGTGTGAACGGCAAACAACTTGAGTATAAAATCTCTCCAACGGATGTCGTAAGGCAGGATATTATTATCAATTACGAACCACAATCAGCGCAATAAATGAAATGAGGGGAGTTTTAATAACTCCTTTTTCTTACATACTATAGTTAGAACGTGTTTTTTAAGTATTGGAGGTAGAAAGGTGAACTTACCTAATAAGATTACAGTTTCAAGGATATTTTTAATTCCATTATTTTTAATCATTATGCTTGCACCTTTAAACTGGGGTGACATGATGTTTCTTGGGGCAGAAATGCCGGTAAAGCACTTTGTAGGGGCTTTGATATTCATCATTGCGGCAACAACAGATTGGATAGACGGTTATTATGCTCGAAAGCTTGACCTCGTTACGAACCTTGGGAAGTTTTTAGATCCATTAGCGGACAAATTGCTTGTATCCGCTGCATTAATTGTACTGGTTGAGCTTGGTCTTGCTCCGTCATGGATTGTCATTATCATCATAAGCCGTGAGTTTGCGGTAACAGGCCTTCGCCTTGTGTTAGCCGGGGAAGGGGAAGTGGTTGCTGCGGGTCAACTTGGAAAGATCAAAACATGGGCACAAATCATCGCTATTTCAGCGCTGCTTCTGCATAATGCCATTTTCGAACTGATCAATTTGCCATTTGCGACCATTGCTCTTTGGGTGGCTATGTTCTTTACTATTTGGTCTGGGTGGGACTATTTCAAACATAATAAAAAAGCATTTGTAAATTCGAAATAAAACGTTTTAACAAGGGGATGGATTCTACTGGAATCATCCCCTTCTTTACATCAATGACAGGGGGAATATGGATGAATGCAGAAATTATAGCGGTAGGATCAGAACTACTATTAGGTCAAATCGTCAATTCCAATGCTCAATTCATTTCAGAGCAACTGGCTGAAATGGGGGTGGATGTCTACTACCACACTAGTGTTGGAGACAACCCTGAACGATTGCAGCATGCGATTTCAGTTGCTCAAAGGAGAGCAGATTTGTTGATTTTCACTGGTGGCCTTGGACCGACGAAGGACGATTTGACGAAAGAAACCATTGCGAAGTCATTAGGTACAACTTTGACCTTGGACGAAGATGCATTGAAATCAATAAAAAGCTATTTTCATAAAGTCAATCGGGAGATGACCCCCAATAATGAAAAACAGGCTCTCATTTTAGCGGGGTCCCAGGTGTTGAAAAATGAACACGGTATGGCTCCCGGCATGCTATTGAAAAAAGGTGGCAAAGCATACATGCTTTTACCCGGGCCACCATCTGAAATGAAACCGATGTTCATTACTTACGGCAAACAGGCCATCCAAAATTCATTAAAGAAGAAAGAAATCATCCATTCCCGGGTCCTGCGCTTTTTCGGCATTGGGGAAGCTCAGTTGGAAACAGAATTAGAAGCTCTGATTGATCAACAAACCAATCCAACCATTGCCCCACTGGCTGGTGACGGAGAAGTTACACTGAGGCTGACGGTCAAGCATGAATCGAAAGATGTTGCCGTCAATCTTTTGAATGAGTTAGAAATTAAGATTATGAATATTGTAGGAGAATACTTCTACGGCTACGATCAGGATTCTCTCGTCGAGGTGGGGTTCAAATTGTTAAAAGAAAAGGGTTTCACACTATCCTGTGCAGAGAGTTTAACCGGGGGCCTCTTTCAAGCTCAATTAGCGTCATTACCAGGTGCATCCTCCATCCTGAAGGGTGGGGTGATCTGTTACCAGGATGAGGTCAAGAAGAAGGCACTCTCCGTGAAAGAGAGTACGCTTGAACAGCATACCTCAGTAAGCGAAAAGTGTGCACAGGAGCTTGCAGAAAATGTAAGGAAACTTTTATCATCCGATATCGGGATCAGCTTTACAGGTGTGGCAGGTCCCGGATCACACGGAGGGCAACCTGCAGGAACCGTTTGGATTGGGTTATCCATGAAAGATCAACCAACTAAAACGTTTCTATTGAATCTTGGGGGCGGACGAAATGCTAACCGGATGAGAGCGGCGAAGCATGGTTGGTATTATTTGATTAAAGAATTGAGTAAGTAATTGTACTAAGGCTGTCTTCTGATATGGAAGGCAGTTTTTTGTGCCAAACCGCTCTAAATTCAATCCAAACCACCCAAAGAATAAAACCGAATGAATGTTCGATTTTTTTCTTGTTTTCTATTATAAAAACGTTTATAGTATAGATAGGTTGGATTTGAGACAAGCTTATAAGTTGTCAATTTCAAGTTCTATATTCAAAGGAGGAAGATTTGTGAGCGATCGTAAAGCAGCCTTAGATATGGCGTTAAAACAAATAGAAAAGCAGTTTGGTAAAGGCTCAATCATGAAGCTTGGGGAGAAAACGGATAGAAACGTAGTAACATGTCCAAGTGGTTCACTTGCACTGGACGCTGCACTTGGAATAGGCGGATATCCACGAGGAAGAATCATTGAGGTATATGGTCCCGAATCATCCGGTAAAACAACAGTAGCACTTCATGCGATTGCAGAGGTTCAGGCTCAAGGAGGTCAAGCTGCATTCATTGATGCAGAGCATGCACTTGATCCTGAATATGCTCAAAAGCTTGGAGTAAACATAGATGAATTATTGCTTTCTCAACCTGATACAGGTGAGCAGGCATTGGAAATTGCGGAAGCGCTTGTACGTAGTGGAGCAGTGGACGCTATCGTTATCGACTCTGTAGCAGCCCTTGTACCGAAAGCAGAAATCGAAGGGGAGATGGGAGATGCTCACGTAGGTCTTCAAGCCCGTTTAATGTCACAGGCTCTTCGTAAGCTTTCAGGTGCCATCAACAAATCGAAAACCATTGCGATTTTCATTAACCAAATTCGTGAAAAGGTTGGAGTCATGTTTGGAAATCCTGAGACGACTCCCGGTGGGCGCGCTCTGAAATTCTATTCTTCTGTACGTTTGGAAGTCCGTCGTGCTGAAACACTTAAGCAAGGAAATGAAATGGTAGGGAACAAAACGAAGATTAAAGTCGTAAAAAACAAAGTAGCTCCTCCGTTCCGTGTAGCGGAAGTAGATATCATGTACGGTGAGGGGATTTCTAAAGAAGGTGAAATCGTCGATCTTGGATCTGAGCTTGATATTGTTCAGAAGAGCGGTGCCTGGTACTCTTATAACGAAGAGCGCTTAGGTCAAGGTCGTGAGAACGCGAAGATTTTCCTTAAAGAAAATCCGGAAATCCGCAGCGAAATCATGCTGAAAATCCGTGAACATTACGGATTGGATACAGGTCGAGCTGAAACCGATGATAAAGGTGAATTAAGTCTTTTAGAAGACTAACCAAATATAAGAGAAGCAGCCATTTTCGGTGTGCTTCTCTTTATTATGTATGATAAGCTATCATTTGGTAGAAAATAGTAATAGTGTTTTTCTCTAAATCTAATCGCTTATAGTTGTGAAAAGCATGGGAATAATCGTTTTATGATGTTAACTTCTAAATTCAACAAGAAATTTTCAAATAGTTGGATGATGTCAAAAAATCATCCATAACCCTAGAGTGACAGTGTCAATTTATGTCGACTGGAAAAAATCCCTTGAGAAATATAGTGATAGAGGGCTCAACCCCTTGACAATAAATTTTCAGAGATTTAAAATTAACATGTATATTTTACAAATTTTTCGAATGAATATTTGAAAGCCTAGCGCTGTATATTTTGTTCAAGTGAGCAATGTACAAGCCGACATGTAAAAGACATGATGACAGTTCATAGCAAGAGGAGGTGAAATAATGCAACCTATTACAATCATCTTCATTTTGCTTGGCCTAATCGTCGGTGTAGTTGTTGGATACCTAATTCGTAAGTCCATTGCTGAAGCAAAGATTGCTGGTGCTAAAGGTTCAGCGGAGCACATTTTAGAAGATGCGAAGCGCGAGGCAGATGCTCTGAAGAAAGAAGCACTTTTGGAAGCAAAGGATGAAAATCATAAACTTCGCACAGAAATGGAAAATGACCTTCGTGAACGAAGAAATGAATTGCAGAAACAAGAAAATCGTTTGATGCAAAAAGAGGAAAACCTCGATCGGAAAGATGAAACGCTTGATAAGCGTGAAGCCTTACTCGAGAGAAAAGAGGGGACTCTTAACGAGAGACAACAACATATTGAAGAGACGGAAAGCAAAGTGGACGAGATGGTACGATCACAGCAAACAGAGCTAGAGCGTATCTCGAGCTTAACTCGTGATGAAGCGAAAGGAATCATTCTTGACCGCGTTGAAAATGAACTCTCCCATGATATCGCCATTATGGTCAGAGAGCATGAAACACGTGCGAAGGAAGATGCAGATAAGAAGGCGAAAGAAGTCCTTTCACTGGCTATTCAACGTTGTGCTGCCGAACATGTGGCAGAAACAACTGTTAGTGTTGTGAACCTACCGAATGATGAGATGAAAGGTCGAATTATTGGGCGAGAAGGACGTAACATTCGTACGCTGGAAACTTTAACAGGAATTGATCTGATTATTGACGATACTCCTGAAGCAGTTATTCTTTCTGGTTTTGATCCGATTCGTAGAGAAACGGCTCGAATTGCATTAGAGAAGTTAGTTCAGGATGGACGTATCCACCCTGCGCGAATTGAAGAGATGGTCGATAAATCTCGACGTGAAGTGGATGAATACATCCGTGAAATTGGTGAACAGACAACCTTTGAAGTTGGCGTTCATGGTCTTCACCCGGATTTAATTAAAATCTTGGGACGTTTAAAGTATCGTACAAGTTACGGACAAAACGTTTTAAAACACTCAATGGAAGTGGCTTATCTGTCCGGGTTACTAGCAGCAGAGCTTGGTGAGGATGAAAGACTCGCTAAACGTGCTGGACTACTTCATGATATCGGAAAAGCGATCGACCATGAAGTAGAAGGAAGCCACGTAGAAATTGGTGTTGAACTGGCAACGAAGTACAAAGAACACCCTGTTGTCATTAACAGTATTGCCTCTCACCACGGAGATACAGAGCCTACGTCCATCATTGCCGTACTGGTTGCTGCAGCTGATGCTTTATCTGCTGCGAGACCTGGCGCAAGAAGTGAGACGCTTGAGAACTATATCCGCCGATTAGAGAAGCTGGAAGAAATCTCAGAGTCATATGAAGGCGTTGAGAAATCTTTCGCGATTCAGGCAGGACGTGAAGTTCGTATTATGGTTAGACCAGAAGCCATTGACGATTTGGAATCTCACCGATTAGCAAGGGATATCCGTAAACGGATCGAAGATGAACTTGATTATCCAGGCCATATTAAAGTAACGGTCATCCGTGAAACAAGGGCTGTCGAATACGCGAAATAAGAGGTTGACTCGAAAAGGATATTTCTTTTCGGGTCAGCTTTTTTTATCGTTTATATGATCCTGGGACGGATGAATAGACGGTAAGTTATTTGTGATACAATAACTAGAAGACTGAATACATATATAGAAGGGAATTTTCATGAAAATTTTATTTGTTGGAGACGTTGTCGGATCAATGGGCAGGGAAATGATCACGGAATACCTGCCGAAGTTAAAAAAGAAGCATTCACCGGATTTCACCATCGTTAACGGAGAAAATGCTGCTTCAGGCAGAGGGATCACGGAGAAGATTTACAAACAATTTTTGCAAGATGGTGCCAATATGGTGACTCTCGGTAATCATACTTGGGACAATAGAGACATTTTCAATTTTATCGACTCATCGAAACAAATGGTAAGACCGGCCAATTTCCCGGAAGGAACCCCGGGGAGCGGTTTGGTGTTTGCTGAAGTGTATGGAAAAGAGGTTGCCGTTATCAATGCTCAAGGTAGAACGTTTATGCCTCCCCTTGATGATCCGTTTAAGGCACTGGATGAACTTGTAGACGAAGCAAAGAAGAGAACGTCTATTATCTTCGTTGACTTTCATGCAGAAGCAACTAGTGAAAAGCAGGCTATTGGCTGGTTATTGGATGGCAGGGTATCTGCTGTAATAGGGACCCATACACATGTGCAAACAGCGGATAACCGCATCCTGCCCAATGGTACTGCATTTATGTGTGATGTCGGTATGACAGGCCCATATGATGAGGTACTGGGAATGAGTAAGGATTCAGTTCTGAAGAGATTTCAGACCAGTTTGCCAGTTCGTTTTGAAGTTCCAAAGACAGGACGAAAAATTTTGAGTGCCTGTTTAATAGATGTTGATCAAAAAACGGGTAAAGCAAAGAAAATCGATCGTATTTTGATTAACGAAGATCATCCATTTATGGCAGAATATTAAATGTTTTATTTCCTTTTTTCAGTGAGACCGGAATGATTTGTCCATTTCCTGAATATAGTATCAGTGGAATCATTTATACCAAGTTTGTTCTTTACCACGGACATACGGTATGGGGGAAATG
Source organism: Rossellomorea aquimaris (assembly GCF_035590735.1). Lineage (NCBI taxonomy): Bacteria > Bacillati > Bacillota > Bacilli > Caryophanales > Bacillaceae > Rossellomorea > Rossellomorea aquimaris. The sequence continues at coordinate 2,010,715 of NZ_CP141595.1, forward strand.
ACAAGGAGGAAAAGGAATGGAAATATTAAAAGTTTCAGCAAAATCTAATCCTAATTCTGTAGCTGGTGCACTCGCCGGTGTTCTTCGTGAAAGAGGAGGAGCTGAGATTCAAGCTATTGGTGCAGGGGCTTTAAATCAAGCCGTTAAAGCAGTTGCAATTGCCAGAGGCTTTGTGGCTCCCAGTGGTTTAGATTTGATATGTATCCCGGCATTTACAGATATTCTGATCGATGGGGAAGAGCGTACGGCGATAAAGTTAATAGTGGAACCAAGATAATAAACCATAGGCTGTTCATTAAAGAGGGGATTCTTTAGTGGACAGCCTTTCTATTATTTCATAGTATTATTAATACGGAAGTCAGGCACTTGAAAGGATGAAGAAACATGTTATTTGATGCACACTGTGATGTATTGATGAAGTTATATTTAGAACCGGGGAATAAAGCATTTCAATCTAAGCACACTTTACATATTACATATCCACAGCTGGTGGAAAGCAGAAGTAAGATACAATTATTTGCTATTTATATTCCATCCAATTTGAAGCCGGGTCAACGATTTCAAGCTGCCTTGGAAATGGTGAACTTATTTCATAATCAAATCCTGAAACCAAACCCTAAACTAAAATTTGTCACCTCCAAAAGAGATATAGAAAAATTAGCGCATGATGAAATGGGGGCAATGCTTACACTTGAAGGCGTTGAAGCGATAGAAGAGGATCTCTCCAAGCTTGAAATACTTTATCGGCTTGGGGTCCGGTCTGCAGGTTTAACGTGGAATTGGGCCAATGCGGCTGCAGATGGAGCACTTGAGCCGAGGGGTGGAGGATTAACCAATTTTGGCCATGAGGTGGTTTCATTCTTAAACGAGAACAGGGTGTGGACAGATGTTTCCCATTTATGTGAAAAAGCATTTTGGGATACAATCGAGATTGCTGAATATCCCATCGCTTCTCACTCGAATGCTTACTCCATTTGTCCCAACCCCCGGAATTTGAAAAACGATCAAATTGAAGCATTAATCAAAAAGGACAGTGTCATGGGGATCACGTTTGTACCCCCATTTCTAAACAAAAAAGGTACAGCGGCGATTTCAGATGTCATCAGGCACATCGAACATGTTTGCAGTTTGGGTGGGGAGGATCATATTGGATTTGGATCGGATTTCGACGGGATATCAGAAACAGTACAGGGGTTATCATCATTTGATCAATATAATAACTTAATCAACACTCTTCAACGATACTACAGCGAGATACAGGTGAAAAAATTCCTGTTCGAAAACTTTGTTGGAAGATTACCAGATTGATTACTAAACCGGCCATTAAGGAAATACCTTTAATGGTTTTTCTGTACCAGGAATAAAGTGTTTACATTCATAATCTCTTTAATACAGTAGTGATTTAAATAGAAAAGTGATAAACTGATAGAGTGAATACAAAGAAAAAAGTTGCAACTATCCTTTGTTGCAATAGATTGTTTGAACGAAATATGAGAATACGCTTCTCTAATAGATGTTGCAAAAATTGATTGAAGGGGTGTAATAAATGAAGGAACAACTTTCATGGAAAGTTGGTGGCCAGCAAGGTGAAGGGATAGAGAGTACGGGTGAAATCTTTTCTATGGCCCTTAATCGCCTTGGGTATTTCTTATATGGTTACCGCCATTTCTCCTCTCGTATTAAGGGAGGACATACAAATAACAAGATTCGGGTAAGCACAACACAAGTGCGTGCGATTGCTGATGACTTAGATATTTTAGTTGCATTTGACCAGGAAACGATTGATGTGAATTATAAGGAATTACATAGCAATGGTGTGATTATAGCTGATGCGAAGTTCAAGCCTGAAAAGCCTGAAGATACGGATGCTTCTCTCTATATCATTCCTTTCACTCAGTTGGCTACGGAACTTGGGACGTCATTAATGAAGAATATGGTAGCGGTAGGTGCGACCTGTGCCGTTCTCAACCTGGATCCAGATGTTTTCAAGGAAGTAGTGGAAGAAATTTTCGGCCGTAAAGGTGAGACCGTAGTAGAGAAAAACATGGAAGCTATCAAGCAAGGATTTCAAACAATGAAAGATGAGCTTGGAAGCAAGGTGGGTTCATTACAACTGAAGGAAGCGGATGGAAATAAGCGCATGTTCATGATCGGGAACGATGCGATTGCTCTAGGTGCTCTGGCTGGTGGGGTTCGTCTGATGGCAGCATATCCTATCACTCCGGCTTCTGAAATCATGGAATACCTCATTAAGAAGCTTCCGATGGTCGGAGGAACGGTTATCCAGACAGAGGATGAGATAGCAGCGGCAACGATGGCAATCGGTGCGAACTACGGGGGAATCCGTTCTTTCACTGCATCGGCTGGACCCGGTCTTTCACTTATGATGGAAGCAATCGGCTTATCCGGTATGACAGAGCAGCCTTTAGTAGTGGTGGATACTCAACGTGGAGGACCGTCCACAGGTCTTCCAACGAAACAGGAGCAGTCCGACTTGATGGCCATGATTTACGGTACGCACGGGGAGATTCCTAAGATCGTCCTGGCTCCAAGTACTGTACAGGAAGCGTTCTATGATACAGTAGATGCGTTTAACTTGGCTGAAGAGTATCAATGTCCAGTCATCATTCTTTCTGATCTTCAGCTTTCATTAGGGAAGCAAACGGTTGAACCTCTTGATTACAGCAAAGTGGAAATTCGTAGAGGGAAGCTTGTCGGCAATGAATCAGAGTTAAATGAATTAGAAGCGAAGAAATACTTTAAACGTTTTGAAGTGACTGAAGATGGTGTATCACCACGTGTCATTCCTGGAATGAAAAACGGTATTCATCATGTGACTGGAGTCGAACATGATGAAACAGGGAAGCCTTCTGAATCTCCGGTAAACAGACAGGCACAGATGGATAAACGCATGCGCAAGGTGGAAAACATCCGCTTCAACAATCCAATCCACACTCATGCACCACATGAAGAAGCCGATTTATTATTAGTTGGATTCAACTCGACACGTGGAGTAATTGAAGAAGCAATGGAACGACTTGAAGCTGACGGGTTGAAAGTGAATCATGCTCATATCCGTTTAATCCATCCGTTTCCGGCAGATGAACTGGAACCATTGATGCAATCAGCCAAGAAAGTGGTCGTGATTGAACATAATGCTACTGGTCAATTAGCCAATATAATCAAAATGAACGTGCGGTATGGAAATAAAATCACGAAGATGACTAAGTATGATGGCACACCCTACTTGCCAAATGAAATTCATTCAAGATGTAAGGAGTTGATCTGATCCATGGCTACCTTTAAAGATTTTAGAAATAATGTTAAACCCAACTGGTGTCCTGGGTGTGGTGACTTCTCTGTACAAGCCGCGATTCAAAGGGCATCGGCAAATGTAGGGCTGGATCCTGAACAATTGGCTGTCGTATCCGGAATCGGTTGTTCCGGACGTATATCAGGCTACATTAACTCGTACGGTTTTCATGGTATTCACGGACGTTCCCTGCCTATCGCTCAAGGATTGAAAATGGCTAATAAGGAATTAACCGTCATCGCATCAGGTGGGGACGGAGATGGGTTTGCCATCGGCCTTGGTCATACGATCCATGCAATTCGTCGAAATGTAGATGTCACATACATCGTTATGGATAACCAGATTTATGGGCTGACAAAAGGACAAACCTCTCCTCGTTCGTCATCTGGTTTTAAGACAAAGTCAACGCCTCAGGGAAGCATAGAGCCAGCACTGGCACCGATGGAAATGGCACTAACAGCAGGTGCAACCTTCGTTGCTCAAAGTTTCTCTTCTGACCTGAAAGAGCTGACAGCGATAATTGAAGCAGGACTTAATCACAAAGGCTTCTCATTGATCAACGTGTTTAGTCCTTGCGTAACCTATAACAAGATCAATACGTACGACTGGTTCAAAGAGAACCTGACAAAGCTCTCTGATGTTGAAGGCTATGATCCATCTAATCGTGAACAAGCAATGAATACGCTTATGGAGAAGGATGGACTGGTGACTGGATTGATTTATCAAAACAAAGAACAGCCTTCATACCAGGACCTCGTAACCGGGTATTCTGAAGAGCCATTAAGTACACATGATTTAAAGTTAGATGAGGATAAATTTAATGAATTAGTCAAAGAATTTATGTAATTGAATAAACCGGGCTCCTCACTTAGGTGCCCGGTTTTTTAATTTGTTGATTTCTTCAATTAAGTGAGCATTTGTGAATTGCAGGTGCTGAATTGTGTTTTCATAGCTATTCATTTTATTTTTAATTGCAGCTGATTCTTCTTCATGGAAAGTGAATACGTCTTCCTTCATAAGCTTAATGTTCTTCCTTAGTGAATGAAGGGTATTGGTATATGCCTCTTTTTCGTCTATCAGTTTTTTTAGTGATGTTTCTATTTTTTGGATATAGGCTGATTTTTCGATTTGCATTTTGGATGCCTGTTCGAGCTGAATCGCTTTGGTGGTAAGTAAGTCGTCGTAATGGGATGTAGATTCTGAAAGAATTTGCTGGACTTCATACAATTCTATTTCTCTTAAGTAAAGTTGAGCTTTTAAGGATTCGTTTTCATCCGAAAGGTTGTAATTTTTATATTCCTCAAAGCTATTCAGTTTGAGCAAATGTTGTTTCTGTAATGAGCCCTCAATTTTCAATTCCTCAATTAGCTCCTTCAACTTAAGAAGTTCCATTTCTTTTACGTAAAGCTCATTATTTAAGAATTTATTCTGATCCGAGAGGTTATTGTTTTTATATTTCTCAAAGTTATTTAGTCTGTCTGAATTTAGTTTTTCTTCATTCCACTTAATTTTCAGCCCCACGAGGAGCTCTTCCATCTCCAGTAATTCAATTTCTTTTGAATATAACTGTTTTTCCATTTGTTGTTTATTAATCGTTAGTAATTCTTTTTCTTTTATTAGATAACTATGTGACACTTGTGATGAAATGATTTCTTTTTCAAGGGCAGTCTTAGTTAAATAGTTATGTTCGACCAGTTTTTTTACTTCTGTCGAGTAGAGGAGGTTTATTTTACGCAGTTGATCCTTTAATTGATTAATGGTATAACGAAGCTTTTTTATTTCCTTTTCTTGAGATTTGTAGGCAGATTTATATTTTATGGAAAGTTGCTCATTTTCTTCAACTTTTTTTTCAATCTGTATTCGAAAAGCTTCATTTGATTTTTCTAGACGTTGATTTTCTTTTTTTATGGAATGGATTTCGTGGGCAAGATAGTGCTTTTCCAAGGTTGAACACTTATGTTTGTATTTCTCCAATTCGGATTTATAATGGATTATTTGCTGTTGAAGTTGGATTGGTGAAAGATATTTCATGTTTGAATACTCCTTTCTGTATGCTTTTATTATTTATATGTACCAACCGAGGCGAAAGCTATTTGTCCATAAAATAAGCCATGTAAACTTCCCAGCGTTTACATGGCTTTTATATATTTATAATTAATATCATTGCAATGATAGGAAATCGTTCACGTTCTAATATTCATTTAAAGAGGTAGCGTAACCACTTATATGCATAGATTAAACACTTTATCATAACATTTCATTCTAATGGTAATTTTCAAAATTTCACATATTAAATTGTTAAAGGTCCTACATTCCCCCTTTCCTTATGTTATATGATATGACGCTTAAGAAACAGGAGTACAGTCAAATGTCTATAGAATTAGCCTATTTTTTAATAGTAATCGAAAAACTATTAATAAGCCTATTATTTTTTTTTGAATAAATAGGTATTTACTCTATACCAAATTCTTTATCGTCCATAGGATATAGTGTGATATAAATATTCATTTAAAGGAAGGAAGGATTTTTTTGAAGAAGCGTAAACAAATTAGGGGTTCCCAGACTCCTACACCATCTCCGTCTCCGATTCCACTGGATCCGAATGATTTAGCACCAGAATGTATTCGTGTAGACAAAGTATATGACTGGGTGTTCTTTGCGAACAAGTATGAGAACAAGAATTTCATTCCTGATGAAGCGTGTCGTGCAGCGGTCAGCGCGGCTCTTGCGGCAGGTCAAAGAGTAGAAGTACAAACAGCTCCGGTTGACCCATCGGATGTAAGTGTGACTGGTACCATTCTTGAAAATGGTAATCCTGGTAGAGTCTTGATTGTTTGGACAGTACCTGTTGAAGTAACAATTCTAATCGAAGGTGTAGCAGAGTGTTCGTTTACTGTGCGTACACAATTTACCGATGAGATTATGCTTTGTGTGCCTACTGGTATCACCAATGAAAACTTAAATATCAGAGCGACTCAAGTCATTGCCAGCTCAGGAGGAGTATTAATGGGACCTGATCCATTCGGGCCTATGATTCCTTTAAAAGTTGTTCTTTGTAAAGACGTCCAAGTAGAATATCCGGTCAAATTAGAAGTCCTGGCAAAGTTCTGTTTCCCGCGTCCTAACAATATCAGAGTCCCTGAAGAAAAACTTCGTTGTGATTTAAGCCTATTAGAGTTCCCGCGTCAATGTCCAGGGTTATTCCCGGTTGATAACTGTGAATGCCAGGCGACAGCTCTTGCAAGAAATGAAGATACTGACGCAACATTCGGATCTGGTGCAACAGCTGATACAGTAACAGGTCTATCAACTTTAAGAGCTGAAATTTGTCAAGAGTGCTCACTTGCAGACAGTACATGGTCTTACTCTTTCACTGATACAGAAGTAGGCCCTACTCCAGCACCGACTGCAACAGGATTCCAACCTGATTTCTCCTTTACTTTCGATCCATCATCTATCGATAGAGTAACCTGTGGTGACGATGCACTTACTGCGGTTGGAGAAGGAATTCGTTACTTTGACGGAGCACCTGAACAATTATTCTATGAACTTCAAATTTTTGATGCACCTACTGAAGGCTTCCGCTTAATCTTAAGAAATACGGCTAATGTTGTCATCTTCGATAGTGGAGTGGTAGATGCATTGGTTGAGTTTGGTGAGTGTGAAACATTTGCAGACTTACTTGGAGGCTTGGATGACTAATTAAATGAAGGAGAGAGAACTCTCTCTCCTTTTTTTTAACATGTAAACAAACCGTACATAAGATAATACAAAGGAATTATTGGAGGTGAAAAAGGTGACCGAGGAGGAGTATAAGCTTAACCATGGCACAGAATATCCGGAATTAATGAATGATATTCATATGATATCTGAAGAAATACAATCTCTCTATAATCATTATTCGAAACGAATTAAAAATGTGTCGGAAGAATTGTCCAGAGAAAGGTCCAAACATCTTGTCTATCAATCAGAAATTGCGGAAAATCATCATACCATCCTAATGCTGACAGAACAGATTGAATTTCTGCTTCAAAATATTGAAATGAAATATGAGTTAGATCTTGAACTGCAACAGGAATTAATGAAGAAATCCCTTTCCGAAGAAACTGAATTGCCCAATGACAAAAACTTTCAGGTAGCATATAAGGAAGAAAGCATACAAGATAACTCAAAGGATGTCCATCTTGCACCTACACCAATCCCGGAAGTTAAAATATTTTATGAAAGTGCTCAAGGTTACATGAAATCACCACTCGAAAAAATTAAAAATGAAGCGATATCCTTATTAATTGAAGCGAATGAGTACTTTATGTCAGAGAAAAAAATTTTATTTGAAGTTGAGGTATATAATAACGTTTTCGTTAATCTTATTGATTGGTTACGAATGCACCGAAAACAATACATGCGTCCAATTAAAGAAAGGTGGTATACAATAGTGTGGAAATTTTTATGGGGTAAGGAAGAGGAAAACAATCATCCGGAAATACTGAAAAAACTTAATCTGATTGAAGAGCAATTGGTATCACATTCAATGAAATTCAATGAAGTCAAGGAGACGTTGATAAAGAGCAATGAAAGTGAGGAAACAACCAAGAGTTATTTACAGAAAATAAGTGTATTGAACGATGAGTTAAAGAAAATCGAAGAATATTATGAGGATGAACTTCATTCATTAAAGGATCAATTGGAAGATTATAAACAAAGAGAAAAAGACCTTGAAAAAGAAGTAAGTTTATTGAATCAAAAATATACAGGTAATCAAAAGGAAAAAAGTAATCGGGAAGCTGAAATGGAAAAGGAGTTGGATAAGCTAAAGAAAGATCTTCAATCTCGATCCAATAAGAAAAAAGAAATTTACCAAAATATGAAGCAGCAGCAGAAAAAGCAAGCTTCTCATGTTAATCCTCAGTTCGATGAATACGGCAATATACCTATGGCTTCTGAATCGAAACGTACCATGTTTAATCCCAACAAGTATATGAGGTAGATTGAAAGGGGTGATAATAATGCAATCCAAAGATCTCAATGATATTTATAAGCGGAAAAAGAAAGTACCCATTGGAATTAAGAAAGAGGATCGAATCAAAATGGAAGTTAAGAGAACGAAATTTAAATTCAAGGGATGCGGGTGCAACGCCTAAAGAAATCGTAAGGATGCCTTGGCGGATATACAAAAAGATTATGATTGAGGTGAAAAAGGGGCTACCGAATGAAGCTTGCGGGTTGATTTCGGGATCCACGAATCTTTGTCAGACGATTTGGCCAATGAGAAATACTGAACCTACACCATATTCTTTTGCCATGGATCCCGATGAACAAGATCATGTCATGGCTAAAATGATTCATAAAAAAGAAGTTTTTATGGGAATATATCATTCACATCCATATGGAAGTCCTGTTCCCTCAAAGGACGATGTTACTTTCTCACAATTTCCGGAGGTTTATTATTTTATAGCCGCTGTCGGTGGAAGGAAAGAAGAGATAAGATGTTACACGATCAATAATGGGAAGGTTAAACATATTGACATTGTGTTTGAATGAAAGAGTGCTGAATGCACTCTTTTTCTATGGACTGGGTGATGATACAAGCACTTTGCTTTCATTTACATAGAGTGGTATTATCACTTACTTTGATGAAAGAGGGGAACTAAGTGAAGGTATCAATTATTATTCCATTTTACAATTGCGCATATATTGACCAAGCCATTCAGAGCGCTCTTCGTCAGACCTATAAAGATATTGAAGTCATAGTTGTGGACGATGGTTCAACTCAATATGTTGAAAAAATCCAACCGTTCAAAAACCGGATAAAGTATATAAGGAAGTCAAATGGTGGAACGGCATCCGCTTTAAATGAGGGGTTAAGGCAAGCGACAGGGAAATATTTCGCCTGGTTGAGCTCAGATGATATGTTTCTAGAAAGCAAAATCGCTAGGCAACTAGCTTATATGAATTCAATTGGCTCCAAAGTTTCTTATACAGCATTTAAAACCATTGATATAAATAATAAAGTGGTGAACGAGATCCACTCCAGGAGAATGAACAGAGATGCATTCCAGAGGGTCTTATTAAAAGCATGTCCTGTTAATGGATGCACAGTAATGGCGGAAATCGATTTAATAAAGCAGGCAGGGTGGTTTGATGAGAGGCTGAAATACACACAGGACTACGAGATGTGGTGCCGCTTGAGCCTTTATACCAAGATGCATTATTTGGATGAAGTGCTTGTTTTATATAGGGTCCACGCCAGAATGGGTTCTGCAAAACACGGGGCGGGGATGGTGAAAGAATCACAGCATATCCAAAGGAAATATCAGAATTTCTTTAAAGTGGTCCGGAAAAAGTATTAGCTATATTCAACAAAAAATCATCAATCAATTGGTTTTATCAATTGATTGATGATTTTTAATTGTCCGGGAAGTCAGAAAGAGTAGGACATATAGGTCTCCTTCAATCCATCTTGAATGGAATAGTTGGGTTTCCAGGATAAAATACGTTTTGCAAGTGTGTTATCTAAACAACTATGCTTAATATCCCCCTGTCTATCTACTGTATGGAAGGCGCGAATTTCATCAGTATGATAATTCTTTAATAATTCGATTAATTGGAGAATCGATGATCTTTCCCCGGTACTTATGTGCATCATCATCTGTTTACCTTTATCGGCTGCTGCAATATTAGCTTCCACCACATCTTGTACAAAAACATAGTCCCGTGTTTGCAGACCGTCCCCATTGATTTTTAACTGTTCATTCTTCTTAAGTTTCTCCAGAAATACAGCAATGACCCCTCCTTCTCCTTTAGACGTTTGCCTGGGTCCATAGACATTTCCGTACCGAAGGATGGTGAATGGAATGTGAAAGGTATCGTGGAATAGTTTTATATAGTTTTCAGCGGTAAGCTTTGATAAACCATAGAACGATATTGGGGAAGTCTTGTGTGATTCGTCAATCTTTTCACTGGAGACATTCCCATAGACGGCTGATGTAGATGAAAAGACGAAATTCTTCACGGGATAATGCCTGCATGCATCCAATAAATTGATGGTTCCTGCAACATTTGTGTGCATATCATCGAGTGGGGAAGAGGTGGATCGGGACACATCAGCCTGGGCAGCCATGTGAAAAATATAATCTGGTTTTTCCTTAAGGATGACTTTTTGTGCTGCAGGAGTAGAAATATCCAACTCATGAAAAATGGATAAAGGATTTATATATTCCTTCTTACCACTGCTTAAATTATCGATAATATGAACAGAATAGCCTTTAGAAATAAGTGTATCCACTAAATGTGAGCCTATAAACCCAGCCCCGCCTGTAACGAGTGCTTTCATAAGACACCTAACCTTTTGTTATTTTTAATAGCATATGCCTGTGGACGAAGATTTGATTGAACATGAGCCCCTTAACCAAAACTATAAACCTATGGACTTTAGCATTTGTGTGAAGTGTTTACAGTACTGTGCATGACTGAACTGAGATTTTAAGTGAAGCAGAGCATTTTCGATGATGTAATTTCGGAGTTTGGAATTGTGCATAAGTTCTTCCGCCTGTTGAACGGCATGCTGAATGTTTCCGATTTGATAATACTTACCGGATTGGTTATGCAAAATCGAACTCCTCACTCCATCTGAGTCTGTTGTAAGAACGGGACACCTGCAGCTCATAGCTTCTAACAAAGAATAGGGAGCCCCCTCGACTTTTGAGGTTGAGCAAAGAAACCCTCCTGAATCGCCGATTCTCGAAAAGTAACCAGGCATTTGACTATTTGGTACATTTTGTAAAACGTGTACATGTTTATCCAGGTTCAATCTGCTTTTCAATTGGATAAAATCATTTCTTTCCTTTGGGGTGGACAAACTAGGGTCCTCAAACATGTATAATTCAATCATTTTATTCGTTTTAATTAATTGATGACCAATGTGTAAAAATTCACGCCAATTTTTGTTGTCTTCTAATCTACCAATCCAGGCAACAATGGGTCTGTCTCTTTTAGGATGTTTTTGGTAGGTGAAGGCTTTATGATCAAAGCAATTATTAAACCCAAAAATAGGAGTGGATTTGAAAAACTCTCTGAAAATCACCCCAATATGGGGAGTCTTGGGATACAGGAGTGCATGACAATACTTCTGTACATACGGAATTGCATTTTGTAATTGTGCCCGAGCTACACTCTGAGGTCCAAACCCTTGAATCTCAAGAATGATTTTCCCTTTAAATCCTAAATTTCTGAATCTTTCCATCCCCGCATAATCGGAAGTGATCACCATGGCATCATACTTTCCTTTCTGCAAAATGTTCTTGATCTCCTGATCATCATTCGTTATGAACACATTTGATTTCTCATGATTCAATAAATCTCTCCGCTTACTGTAATATAAAAAATCACACCGGATCCCCGCTTCTTTTAGGGCGATGGATCTTTGCCTGTTTAACGTTTCAACCCCTCCACTAGGTACATAAAAAACGAATAGTAATTTCATTTGATATCCTCCAATCATTTAATACGAGCAAATAAACTACCCTATTATTCTTATATGTAAGTTAACCCTGTTTGTAGAGGGCTAAGTGGCTAATATTTTGGAGAATGACTTATTTTACTTAATTTCTATGTCAAAAGATACAAGCAGTACATAGAATATCGGGAGAAGTTATTCGTAAAGCCTTGAACTATTTGTAGTTGTTATAATCGGGACCTGCTATCCGATTGGGGTAGATTAATTTTAAATATAATGAGGTGATAGGGTTGAAAGATTTATACCTTGTAGGGGCAGAACAAAAGTCAAAAGTGATGAAGGATTGGGAACAGTTTAAAAAAGCTGTAGTTTTAAAGTTGGATGGGGCGACCAAAGAAGCAGAAAGAGTCATCGAGTATATTTCTCCACAGGAGGTGTGTCCTGCACATGAAGCTTCCATTTCATTTACGGCCGCTTCACTAAAAGATGATAGGCTGTTTGTATGTACCCAAACAGAAATCCTGGTCTACAATACCTCTACTCATAAGCTCATAGACTATTATAGTTTGCCATTATTCAATGATGTTCATCATGTGAAACCAAGGAAGAATGGGAACCTTTTGGTCGCTAATACAGGATTGGATATGGTGGTAGAAATAAATCGGGCAGGTGGGATCGTAAATCTGTGGAATGTGATGGGCGAAGGGCCATGGAGTCGATTCGACCCAAATATTGATTATCGCAGGGTTCCTACTACAAAACCGCACTTGTCACATCCCAATTTTGTCTTTGAACTGAATGATGAAGTTTGGGTGACCAGGTGCCTTCAAAAGGACGCCATTTGTTTAACCGACAGAATGAAGAGAATAAACATTGGTCGTCAGTTAATACATGATGGGGTCGTCTTTAATGGGAAAATCTATTTTACACAAGTTGACGGAAGAATAGTCATCGTAAACGCTAAGACACTTAAAATGGAGAGAGTAGTGAACCTTGTAGAAATCAGCAAACATCAAGAGAAAATAGGATGGTGCAGGGGAATTAAGCCTATATCAGAAGATTTGGTGTTGGTGGGTTTTTCTAGAATACGTCCATCAAGCAAAAAAAACAAAGATGGTTCAACTCAATATGTTGGTGATTTTGGTGTCATGCCAACAAGACTATCTTGTTTCAATATTAAATCGAACATGCTGGTTTGGGAAAAAAATCTTGAGGAGTATAACTTCAATGTAATTTATTCAATTCATTGAAATGATGCTTATTCGTTCATCAATCAACAAGCAAGACCGTAATACATCATTTTTAAAAATGGAGTGAAATAGATGTTACCGAGAAAAAATTACCTTAGGCATGTGTATGGAAAACGTGGATCAGTTGTTAATAGTATCGGGAACAGAACCCACGATTCTTTGAATCACAAGAAACTCACCATACCAGATACTCGATTAAAATCCATTCTAGAACAATTTCCAAAGGATTGATGGTTGATGAATATATTAATTGCGACAGTGTTTCCTCTACCGGGGGGAGGCATATGGTCTTTTGTCTCTAACTTGTCGGCTTACCTTGTCGGGCAAGGCCATAATGTAGATATTTTATGTACAAGGGATAATAACTCAAAAGTGGTTATATTGAATTCTGAGACAGTGATTGATCTTAGCCAGTACCGTTCCTATGTCGAGAAGAAATTAATGAGATCTGTCCCCCATTTGGTGAGAAGTCCCTGGGTATACCACGCGGAGTTAAATCGGTATATATTTGAGCAGGGGATTACCAATGTCGATATGACTAAGTACGATATCATTCATGCACAGGATGTCATTTCAGCAGTGGCATTAAGCCGTGTTAAGCCCATGGGGGTCCCGCTGATTACAAGTGGACATGGTTTTTTAACTGGTGCCATATTCCATCAGAATAAATCCTTGAATATTAATACAGAGGATCAAGCGATATGGAACTCATTCATAATCCAGTATTATGCCCGACTAGAACAAGTAGGATATGAATCCAGTGATTTCATTCATACTTCAAGTCAATGGATGAGAAGAATCATCGAAAACGAATTCAAAATCGATACTTTCAAAATTCACACCTATAAATATGGTGTAGAGCTTTCTCATTTTAATGTTGACACCCCTATCAAGCGTAAGCCTGCGAAGAAGATCATATTAGTCAATAGTCGCCTGGTCTATTTAAAAGGACTGCACAATTTAATAGAAGCTCTCTCATTCTTGAAGTACAGGGATAAGTGGGAATGTTGGATTCTGGGTGAAGGGGAACTTGAAGCAAGCTTAAAAGAAAGCTGCCGAAAACTAGGAGTCGAGAAAAATGTATTATTCTGGGGAAATACTTCAAAAGTGAAAGAAATATTATACCAATCCGACATGCTTGTTCTCCCGAGCCTGCAGGAAAACCAGCCTTTTGCAGTAATAGAAGCACAGTTACTCGGTGTTCCTACAATTGTCAGCAATGCCGGAGGACTTCCGGAGATGGTTGAAAATAATAAGAATGGTTTCATTATAGAAAAAGGGAATAACAGGCAGTTGTCGGAGAAGATAGAATACCTCTTGAATAATCCAGCAATACGTGACCAAATGAGTAAATATGCTTCCAAAAAGGGGAAGGAATTGTGGGATGTAAATATATTAGGACGGAATATTGTCCAGCTATACTCTAATGCCCTTCAAAAGAAAAAAAGGTTATGGTAATATCTGTAAGGACATACGCCTTTTTTGAAAATAGAGAGAGTAGTCTAGGACATGGCCCCCTTCAAAACATAAATATATAAGAGGAAGAAAAAGGAGAGGTGATCATGAAGATTGTAACTGTTTTGGGAACACGGCCTGAAATCATCCGACTGAGTGTAATCATGAAGAAGTTGGATTTGCTGGCGGATGACCATATTATTGTCCATTCAGGGCAGAACTTTACCCACTCCCTAAATGGGATCTTCTTTAAAGAACTGGGATTAAGAGAGCCGGATTATGTGTTGGCAGGTAAACAACAATCACTTGGAGAACAACTTTCATCATTATTTAAAGAGCTGGAGAAAATCTTACTGAAAGAAAAACCGGACAAGGTGCTGGTTTTGGGGGATACAAATAGCGGTTTGAGCGCAATTCTCGCAGAAAGAATGATGATCCCTGTCGTCCATATGGAAGCTGGAAATCGTTGTTTTGACTTGAATGTACCTGAAGAAAAAAACCGAAAAATTATTGATGCCGTATCTTCCTATAATCTTGTTTACACACCATACAGCAAGACTAATTTACTCAATGAGGGCATGACATCCAGTAAAATCATCATTACAGGGAACCCGATCTTCGAAGTTCTTAACCAATATGATGTACAGATCGAGGGTAGCTCCATCCTTCAAGAGTTAACTTTAGAAAAAAAAGAATATTTCCTGGCGACTATCCACCGTGCAGAAAATGTTGATAACCCGACACATTTAACTACTATCGTGAATGCACTTAATCAGCTGGCCGAAACTTATAAAAAGCGGATTATCCTCAGTACTCATCCTAGAACTCGATCGAAACTACATTCATCCCCACATTTACAATTACATCCATTAATCGAGCTTCACGAACCATTCGGATTTTTTGACTTCATAAAACTTGAGAAAAACGCATTTTGTGTGTTGACAGACAGTGGGACAGTTCAAGAGGAATGCTGTATATTTCATATTCCGACTGTAACGGTCAGAAAGACAACTGAACGGCCGGAAACGGTAGATTGCGGCAGCAATTTCATTTCAGGGTTAAAGGAAACGGCCATTTTAAATGGTGTGAAAGTAATGTGCTCAAAACCATCAAAGTGGGTTTGTCCAGCCGAGTATCTTGATACAAATGTTTCTGATAAAGTGATTAATATTCTACTAGGGGGTTCAGACATTGTTTACTAATAAAACAATTCTTGTAACGGGTGGTACTGGATCATGGGGAAATGAACTGGTATCTCAACTGCTTGAAAAAGATCCAAAGGAGATTCGTATATTTTCCAGGAATGAAACGAGCCAGGTATTAATGAAACAAAAATTTGAGAATCATCCTAAGTTGACCTTCATCATTGGGGATGTAAGAGACAAAGAAGCGGTTTCAGAAGCAACTAGGATGGTCGATTATATCTTTCACCTGGCTGCTCTTAAACACGTTCCTGTCTGTGAATACCAGCCTTTGGAGGCATTGAAAACAAACGTAATGGGCACTCAGAATATTATAGATGCAGCAATTGAAAATAATGTTGAAAAGGTCATCAACATCTCCACTGATAAAGCCGCGAATCCTTCCAATTTCTATGGATTCACAAAAGCGATGGGTGAGAAATTGATCATTAATGCAAATGTATTAACGGATAAAACAAAGTTTGTCTGTGTTCGCGGAGGAAATGTATTGGGTACAAATGGAAGTGTCATACATGTATTTAAACATGGAATCAAGACCAAATCCAAAATTGGTATTACAGATAAAAAAATGACCCGTTTTTTTCTTACAATAAAGGATGCTATTAAACTTCTTTTTAAAGCAACATTTGAAAGTCATGGAGGAGAAATCTTTGTTATGAAGATGCCGACGTGTAAAATCATCGATCTTGCCCAAGTATTGATTGATCAGTATTCTCCTGACAAGGAAGTGATAGTGGAGGAATCGGGAATCCGTCCAGGAGAGAAACTCCACGAGCTTCTCTTAACGGAATTTGAAAGTCATAATACGATTGTGTATGATAACGAGTATTTTGTCATCCTCCCGACCATACCTATCAAGGGGTTAATGGAATATTACGAGGACTTCCCCCAAGTAGATTTAGATACGTATTCTTCCAGTGACAATATCATTCATTATGATCAGATCAAAACAATGCTGAAAGATGGGGGTTTTCTAGAATGAATATCCTCGTTCTGGGGGGACACGGAATGGCTGGCCATGTCATAGTAGAATATTTGAGACGTTGTGGCCATCACGTTTTATATACCGTTAGAAAAGAAGATCCCAAAGGTATCTTATTAGATGTTAGGGATCTGGAAAACGTAAGAAAGGTTGTGTCGGAGCATAAGGTTGAAATCGTCATCAACGCCACAGGACTTCTTAACGATTACGCTGAAACTCATGTTAAGGAAGCCATTCAAGTGAACAGCCTTTTACCTCACTTATTGATGGATATGGTAAATGAATATGGAGGTAAGCTGATCCATATCAGCACAGACTGTGTCTTTTCTGGAGACAAAGGAAATTATACTGAAAATGCCCAAAAAGATGGTTGGAACGTTTATTCCCAATCAAAATCACTTGGCGAAATCGAAACTCCGCCTCATCTGACCGTCCGTACTTCCATCATAGGCCCGGAATTGAAAAAGGACGGTATCGGTCTCCTTCATTGGTTCCTTCAACAGAGAGGGAATATAAAAGGATATAAAAATGTCTTCTGGAATGGTGTAACGACTCTTGAATTGGCAAAGGCCATTCAAGCTTTGATTGTGGAGAATATTTCAGGGCTGTACCATTTAAGTGTTGATCAAAAGATATCCAAATATGAGCTCCTGCTTCTATTCAAGGAAATTTTCGAACATGACGAAGTAGATATTATACCTGTAGACGAACCAGTGCATGATAAGACTCTTATTCATACAAGAAGGGATTACAAGTTTCCGGTGAAAAGCTACAGGGAGATGCTGAATGAACTTCGAGAATGGATGAAAGGGGAATGAATAAGGTTTTCATTACGGGTTCATCTGGTTTTACAGGTAATCATGCATGTAAGTATTACGTTAATAAAGGCTATGAGGTCTACGGTGCAGTTCGTCACCATCAACATCCCCAGAAAAATGTTCGGCACGTGGACTGTGATTTGATGAATGCAGATGCTTTGAGTGATATGCTTAAATCTATTCAACCGCGTTTTATCCTTCACCTTGCTGCTCAGAATCATAGTGGTCGCTCATGGGAAGAACCGATCTCCACCATGAATACAAATGTAATAGGAACGATGAATCTTCTTGAAGCAGTGAAAAAAGCTGCTCCCCAATCCACTGTTCTCATCGTTGGCTCTGTTATCGAGTATAATCCATGTCAATCACAACATCCCAATCATCCATATGGCTTATCTAAATATATGCAAATTCTTGTATCATCCAGCTGGTCAACGTTCTATGATCTGGACGTACGAATAGCGAAGCCTTCCAATTTGATAGGACCTGGGAATTCAAATGGCATTTGCTCTCTGCTTGCCCAAAAATGTTTAGATTATCGTAAAGATAAATCGAAAACTTTTCACTTTCATAACATCCTTGATCATAGAGATTTTGTAGATGTAAGGGACGCCATTGTAGCCTACGATTTAATTCTGCATAAAGGAAAAAGGAATCATAGTTATACAATAGCCAGAGGTGAAACCTTCACTTTTTTAAAGATTGCGAAAATCTTGAAGGAGCTTTCACAAAGTGATCTTCCATTATTCACCGAACACTTTCACCACACACCTGACATTCACTTTGAAAATTCCTCTCTTCATCAATTATTGTGGAAACCCACCTTATCACTGCAAGAAAGTTTGACTGATATCCTCGAGTACTTCGAAAACCATTAAGCGGGCATCTCATTGCGACTGGAACTTTATGTCGTAATGAGATATTGGTGTTCACTAAAAGTAAATGTTGAACTTCTTGAACAAATCTTCGATATCGATCTTTCTTCTGCCTACATATTGAGCCCTTTTAAGTAGTACACCGTCTTTGATCACTTTTTTTTCAATGACAGCAGGCGAACCGTGTATGACAAGAGTTTTCGCTTTTTTTATCCTTTTATTATCAAAATGAAGGTAAGCCATTCTTAATAGGTTATAATAAATTCCTTCATAATTAACGTTGTAAGGATGAACGGTTCTAAATAAGTGAAGAACTGTTACCTGTGGATCGCAGTGACAGCGATATCCAAAAAGCCATAATTTGAGCGATAATTCCACATCTTCATGTCCCCAGGTTGAAAACCCTGTTTCGAACCCACCGATATCGTTAAACACCTTATGGGATATAATGATACAAGCCCCTGGTAATACGGCTGTTTCAAACAATGAATTCCGTTTTTGATGCCACTTTATTTTGAGTGCAGGAGTCAAGGATTGGCCATATCCCTTGATGGATGGATCATCAAGGGATCCTATGGCAGGGCATACAGCGTCGCTTGTCCCTTTGACGATATGGTAAACTAAACGGTCAATCCAGAAATTTTCGAACGTCATATGAGCATCACAAAATGCTAAATATGGATATTTAGCTCTTGAAGCCCCCAAGTTTCTGGCATTTGCCGGACCTAATGCATTTGCACGGATATACGTCACTTTGTGCCGGTGTAAATAATTTTCCAGAAAATTGCAGCACTTATCTGTCGAACCATCGTCCACTATAATTGCTTCTATTTCAATATTTGTCTTAACCGTAAACAATGAGTCCAAAGTCATTTTCACATTCTTACCTTCATTGCGTACTGGAAAAATGATTGATACTTTTGGAGGCTCTTTTCCCATAGTATCGCTCCTTTGCTCTGATATAGTTTACGGTAGTGTATGGGGAAAACGGTTTTTTCGTGAATGCAGAAAAAGGCTGCTTTTCTTAGCAGCCGGAATTTTATTAAGAAATGGAACAGAGGAAAGGGGGATTAGTGATAATTTCCTTGTTGTATACAAGAGGATTGCCTGTCTCATATTCTACCACTTGCCCGTTTGCCTCTTCTACAATTATTTGACCCGCAGCTGTGTCCCATTCCATTGTAGGTGCTAATCGGGGATAGTAATGAGCACTACCTTCTGCAATCATACAGAACTTCAAGGAACTTCCAATAGAAGTGAACTCAAGTTTCCCTTCCTGTACTTGTAAAAGCTCAATATAGTCCTGAGTGGCTTTGGATAGATGGGACCTGGATATGAGTACTTTTTTGTTCGATGAGGATGAGGAAATGATCAATGTCGATTTTCTATCCCTGGAAGTACCCGCATGCATTATCTTGAAAGCGCCTTTGTTTTTTTCAGCGTAATACAGAATATCAAGGGCAGGGGCGTATATTACCCCCAATACTGGTCGATTCCCTTGGATGAGAGCGATATTGACGGTGAATTCATCATTCTTCTTGATAAACTCCTTCGTTCCGTCCAGGGGGTCAATCAACCAAAATGAAGTCCAGTTCTTTCTCTCTTTAAAGGGGATTGTGTCGCCTTCTTCACTGAGTATCGGGATACTTATCGAGAGCTTACATAGTTCAGTTTTTATATATTCATGGGACAACTGGTCTGCAAGAGTTAAGGGTGATAAATCTTCTTTTTGATGAATGTTATACGTATCGTCGTATACTTCCAAAATTCTTTTACCCGCTTGTACCGCAATTTCTATTATGTCCTTCACCAAATCGTTTCAACTCCTTATGAAAGACTCCTTTAAATAAGGCTTTTAAATCAATTTATTGTTCTTTAAATACTGGACGATTTGCTCTACAGATTCTTCAACGGTCTGACATTCTGTGTCAACGATGATTTCAGGCGATTCAGGAATTTCGTAGGGTGAATCAATTCCCGTAAAGCCTTTTATTTCACCCTTAACCACTCTTTGATAAAGCCCTTTAGGATCTCTTTTTATGCATGTCTTAACGCTTGCATGAACATAAATCTCAATGAATTCTTGTTTTTGGAAAAGAGATCTCACGAATGCTCTATCCTCTTTAAAGGGGGATATGAATGCAGCTAATGTTAATACTCCTGCATCGACAAACAGTTTTGACACTTCTCCAACTCTTCTGATATTTTCTTTACGGTCTTCTATTGAAAATGATAAGTCCTGATTTAATCCATGTCGAATATTATCGCCATCAAGTCGGTAAGTGTGAATCCTATGTTCGTGCAATGCTTTTTCAAGCTCTACTGAAATGGTTGATTTTCCTGAGCCGGACAATCCTGTAAACCAAAGCAATGCACTATTATGTCCGTATAACTTGTGTCGATTTGCTTTCTCTACTTTTCCCTCATGCCATTTAATATTCTTTTTCTTCACCTTTTTACCTCCTTCATTTCCGGAATTTATAGCCAAAAGAAATATATCAGCACTACAGTTGTGAGCATCGTAATGATATTCAGTGGTATGCCCACCTTAAGGAAATCCTTAAAATGATATCCTCCGGGACCATATACAATCAGGTTTGTTTGGTAACCGATTGGCGTTGCAAAACTTGCTGAAGCAGCAATGGTCACCGTGACTGCCAATGCAATCGGATCTAAATCCATTGTCCTTGATACTTCCAGAATAATAGGAAACATCATGACTGCAGCTGCACTGTTAGTCATCATTTCAGTGAATAGATTGGTGAGAAGGTAGACTGCCAGAATAATGGAAAATACTCCTAGAGGTCTGGAAGCCTCCATTAATAAAGTAGCAATATAAGTGGCAACACCTGAATTTATTAAGGCATAGCCAATGCCAAACGAACAGGAAACCAGTAACAATACATTCCATTGGATAGCATTTTTCACCTCTTGGGCAGATACAATCTTCAATAGAAATAATACTAAAGCGGTACATGCCATTCCTGTCAGCATAGATATAAAGCCCATTGTCACCAATAGGATCATAGTGCCTAATAATGCGATAGAGAACCATCCTTGCTTTGAATGTCTGTGGGTGCTGATTTTATTTTCAATAGGTGATGCGTAATAAAAGTCATTTGTATGGACTTTTTTATGAAAATCAGATCCCGTAACGAGTAACAAAATATCTCCAGGTTTTAACACAACATCTCCAATTTTGGCTTTTATGCGCTGATTTTGTCTATGGACAGCGATGACGGCCGCATTGTGTCTACTCCTGAAATTTGTATCTTTGATCTTTTTATATAATAAGGTTGAATGATGTGATACGACAGCCTCCACCAATTGATGAAAAGGGAAGTATGAACCGGTATTGCTTTGTAGTTGAAGCCCCTTACTGAACTGAAGCTCTGTGATCGTCGTAATGTCCCCTATGAAAATTAAACGATCATATTTTTTAAGAATGGTTGCATTTGTGACAGGGGTAATGATTTCGTCATCACGAATGATACTGACAAGAAATAGCCCTTTTAAGCTCCTTAATCTGGCCTCTTCAACACTCTTGTCGATATATGGGAATTCTTCAAGTACTAGGATTTCACCTGTAAACTCCCTCAAGGACTCTAGGTTTTTAATGGGGCTGCTTTGACGGACTGGCAACAGGTAAGAACTGAAAAATATAAGGTAACATAAACCAACGAGGGTTATTGGAACCCCGATCTTACTAAGTTCGAAAAACGTGAAGCCCCGAAGGTTATGATCTAGAAGTAAACCATGCACGACAAGATTCGTCGATGTTCCGATGAGTGTAATAGTACCGCCAAGAATTGTCGCATAAGATAGTGGGATCAGGAATTTCGAAGGGGAAAGATGATGATCTTCACACCACTTCTTAACAAGAGGGGTGAAGGCAATGACAATGGGGGTATTGTTAAGAAAAGCTGATAGGAAAGAGATTGGGAAGAGAATCTTTGCAAGTACGTGTTTTCTTGAAGTTGAATGATTCAGCAACAACTGAAAAACGTGATCGACAATTCCGCTGTTTTGAATACTACCAGCTATTATAAACAATAAACCGATGGTCAGCATCCCTTCATTAGAAAAGCCCCTTGTAGCTTCCTGAGGCGTAATGATACCTGTTAATACGAATAGGAGAAGAGTTGCGGGTAGAATGATTTCGGGCCGTTCCAATTCAAAGACCAGGCATGAGAGCATAACAATCATTCCAAATATTACAATATAAAATTCTATCATGATGTCGACTCCTTGTGGTATACCTTGATCTATGAATCACGGCTCATTTCATTAATTAGTACTTCAATCACTTCTGGTCTCGAAAATTCCTTAGGTGGCATGACTCCATCTTTTAACATTTTGCGTACTTTGGTTCCGCTCAAATGAATGTGAAATTCTTCATCATGAGGGCACGTTTTTGTAGTCGCCATCGTAGCGCACTTAATACAATAAAATGCATGTTCAAATTTTAATATCTCTATTCCTATCTCCTCTTTTGTAAATTCGGAGAAGATTTCCTGAGCATCAAATGTTCCATAATAATTCCCAACTCCTGCATGATCTCTTCCCACAATGAAATGCGAACAGCCGAAATTTTTCCGTACTAAACTATGGAATACAGCCTCACGAGGCCCTGCATATCTCATCGCTGCAGGAAAAGTAGACAATAGGACCCGATCTTTAGGATAGTATTCATCGAGTAGTATTTTATAGCTTTTCATTCGAATCTCTGCAGGGATATCGTCTTGCTTTGTATCTCCTACTAATGGGTGAATCAATAATCCATCGACATTTTCCAGGGCTGTTTTTTGAAGGTATTCATGGGCACGGTGTATGGGGTTCCTTGTCTGGAATGCGACGATGGTGTCCCAACCTAACTCTGTAAATCGTTCCCTTAATTGTTTTGGTGTTTGAAAATCCCTTCTAAAACAATCAGGGAATTGAAGAAGCTTAACGGGTCCAGCTACATACACATCCTCTTTTATAAAGGTCTTCTGAACACCGGGGTGAAGTTTGTCCAATGTTTTAAATACGAAAAGTGCTTCCGCTTCTTTACAGTATTCATACATTTCTTGTATATCCATCATACCGTAGACTACTCCATCCTCTCCTTTAAGAAAAACGGTATCACCAAGTGAAAGACTATCTTTCACCTCATTAGAAATAGGGAGCGTAATGGGTAAACTCCATACCAGCCCATTTGCCAATCGCATGTCTTTCAGCACATTCAGATAGTCTTTTTGGTTCATGAATCCCTGTAAGGGGCTAAAGGCACCTGTGGCAATCAGGACTAAATCGGAAAGCCCCCATGAATCCAACGTGATGGATGGAAGGGAGGACATACGAGTCAACAGCTCATCACGTTCTTTCCCTTTTACGACCTGGTCAATGAGTTTACCGCCATGTGGGGTAATCATAATAATTTCTCCTTTCATAAAATATCGATTTTATTAATAATGCAGACCAGTAACATGATCATCACCTATCAAATGATGAAGTGTAGATCGATCACCTGACTCTTACTAGTTTATGTGAAAAACAGTGAGAGGAGAGGGCTGTAGTATAAAACAAACATCAGCCTACAGTCGAAACGAAGGCATCTTTTTCAGTACCGCTACGTAAGGAGAAACATATAATATTAGTATTTTCGATCATTAGGTTCTGATTGACTTCCTCTGAAAAAGTACTGGATGAACCATAAACCTAAGCGCATCAATATAGGTGTTTGTTACATATGAAAGAACTAAATCATATTTCATTCTCAGTTTTCATAAGATACATAGACAACATCAATAGGGTGGTGAGCATTAACATGAAATTAAAGATCAATGAACATGATTGGGGATCTATTCCAGCCTATACCTTATCAGCCATCCGGTTTTATTGTACGGAAAATAATTACCATTTCAATTGGAACAAAGAAGAACAAATGGTGGAAGTGAAAAGTTCTCTTCATGGAAAAAAAGTATGGCTATCAGTGAACACATCGAATGAAAACATAAATCATGAGATAAATGAAAAAGTGAAAGAGGTATTAACTCATTATGGGGTTGATATTTCAATATCGGGAAATACTGAAGGGCTCAGTGATGGGGATCTATTTATTGAATTAGTGTCAAGTAAATCAAAGAACGATAAACGGTTTGTTTCATTAGGATATAATGAAAAACTGAATTCCATAAACGTTAAAAAAAATCTCTCAATCTATAAGGATGAGCTGCATTTCAATGGGTATTATTTATTGCCCGAGCGCCACTCAATTCCACATCTTAGATGTTCCGTGCAGTGTAAGGATGAGGAATTCCTACTTAATGAAGGCCCTTCAATTTTGACGACTTGCATACTAAAAACAATGCTAGGGAAGCAAAAACCTTCTTTACTCGATATGAATGTTCTACATCTATTAAAAACGACAGGTAAGCTTGTAGAGGATACCGGAATAAATAAGGGGGAGATGAAGAAGCCAAATAGGCATAACCAGATTGATGATAAAGAATACGAAGAAATCAAAAAGCAAAAAGCGAATCGGAAAATTCGAGAAGCCCAGGTAAAAAAGCCGTCTGCTGAAATATATTTTGATTATAATGTACTACCTAATCGAAAAATGGAAAGATATTCTATTAAAGCCAGCTTTTTTATAAAGAATACCGGAAACGTAGACTTATTGAATCCCAAAATCTGCTTTCGAATGAACCCTCCTGATAAAATTGAAATTGGGGGACAGATCCTTCCCCCTGAAATGAGTGATATCTTTTCCATTCAAGGGCAAAACGGTGCACAAGGATGGAAGTATATGGGGGATGACTGGCTGGAAAAGGCATACGCAACTGGCGATTATTGGATTGAATCTATACAGGAATCAATTATCCCGCCAGGTGAAACAATTGCGTTGGAAGGATTGCAATTTACGTTAGAAAATCTTGAAGAACAGGAAACCTCTACCATTTTGGGGTTTGTGTTATTTGAAGAACAAGAGCTCCAGCTCAGTTCAAACAATAAAATCATGATTACCTTTTAACAATAAAAAGTTGCCCAGGGTCTCCAGAGGCAACTTTCTTTATTACTGTCGTCATTCTCTTGAATTGTCATCGTTATGTGTGACCATCTTATCTGCTGAAGCTTTTTGACGAGGTTTAATAATATGAGTCTGACTTCGTTTTTGATTTTCAACCAAACGTTTCAGCTCAAATAGATTGTGGGTCATTATGGAATTATGGTCACGGATGGAATCCACTTCTTCAATAAATTCTATAAATCGCTGCTCTACTTCTTCAAATTTCTCCATTAGAGCTTCATTTTGGTGGATGAAGCGAAGTTCTTGCTCCTGCTCGACCGCTTCAATCCGTTCATCCTGTTGTTTAGACCGTTGATCAATATCGGCAAATTGGGTGGAAAACCACCACTCATTCTCTTCGAATTGCTTTTGATAATCGCTGATAAACGTTTTTATATATTCCATTTTTTGTTTTTCTGCTTCAACTAACTGATTCTTTGCAAACTCCAAAGAATCAAGGGTATGTTTTCTCTCAGACATTAGCTTTTCTAACTCTTCTGTTTTAGAAATAAGGCTATAGAACATTTCTTTCTTCGTTTCTTCGGAATGAGCTAAAGCAGCATTTAAATCCGAGATATGCTGTTGTTGACTATGGACCTTCGTATTTAACGATTGATTTAGTTGTAATAATGTTTGATTTTCATTTAGTAACGTTTCATTTTCAGTTGATGACTTGGTATGACTTTCTTCCAGCTTGGATAATGAAAGTGAGAGGGCATTGAGTTCATTTTCGGATTGAAGGAGCTTTTTTTCTAGTTCGTTAATGGATATTGCTTTCTCTTGAAGCAGACTTTCCTTCTGGTGAAGCTGTTGACGGAGTGAATTTCTTTCTTCATCAAGCCTGGACATGGAAAGGGCCAGGTTTTTCCGTTCAACCTCAGTTTGAACCAGTTTTTGCTCCAATTCTCTTATCGTTTCACCTTGTTCCAAAAGTAATTCTTCCTTGCTGATAAGCTTATCCTGAAGTATTTTCACTTCATCTTCTAATAAGGATAAAGATACTGATAAATTTTTTCGCTCCATCTCGGTCTGAAGCAGCTTTTGCTCTAATTCATTAACCGTTTCAATCTTCTCTATAAGGATATTTTCCTTGAAGTGTAGTTGATGATGAAGCTCATTCACTTGATACTCAAGCTTCTCTTTCCCTTCTTTAAATCTATTTCGATCCTTCATAAGTTCTTCCTCAGAAACCCGGTTTACTTCTACCTCCTCATTTAGACGCTCCAATTGGTGAAGTTTTAAATGGAAAAGTTCTTTATAATGCTGAACCTCTGCATACAGATAGCTTTCTTGTAATCTTTCAATGGTTTGATTCAGTTCATCTATTTTGGAATGAAAGTATAATTTTTCTTGGTTTTCAATGTGATACATAGGAGTTTTTATTTCATTCTTTGCTATTTGAATCTCCTCCCTGGGTATTTGTCTTACTTTACGTTATGCACAATTTGCAAAGGGAGTTACATGGATGAAAGCCCATTTATCCATATATGAAGGAAGTTTCGAACAAATTTCAACACTTAAGCGCCTCTATTGTATGTAGCCTCAAAAACCTTTATACTATTATAATGTGCAATAATATATATCTTCTTTGATTATTTTATAATAGAAGGTAAGCGGTTTGGTTTTAGAGGTAGAAAGGGGATTTTTCATGAACGAAGAGCAACGAAAACAAGGACAGCAATCGAAGTCTGTTACTCCATCGGACCAAAAATCCGAAAAGGACTACAGTAAATACTTTGAAAGTGTCTATATCCCACCATCGTTAAAAGATGCCAAAAAGCGTGGGAAGGAAGAAATTAAATATCATAATGACTTTACGATTGATGATCAATATAGAGGTTTAGGAGAAGGCAAGAAATTCTATATTCGTACTTACGGTTGTCAAATGAATGAACATGACACAGAAGTGATGGCAGGGATATTTATGGCATTGGGCTATGAAGCGACGAATTCGACTGATGATGCAGATGTTATCCTTTTAAATACATGTGCGATTCGTGAAAATGCCGAGAACAAGGTATTTGGTGAATTAGGGCACCTGAAGCATTTGAAACGGGAAAAACCTGAGCTATTAATCGGTGTATGCGGGTGCATGTCCCAGGAAGAATCCGTTGTGAATAAAATTCTGAAAACATACCAGCAAGTGGATATGATTTTTGGTACCCATAACATTCACCGTCTTCCTAAAATCCTGTCCGATGCTTATATGTCAAAAGCAATGGTCGTAGAAGTTTGGTCTAAAGAAGGGGACGTCATCGAGAACCTTCCGAAGGTACGCCGCGGTAACATTAAAGCATGGGTGAACATCATGTACGGGTGTGACAAATTCTGTACATACTGTATCGTTCCTTACACACGCGGTAAGGAACGGAGCCGCCGACCTGAAGAAATCATTCAGGAGGTACGACAGCTTGCCGCACAGGGGTATCAAGAAATCACTCTTCTTGGTCAGAACGTGAATGCCTATGGTAAAGATATCGAGGATCTTGAATACGGCTTAGGAGATTTATTGGATGACCTTCGAAAAGTAGATATTCCACGTATTCGATTTACGACGAGCCACCCGAGGGATTTCGATGATCACTTAATTGAAGTCCTTGCGAAAAAAGGGAATCTGGTTGAGCATATTCATTTACCGGTTCAATCCGGATCGACAGATGTTCTGAAGATCATGGCCCGTAAGTATACACGTGAGCAATTCCTGGAATTAGTAAGGAAAATTAAAACAGCGATGCCGGACGTTGCTCTTACAACTGACATTATCGTCGGATATCCGAATGAAACCGACGAGCAATTTGAAGAAACACTTTCTTTATATCGGGAAGTTGGATTTGAATCGGCTTTTACGTACATCTATTCTCCTAGGGAAGGTACCCCTGCGGCGAAAATGAATGACAATGTACCGATGGAAGTCAAAAAGGAACGGCTTCAACGATTAAATGCTGTTGTGAAGGAATACTCTGCTGAAGCGATGAAGAACTATAAAGGACAGATCGTTGAGGTACTGGTGGATGGAGAGAGTAAGAAAAACCCTGACATCCTTGCCGGCTATACCCGACGCAGCAAGCTTGTCAACTTCAAGGCTCCTAAAACAGCCATTGGAAAAATTGTAAAGGTTAAGGTCACAGATGCTAAATCGTGGTCATTGGATGGGGAAATGGTCGAAAAAGGCCTGATTGGATCAGAATTTCAAGAACCGGTAGAGGTGAATTAATATGGCAAAGTACACAAAAGACGATATTATGAAGCGGGCAGAAGAGCTTGCAACGATGATTGCTGAAACAGAAGAAGTGGATTTCTTTAAACGCGCAGAAGCTCAGATTCACGAAAATCAAAAAGTGCGTGAAATGATCGCAAGTATTAAGAGCTTACAAAAACAAGCGGTTAACTTCCAGCACTATGGTAAGACAGAAGCGTTAAAAATGGTTGAAGAAAAGATCGAAAACCTGGAAAAGGAAATCGATGCCATTCCAGTCGTACAACAATTTAAGGAGTCTCAAACGGACGTGAATGATTTACTGCAAATTGTTGCTTCCGTCATTTCTAATAATGTGACGGATCAAATCATTGAAACCACCGGGGGAGACTTACTCCGTGGTGAAACCGGATCACAAGTGAAAAACTCTACGCCTGGTAGCTGTTCTTAATAGAAGAATGGTGTAAATCGGCGGATAATGAAAATAAAAACGATCTCTGCTTAAAGGAATGTCCCTTTCAAGCGGAGATCGTTTTTTGTGTTTTGTTTGATCTTTTGCTAATGTTTCCTTTTTTGTTTTAGTTGTGCGCTCCATTATAGAAAAGTCTGGTAGGGAACTTCGGAGCCTGGTCACACCCCGTCCCGTATTTCTAAGAACATGATCCCTTTTTCGTCTTGCCCTGCTTTTTGACATGAATACATCCTCCTCTTCAAATTAACACTTCATTGCTGCATCTTAGTTTACCATTTTTCTATGGTGGCGGGTAATGCATTCCGGAACATTCAATGGGTATTCGCATACAATACATTATCTCGCAACAATCCCATTATGTAATTAAATTTACTCGCACAAACACCTAGATAGTCGCATAAGATGAATTGAAAATGAATGAGGAGGTTCGCTCGAATGGCAGAATATAGAGAGATTATTACTAAAGCGGTCGTAGCGAAGGGACGTAAATTCACACAGTCTCATCATACGATTAGCCCGCCGCATAATCCATCGAGCATTTTAGGCTGCTGGATCATTAATCATCAGTATGAAGCACACAAAGTGGGCAAGAAGGTTGAAATTCACGGTTCATACGATATCAACGTATGGTACTCCCACAGTGACAACACAAAGACATCCGTTGTAACAGAGAGAGTACAGTATACAGACTGCATTAAGTTGAAATACCGTGATCCTGATTGCTTAGATGATATTGAAGTATGTGCTCGAGTACTGCAACAGCCGAATTGCTGCGAAGCGGTTATTTCACCAAACGGTAACAAAATCATTGTTCACGTTGAACGTGAATTCCTAGTGGAAGTTATAGGAGAAACGAAAGTATGTGTCCTTGTAAATCCTGAAGGTTGTGACGATGAAGACTGGGATTGCGACTTAGATGATGAAGAATTTGAAGAGTTAGATCCAGACTTCTTAGAAGGAGACGAAGAATAGCATTTACTAGGAAGACGGCCTCTTCCTAGTTTTTTCTTCTTCAGAGTTTAGGGAATTTATCGCATAAGGGATGGTATACAGTACAGGGGGCATCTCTCTAGATGCTCTTTTTTTAGCACATGTAAAGGTGATTGGTCTTTAGATTATAGAACAAGAAATAAACTGATGAGCGCACATGTAATAGAAGCAATTAAGCCAGTGAGGAGGGGTTTAAATCCTAACTGAGTGATGTCTTTGATTCTTACTTGAAGACCTACTGCGGCCATCACCATGATAATCATAAATTTTGAAGAAATCTTAAGGTAAGATTCGATCGTTTCAGGAATGAAACCGAATGTATGAAGTACAGAGACGGCCAAAAATAAGAAAATAAACCAGGGGAATGCCTTCCTGTATCGAGATTCACCTTCATTTCTCTTTCTTAAGAAAAATGGCAAACAAAACATCACAGGAATCAAGAACAATGTACGGGCAAGCTTCACCGTCGTGGCCACCTCTCCTGCTTCATCCCCAAATGCATATCCCACAGCAACTGCTGACGATGTGTCATGGACGGCTGTACCTGCCCAAATGCCAAACGATAATTCAGACATGTGTAGAAAATGGCCGATGAATGGATACATAATAAAAGCAATTAAATTAAAGAAAACAATCGTCGATAAAGCATAGGCTGTTTCATTTTCTTTCGCCCCGATGATTCCCTTCACAGCCGAAATCGCCGTAGCTCCGCAAATACTCGTGCCGATTCCTATTAACAAGCTTAACCGTTTGTCGATTCGAAGCAATTTCCCTACGAGATATGTCAAGGCAATACCAATGGAAACCGACAAGAATATCACCCATAAAGCTTTTTGACCAATATGCAGAATATCATACAGGCTCAAACCTACCCCAAGAAATACGATGGCCACTTTCAGAAGTGTTTTCAGGGTAAATTGTATACCTGGATCGAATATTGATGGAAGTCTGGTTGTGTTTTGAAGAATGACTCCGATAATAATCGAAAATAACAAACTGCCGATCAGAGGAAAAAGCGCTCCCAAACCTTTAGATAATAAACTGATTAAAACAATGATGAAGAGGCCCCAAGCTTCTTTGGGAAGAAAGTAGCCTTTTTGTAGGTCATGCTGCAATATCCTATAGCTCCTTTGTGAAAAATCAATTATCCCTTAGTATAGTACAACCTATTATAGAGGTGAACTCTAAAACACTATTCATTTTATTGTATGTTAAAATAGAAAAGATATAGAAACAAAACACCTAGTATTGAAAGGATTTTTTACATGAAAAAGATTTTAGTCCTGGCAGAAAAGCCTTCTGTCGGTAGAGATATTGCCAAAGTACTTCAGTGTACGAAAAAAGGAAATGGATTCTTAGAAGGAAACGACTATATCGTCACTTGGGCCCTGGGACATTTAGTCACATTAGCAGAGCCCGAAAGCTATGATGACCGCTACAAAGCATGGAAGCTTGAGGATTTGCCTATGCTTCCCCCATCCCTTAACCTTGTGGTCATTAAGAAAACAGGGAAGCAGTTTAGCTCAGTGAAATCACAAATGAATCGTCCGGATGTCAAAGAAATCGTCATTGCCACTGATGCCGGCCGGGAAGGGGAGCTTGTTGCCCGCTGGATCATCGAGAAGGCCCGGGTAAATAAACCACTGAAACGATTATGGATTTCATCTGTCACCGATAAGGCGATCAAAGACGGATTCAATAAACTGAAAGATGCCAAAAAATACGAAAACCTATATGCTGCTGCCCAAGCGAGATCTGAAGCCGATTGGTATGTGGGAATGAATGCAACCAGGGCTTTGACTACCAAGCACAATGCACAATTATCATGTGGACGTGTACAAACACCTACGTTAAGCATCATTGCTCAGAGGGAAGAAGAAATCAGGAACTTTAAACCCCAACCATATTATGGCATACAGGCTACAACGGATCGCGGTACGTTCATTTGGTCAAACCTTAAAAATAATGATACGAAAACATTTTCTAAAGACGAAATGAAAAAAGTCATGAAATTATTGAAGAACAAAAAGGAAATCACTATACAGTCAGTAAAAAAATCACAAAAGAAAAATCACGCTCCTTCTTTATATGATTTAACAGAATTGCAAAGAGATGCTCATAAAATCTTTGGCTATTCTGCTAAAGAAACGCTATCCATTATGCAGAAATTATACGAGCAACATAAATTAGTAACTTATCCAAGAACAGATAGTAAGCATTTATCCAACGATATGGTCGCAACATTGAAGGATAGATTGAAAGCAGTGAGCGTACAACCTTATCGTAAAATGGCTCATCTAGCGTTGCAGAATTCAAAACAGCTTTCAAAAGCATACGTTGATGACCAAAAAGTGACGGATCATCATGCCATAATACCGACGGAGGAGACACCTTTCCTTCAAAAGTTACAGGACCGTGAAAGAAAGATCTATGATCTAGTCGTGAAACGCTTCTTAGCTGTATTCTTTCCTCCATATTTGTATGAACAAACGACTGTAGAAGCCTTGATTGGTACTGAAACCTTTCAGACGAAAGGAAAGCGGATTGTAGAAATCGGCTGGAAAGAAGTATATGATTTTGATTCAGAGAAAGATCAATTGCTATCAAAAATGGAAGAAGGGGATATGTTTTCTGTTCTGGCAATAAAAGAAACAGAAGGTCAAACGAATCCTCCCGGCCGTTTTAATGAAGGAACACTTCTATCCGCTATGGAAAACCCAAGAAAATTCATGAAAGAAAGCAACAAAGAACTTCTTGACACCATACATGAAGCAGGGGGACTGGGTACAGTTGCGACAAGGGCAGATATAATTGAAAAGCTTTTCAACTCAGGAGTGATTGAACCGAAAGGAAAAGAAATTCTTATTACGTCTAAAGGAAAGCAATTATTGGAATTGGCACCTCTGGAATTACAATCCCCGACCCTAACAGCAGAGTGGGAGCAAAAGCTTGAAAAAATCGCAAATGGATTTCTTAATAAACAAGAATTCTTAAAAGAAATTAAAGACTATACAAAGAAATCAGTAAGTGAAATCAAGAATTCCACTAAGAAATTCTCTCATGATAATCTGACCGGAACTAAATGTCCTGACTGTGGAAACCTGATGCTGGAAATAAAAAATAAGCATGGGAAGAAATTGGTCTGTCAAGATCGGGAGTGCGGTCACCGGAAAAATATTAGTAAAAAAACCAATGCGCGATGCCCTAATTGCCATAAACGCTTAGATCTAAGAGGAGAAGGGGAAGGCCAGACGTTCACATGTGTGTGTGGACATAGAGAGAAACTATCAACCTTTAACGATCGCAGAAAAAAAGAAAAGAATAGCAAAGCAAACAAAAAGGATGTAAATAAGTATTTGACACAACAGAAGGATGAGCCTGTCAACACTGCATTAGCTGATGCTTTAGCTAAATTAAAACTGGACCAGTAATATTATATAGGGATGACTCCCTATTTTAGGGGTCATCTCTATCTTTTTTTGTTCATAATTGGTAGAATATTTGTAATTATGTGAAAATGAGGTGAGTGTAATGACATCGATTACCATTCAAGAATTTTTTGAAGCAATTGAAAAAGGTGACAAAGAGACAGTGGAACAGTCACTTAGAAATGACACAAATCTTTGTAACGCAGATAATGAACAAGGCTTAATAGCATTAGGAGTGGCTGCACATTATGGTCACAGGGAAATCGTCGAGCTTCTGCTGAATTTTGGTGCAGATATCAATTCCATTTCAAATTCGAAAGTTTCCTACATTCCTTCTAATACGGCTTTACATGCAGGAATCGCAGGGAAAGCTTCTAAAGAACTGTTGGAGTTTTTATTAAAGCAAGGAGCGAATGTAAATCAGCCCGATTCATCGGGGCACACACCGTTACATATTGCTGCTTTCGACGGAAGTGAAGAAATTGTGTCATTGTTACTGGCTCACGGAGATGGACAAGAGATACATTCAGGAAATGACCGTACACCATTGGAAATTGCAAAAGAAAGGAATAATAAAGAATTCTTAAAAGCTCATGAAGAATTCGCAAAAGGAAAAGTACAGTAGATTCCAGCATGTGGCATGCACCTCTTCTAAGGGGTGTATTTTATTTTTGTAAGTTTACTTAAAAGAGTGTGGATTCAAGCAACATGCTTCACTATATATGTGTTATGTTATGAAAGTTTTTTTGAATAATGTAATCCTTTACATTGTTGATTTGACGGTCTTTAGTTTAAAGTTAAAATGATTATTTATTCGGAAGAAATAATATTTTTAGAAAATTCTGTTGTTTTTTGTCGTTTCTCATATTAAAATAAACGTTAAATTCATTTACTGAAGGGAGGACATCGTGATGCTAACATTTCTTGCATCCATCTGTATTCTAGTAGTAGGTTATTTCATTTATTCAAAGGTGGTAGAGAAGATTTTCGGTATTGATGATACCAATGTGACTCCTGCATACTCAAAGAAGGACGGCTTAGACTATATGCCCATGAGCTGGTGGAAAGCAAGCCTGGTTCAATTGTTAAACATTGCGGGGTTAGGTCCGATCTTCGGGGCAATTTTGGGTGCTTTGTATGGACCTGTAGCATTCATATGGATTGTGATTGGCACCTTGTTTGCTGGAGCGGTTCATGATTACTTTTCTGGAATGTTATCTCTTAGGCATAATGGAGCTCAGTTTCCTTCAATCGTAGGGAAGTATTTGGGAAAACCTGTACAATCCGTTATGAACATTTTATCGATCGTGCTGATGATTCTCGTAGCCGCTGCTTTTACATCGGGGCCGGCACAACTAATGGCAGAGGTGACACCGCTTAATTTTATGACGTCTCTTGTCATTATTTTTACATACTTTCTCATTGCGACTGTCTTACCGATTAATAAGATTATTGGAAAGGTCTATCCGTTCTTTGGAGCCATCCTTATCTTTATGGCAGTGTCGATTGGGATTGGGTTGTTTTTCTTTGAACATCCAGTGCCCAATCTAACATTTGAAAACTTACATCCAAATGATTTACCTTTGTGGCCTTTGCTGATGGTTACCGTTTCATGTGGGGCAATTTCTGGATTCCATTCCACTCAAAGTCCCATCTTAGCCAGAACCTTAAAAAAGGAAAGTGAAGGTCGAAAAGTATTCTATGGAGCGATGGTGGCTGAAGGAATCATCGCATTGATCTGGGCTGCAGCAGGTATGGCATTCTTTAATGGAACAGCCGGGCTTCAAGAAGCATTGGCAGCTGGAGGACCTGCAGGAGTGGTAAATGAAATCAGCAAAACGACGTTAGGCACGTTAGGTGGAGTGCTTGCCGTCCTGGGTGTAATCATTCTTCCAGTCACAACAGGGGATACTGCGTTAAGATCATCAAGAATGATGCTTGCTGATTTACTGAATGATTTACGCAAGAAAGATATTAAAGGGAAATGGTTGCCGGTCTTGTTAGTTATTCCGGTGGCAGTCCCTACGTTTTTACTTACTCAAATTGACTATACCTTCCTGTGGAGATATGTTGGATGGTCCAACCAGGTTGTAGCAACCGTTATGTTGTGGACTGCTGCCATTTATTTATTACAGCAAGCAAAATTCCACTGGATTTGCAGTATTCCTGCATTGTTTATGACAGGTGTTGTAAGTTCGTATATTTTTTACGCTCCCGAAGGTTTTGGTCTACCATATTCAACAGCAATGATGATTGGTTCCTTCATTTGGTTGGCTGTCTTGATTTGGTTTGTAGGGCAAATAATAAAATACAAACCTCGCAGGAAACAATTACTAGAGATGAAGTCAGTAAGTTCATAACGATTATCGACAAAAACAGCCTTCTCAGTAGAGAAGGCTGTTTTTTGTTAGGAAAGTTCAAATGTCCCTGCACAGACCTTTAGGTATGAGAAAAAATGAATCATGAGGGTAGCCTGTTTTTATTGTCGATTAAAAACTGAATTTTTTAAAGAATAAAACAAATCATTCTACAAAATTCGTAATGAAAATATGCTAACTTAAGAGAAACCATTCATTTTATTGAATGTACATAATGACAAATCAGGAACGTTGTTAGTGTTACAGAATGTATAGTGCATTCTCTAAATGTACGAGTTAAAATAAAGTGAAAATACTTAAAATTCAGACTTTGGTTTCAACCAGTGAAATCTAGTAAGTGTGAAACAATGGAGCAAAAAACAATGAAAGCGCTTACTATTTTATAAAATCTATTTGTGCAGGGGGTAATGAAATGTCAGACTTGGTGAAAATTGGACTTATTCAAGCTTCTCATGATGTAGATGGAAGTGAAGGGGTAGACGTCCATAAAGAGCAAGCGATCAAAAAACATGTGGAACTGGTACGAGACGCAGCAAAAAAGGGAGCTCAAATCATTTGTTTACAGGAAATCTTCTATGGTCCTTACTTTTGCTCGGAACAAAATCCAAAGTGGTATGACTCTGCTGAAGAAATACCAAATGGTCCAACAACAAAACAGTTTCAGGCGTTAGCAAAAGAGCTGAGTGTCGTCATCGTTCTACCAATCTATGAGAGGGAAGGAATAGCTACTTACTATAATACGGCAGCGGTCATCGATGCAGATGGATCCTATCTCGGAAAATATCGAAAACAGCATATTCCACATGTTGGAGTTGGAGAGGAAGGTTACGGATTCTGGGAAAAATATTACTTTAAACCAGGAAACCTTGGGTACCCGGTATTCGATACTGCTTATGCAAAAGTAGGAGTTTATATTTGTTATGACCGTCACTTCCCGGAAGGTGCACGTTTACTAGGTTTAAAAGGGGCAGAAATTGTGTTCAATCCATCAGCAACGGTAGCTGGTTTATCTGAATACTTATGGAAACTTGAGCAGCCAGCCCATGCGGTGGCAAACGGCTACTACTTAGGAGCTATTAATCGTGTTGGTTTTGAGGGTCCTTGGAATATGGGTGAATTTTACGGACAATCCTATTTAGTCGATCCGCGAGGCAGCTTTGTTTCAATTGGAAGCAGAGATAGTGATGAGGTCATTATCGGTGAAATGAATAAGAAGCTATTACGTGAAGTCCGTGATACTTGGCAATTCTATCGGGATCGCAGGCCTGAAACTTATAACGATATGACGGCTTTACTTCCTTAATAAATTGAGGCTGACGGTGAACCATCATTGTCAGCCATGGGGTGTTTAACAGGGTATGGAAATTAATTGGAAATGAATAGGGGGAAGTCAGTTTGTCTAACACACTTTCGTTACTCAATCTTGAGAAAAATTTTCTCGAAGCCCATGAGGGATTGACCAAAAGGGAAGCAGTGGAGGAAGCGAATCGCTGCTTGTATTGTTATGATGCTCCGTGCATACAAGCTTGTCCCACAAGCATTGATATACCTTCATTTATTAAAAAGATTGCATCCGGGAACTTGAAAGGATCGGCAAAAACAATCATGTCCGCAAATCCTGTCGGTGCGAGCTGCTCACGTGTCTGTCCGACAGAAGAGCTGTGTGAAGGGGCTTGTGTACTGAATCATTCTACTAAACCAATCATGATTGGAGACCTGCAGCGATATGCAACAGATTGGGCGAGACATAACGACGCGGCGCTATTTGAAGCAGGAGAACCAAACGGGATTAGAGTAGGAATTATCGGAGGGGGACCAGCCGGCCTATCGGCTGCAAGGGAACTTGCACGCTTCGGATATGAAGTAACCATCTATGAAGCGGAAAAGGAAGCGGGAGGATTAAATACCTATGGAATCGTATCTTTCCGCCTTCCCCAGAGCGTTTCCTTCTGGGAAGTGGACCAGGTAAAGAAATTGAATGTCGATATTCGAACCAACGTAAAGGTTGGTCAAGACATATCTTCAGATGAAATCGTAGAGAGCCATGATTTTGTCATCCTGGCAGCAGGTATGTCCCATGTTCCAGATTTGAAAATTGAAGGGGAAAACTTAAAAGGTGTTCATGACGCCATCGAATTTGTTAAGGCAACGAAAAGTGGCAAGCTGACGCAAGATTATGTAGGCAAAAAAGTGGTGGTGATCGGGGCGGGAAATACAGCAATCGATGGAGCCACCTGTTCTGTCCGCTTAGGGGCAGACAATGTAAAAATCTTATACCGACGTACACAAGAAGAAATGACGGCTTATGATTTTGAGTACGAATTTGCAAAACAGGATGGAGTAGAATTCCGCTGGCTAACGGCACCTCAACGAATTATAGGAAATGATGCGGGAGAAGTAACGGGAATCGAATGCATAAAGATGGAGTTAGGAGAGCCTGGTGTGGATGGAAGAAGACGTCCGATTCCTGTCAAAGGCTCACAGTTTGTGCTTCCTGTTGACGCAGTCATTAAGGCGATTGGCCAAACTCGTCATCTATCACTTATAGAACAATTCGATCTGGAGCATTCAGACGGTGTTGTACAGGTTAATCGAGACACTTTCCAAACCTCTAATCCAAAGATTTTCGCTTGTGGAGACGTTGTTTTTGGTAAGGGAGTAGGAGAAGCAATGGTCGTAACGGCTGCAGAGCAAGGGAAACTTGCCGCCTATCATTTACATGCACAATTGGAAAAAGTCCACGTGAATTAAGATTGTCCTAGGGGGGGAACTCATGGCAAATTTAAGCATTGATTTAGCAGGAATAAAATCACCTAATCCATTTTGGCTGGCGTCCGCGCCACCAACGAACTCAGGTTATCAGGTTCAAAGAGCATTCGAGGCCGGTTGGGGTGGTGCCGTATGGAAAACATTAGGGGAGCCCATTATAAATGTCTCTTCAAGGTTCGCAGCTGTAAGCTTTAATGGTCAAAAAGTAGCAGGATTCAACAATATCGAACTTATTACCGATCGACCATTAGAAGTGAATCTGAAGGAAATCTATGAAACCAAAAAGCGATTTCCGAATCATGCAATCATTGCATCATTAATGGTAGAGCCTAAACAAGAAAAATGGCATGAAATCGTAAAGAAGGTTGAAGATGTCGGTGTTGATGGACTGGAGCTGAATTTCGGGTGTCCACACGGAATGGCTGAACGGGGAATGGGATCTGCGTCCGGTCAGGTACCAGAACTCGTCGAGAAACAAACTTATTGGGCGAAAGAGGTTGCCAGGACACCTGTAATTGTAAAATTGACA
Source organism: Rossellomorea aquimaris (assembly GCF_035590735.1). Taxonomy (NCBI): domain Bacteria; kingdom Bacillati; phylum Bacillota; class Bacilli; order Caryophanales; family Bacillaceae; genus Rossellomorea; species Rossellomorea aquimaris. The sequence continues at coordinate 2,049,878 of NZ_CP141595.1, forward strand.
CCAAACATTACAGACATTACTGTCACAGCTGAAGCGGCTGTCCGGGGTGGAGCGGACGCAGTAAGTATGATCAATACAATCAACAGTTTAGCAGGTGTTGATCTGGATTCTTGGAATACCATTCCTCATGTAGCCGGAAAAGGTGCTCATGGAGGTTATTGCGGACCTGCAGTGAAGCCGATTTCATTGAACATGGTTGCCGAATGCGCCAGAAATCCACGTATCAATGTACCAATCTCAGGAATGGGGGGAGTTTCCAATTGGCAGGATGCCGTCGAATTTATGCTTATGGGAGCATCTGGGGTTCAGGTTTGCACTGCTGCTATGCATCACGGTTTTAGAATTGTCGAGGATATGCTTGATGGCTTAAATAATTATTTGGATGAAAAAGGGATTGCTGCAGTTCAGGATATCGTCGGGAAATCAGTACCGAGATTTTCTGATTGGGGAAATCTTGATCTTAATTATAGTGTTGTGGCAAAAATCAACACGGATGTTTGTATTAACTGTAATAAGTGCCATATTGCCTGTGAAGATACGTCTCATCAATGCATTGACATGCTGAAGGACCCGAATGGAAACAGCTATTTAAAAGTACGGGAAGAAGATTGTGTCGGGTGTAATTTATGTTCGATTGTATGTCCGGTTGACGGGGCTATCGACATGATAGAGGTTCCAAGTGGTCATATGCCAATGACATGGAACGAACGTCAAGCGGTAGTAGGGAATCTATCCGAAGCCAGAGTAAACGCGGCGAAATAATTCTGGAGGTATGGAAATGAATAAAATTATTCAAAATGGAACCATTGTTACGGCAACTGACACATATAAAGCGGATATGCTTATACAAAATGGGAAGATCGCAGCTATAGGTAAAGGGTTTGATACCAGCAATGCAGACGTAATTGAAGCGAAAGGAAAGTACATTTTTCCTGGAGGGATCGATCCCCATACTCATCTGGAAATGCCCTTCGGGGGAACGGTTTCAAAGGATGATTTCGAGAGTGGTACTATTGCAGCAGCGTTTGGGGGAACGACGACACTTATTGATTTCTGCCTGACCAATAAGGGAGAACCACTTCAAAGTGCAATTGATACATGGCATGCGAAGTCTAAAGATAAAGCTGTCATCGATTATAGTTTCCATTTAATGATCGGGGAAATCAATCAAGATGTTCTATCACAGCTTCCTGAAGTGATGGATAAAGAGGGAATTACATCATTCAAAGTCTTTATGGCATATAAAAATGTATTCCAGGCAGACGATGAAACGCTATTTAGAACCTTAATAGCTGCGAAGGAATTAGGGGCACTCGTAATGGTACATGCAGAGAATGGCGACGTTATTGAGTATTTAACCGAAAAGGCATTAGAGGAAGGGAAAACGGAACCAATTTATCACGCGCTGACGAGACCTCCCGAACTGGAGGGTGAAGCGACTGGCCGCGCGGCTAAACTAACCGGATTGGCAGATTCCCAATTATATGTTGTGCATGTTTCCTGCTCTGATGCCGTTGAGCAAATTTCAGCAGCAAGGAGTAAAGGATTGAATGTTTGGGGAGAAACATGTCCTCAGTACCTTGTGCTCGATCAAACCTATTTAGAGCGTCCGAACTTTGAAGGGGCTAAATACGTCTGGTCGCCGCCCCTTCGTGAGAAGTGGCATCAAGATGTTCTCTGGAATGCCTTTAAAAGTGGTCAACTTCAAACCTTGGGGTCTGATCAATGCTCATTTGATTTCCAAGGGCAGAAGGATCTTGGGAAAGATGATTTCACTAAAATCCCGAATGGCGGACCGATTGTTGAGGACCGTGTATCCATATTATTCTCAGAAGGAGTTGAGAAAGGGCGTATCAGCTTAAACCAGTTTGTTGATATCATGTCTACGCGCAGCGCAAAGCTGTTTGGTCTTTATCCTCAGAAAGGGACCATTGCAGTGGGTTCTGATGCTGATGTAGTCATTTTCGATCCACATGCTGAAAGAGTGATCTCTGCTGAAACTCATCATATGGCAGCAGATTATAACCCGTTTGAAGGCATGAAGATAAAAGGTGAACCGGTTTCTGTATTATCCAGAGGTGAATATGTCATCAAAGACAAACAGTTCGTCGGTAAGCTTGGTAGCGGAAAGTATATTAAGAGAGCGAAATACGGTAAGCTTCTTCCAAGTGAAGAGAGTGAAGCACTTCAATCCTCTAAGTCTTAAAAACTTTAGAAAATAATGCATCTTAACTGTAGAACAACTCCTGCTGGAGGAGGAGAGACTGTCTTCCTCCGGCCTCTCTTGTCAAAGATTTGGTTTTGCCATTCGATGCAAACAAATAAGGGGTGTTCAAGATGAAGAAAAGTTATTTAAAGTCTCCTGATTTATTACCGATTAAAGAGGGCGAAAGAAAAATCACCAAGCTTGGCTATTCATTTATGTGGGTTGGAATGGTTGTAGTCCTTGCAACCTTCGCCATCGGGGGAGCCGGGGTCGTATCCCTACCTCTGCCTCTTGTCGTGCTTGCCACCATTATAGGGTCTCTTGCAATCGGTCTATTTATTACATTAACCGGGGATATCGGGATTGAGCATGGGGTATCATTTCCAGTTTATATGAGAGCACCTTTTGGAACGCTTGGAACCCATATTCCCTCTGTAGTTCGTGGTCTGGCTGCATCGATGTGGTTTGGAATAAACACTTACTTTGGTGCAACAGCGATGAATGGTATCTTAAATATTTTATTTGGTTTTGATAATTGGTTTGTTTGTTTCGTGATTTTTGCGGTCCTCCAATTAGTGAATACAGCTCTTGGAATCAAAGCAGTGGAAAGATTTGCCGACCTTGCAGCACCGGTCATCATTATTATTTCTGTATGGATGTATTCTTCCTTATCTGAATCAGCCGCTTCAGAAGGAAGAGATATTTGGAGCTGGGTTGAAAGTCCGGTAACAGGTGCTGCCACGTTTACTGCTTTTCTCGTAGTCATTTTTAGTAATATGGGATTTTGGGCAACCCTATCTGCTGATATTCCTTCCATTTCCAGATTCATGAAAGCTCCCAAAAATGAGCGGAATTGGTTTAAGAGAAACAAAAGCTCATTAATCGGGAACCTTGTAGCTCTCCCTATCACTCAATCATTTATGGTGTTAATTGGTGGGATTTCATATATTGCCGTATTAAATTATGATCCCGTAGTAGCCCTTCAGGAAGCAGCGAGCGGATTCGTTTTAGGGGTCCTCCTTCTAATGATTGTCCTGGCTCAGTGGTCAACGAATATTGCTGCGAATATCGTTCCGGCTGCAACAATATTCTCTAATGTCGGGGGACCAAAATTCCCGTTCTGGGCAGGGGTCATCACTGCTGGTATTGTGGGTACGATCGTACAACCATGGAACCTTTTTGGTGTAATAATACCAGTTCTACTATTCGTAGGAGGCATACTGTCAGCCATCGTAGGGATTTTGATTTCAGACTATTATTTAATCAGGAAGCGAAGAGTCAATGTACCTGCCTTATATGAAGACAAAGGACAATTCAAGTATATGAATGGAGTGAATCTTGCAGGGTTCATCTCATGGATTATGGGGGGAGTTGCCTCCTATTACGTTCCAAATTTCTCATTTTTAGTCGGCTTCGGGGTTGGAGCTCTTTGCTATTATGTATTGGCTAAATTCTGGTGGTTTAAGAAATACGAGCAGGCAGAACTAATTGATCCAAGTGATGAGAAATATCTAGGATTGTCTGTTGGTCGCGATTGGGAAATTCAAGTCGACGAAGAAGTCATTGTCTCAGAAGAATCCCCAACAGGCACAAGCTTTTCTTAAATGAAATGGTTTTTATTGAATCATGAAGCAAGGTAGTTCCTATCTGAAGATACGAAAGAAAGGGTGTCGTCATGTCTGATTATCAAGAGTTTTTAAGTGAACGGGATAAGATTGATTTTCTCATTCAAAAAGGCTTTAAAATTGAGAAGATAACAGAGAACCTAAGTGGGGCATTTGTTCTGTTTAAGCATACTGAAAATAAAAGAAGTGCCACTCTTCATGTGAAAACGGCTAATGCAAGAAAATATTTTTCAAATCTATTACTTCAAAACTAATGGTTGAAGGGGGAAACTTGGATGAGTGACTTTATGGGACCGCGTGAAGGAAAGGAACTGACACTCTTTCCTGGAAATATGCAAACGTCTGATGAGTTAATCGATTGGGTGTTAACCGTCTTATCTTCACAACAGCTATCAGATGAGGAAATATTGAAATGGTGGAGTGAAGAGATCCAGTTTGCCATCCCCTATATAGAAGAATAGAAGTAAAATGAAGGATTGGTTCCGCCAATCCTTTTTCTCCATTTTCCTAAGGCAGAACATAAGGAGAGAAAAATGAAAAGTAATTACTATTTCTCAGTAGAAGATATTCTAGTAAGAAAATATTTTGAACATGCTAAAGTGATTGCTGGGCACAATGGTCTCAGCCGTCAGGTGAAGTGGGTCCACGTAGTAGAAGTAACTTCGATAAAAAATCTTCTTAACGGAAATGAATTGATTCTTTCTACAGGAATCGCTTTACAGGAGGAAGAGACCTTCCTTTCACTCCTTCAACAGTTAATCGAGAGTGAAGCAGCAGCCATTTGCATTGAGCTTGATACAAATATTTCCACGATTCCGATTTCGGTATTAAAGTGTGCAGATACATTTGATTTTCCTATTATCGTGTTTCAAAGGGAAGTGCCGTTCGTTAGTATAACTCAAGATATTCATTCCGTACTAATCAATCAGCAATACGACATGATAAAAAAACTGGATTCATATGCACAGGAGTTAAACAGAAAGCTGCTCGGCGTTAACCACTTCAGAGAGATTCTCCAGGTTTTACATAAGGAGCTTACTGTTCCTGTACTATTTCAGTTAAAAGAACAAGAGGTGGAAATCTATCCACTCATGTGCTCACCTGATGAAGAGAGAATACGAAAATGTTATCACAGCCATAAAGATTCCCGTATTCACCATTTTGCCTCCACTAAAGTTATCCTATTTGACCAGGAATACGCAGAATTAAGTATATACAGAAGCGATCATCCTTTTAGTGAATATGAGCTTCTCATATTGGACAGAACATCAACGGCGTTAGCACAGTATTTAATGAGAGAATTGTATTTTAACGAGCAAAAACGGTTAGAAGACTCCAAATGGATTACCTGCTGGCTAAAAGGAGAACAGTCCTATGAGAGACTCTCCGCCTTTTTAGCCGACTTAAAAGTACAGGTCAATGGTGGAGTCGTCTGTATTTGCCAGACGAATAGGCTGAATGAACAAGAGCCGATTGATTTTACCTTTTTTAACCTTGTCACCAGAAGCATTTTTGAACAACAGGGTTTTCGTGTGTTACCCGAAAGAGTAGGGAATGATCTCATTTTCATTCTTCTGGACACAAGGAGGACAGGAGATTGGAAATCGAGAGTCACCACTGCCTATGAAAAGATTCTTCAGTCTGATTTCTTTAAAGATTCTTCACAAACAGTATTTGCAACTGGCAAGTACCAAATGGAGACGATGGAAATTCACAAGAGTTATGAAACAGCTAAAGATAGTCTCCTGTTTCAGTCAAAGGTGGATGCTTCAAAAGCGTATTTTTTCTTTGATGATTTGCATTTATACAGGCTGATTTCAATCGTTAACAACAATGTTAATTTGTGGGAAATGATCGAAGAGTACCTCACTCCGCTCCTGTATTATGATCGTAAACATGATGGCAGTCTATTGAAGACGTTGAAGGTTTTCCTTGCATGTCAGGGATCAAAACAGGAAACATCGAAACAACTGTTTATTGTAAGACAAACACTCTACCATCGCCTCAAAAAAATTGAAGATTTACTTGGAGATGACTTCATGACCTCTGATAAACGTGTGGCCATCGAGTTTCTTCTTGCTGCCCATGATTATCTGCAACCACTGAGTTCTTTGAAAAAGTCGAAGATTAATTAATTGTAAAGTGTCAAATTGAGAAGTCAGGTTCTTTTACACAATGTCTAATGAAACCACTAACAATTTCTTTCATAATAAAACTATAAACTATACGACAGGTCCTACACCACGCAGAAATATCCGATGAAAAAATAAGGAGGAATTGAATATGACGATCATTAAAAGAGACGTAGCTGTATTAAAGAATTACATTGGAGGGGAATGGGTTGATTCTCTTAGCTCACAAACGTTACAGGTAGTGAATCCTGCTACAAATGAAGAAATTGCTAGAGTTCCGGTTTCTACTAAAGAAGACGTGGCTATGGCTGTGAAGGCTGCTAAACATGCCTCACAAACATGGAAGAAGACGCCGGTTCCAAAACGTGCCCGTATTCTATATAAATACCATTCTTTACTTTCTGACAATCATGAGGAGTTGGCCAAACTGGTTGTACGGGAAAATGGTAAATCATTTAAGGAGGCGTATGGTGAAGTGCAGCGGGGGCTTGAGTGCGTGGAATTCGCTTGTGGGGCACCGACCTTAATGATGGGTGAAACGTTGAGTGGTATTGCAGAGGATATAGATTCAGAAATGTTCCGATATCCACTTGGTGTAGTGGGGGGGATCACTCCTTTTAACTTTCCTATGATGGTACCCCTTTGGATGTTCCCGCTTGCAATCGCGTGTGGAAATACTTTCGTGTTGAAGCCATCTGAAAGAACCCCGATTTTAGCCAATAGGCTTGCAGAGTTACTAACAGATGCAGGAATGCCCGATGGTGTATTAAATGTCGTGCATGGTGCACATGATGTCGTAAATGGGTTAATCGAGCATAAAGATATCGCAGCCATATCTTTCGTCGGGTCTCAGCCGGTGGCTAAATATGTGTACCAACAGGCTGCCTCTCACGGGAAAAGGGTGCAAGCCCTATCGGGAGCTAAGAATCATCATGTTGTCATGCCTGATGCAGATATGAATAAAGCGGCTGAGCATATTATCAGTTCAGCGTTTGGCAGTGCCGGCCAGCGTTGTATGGCGTGCAGTGCCGTAGTGGTTGTAGGGGATAATGAACCGTTTGTTAAAGCTTTAAGTAAAAAAGCAGATGAGTTATGCATTGGTAACGGAATGGACGAAGAAGTGCTTCTCACTCCCGTCATTCGAAAAGAACATCGGGAGAAGACACTGGGCTATATTGACATAGGTCTGCAAGAAGGTGCATCCCTCATACGAGATGGGCGTAAAGAAATGGATGACTTCAAGGAAGGAAACTTCTTGGGTGCAACGATCTTTGATCATGTTTCTCCGGATATGACCATTGCAAAAGAAGAAATGTTTGCCCCTATCCTCAGTTTGCTGAGAGCCAAGGATTTGGATGAAGGACTTGATTATATTCGTCAATCAAGATATGGAAATGGTGCTACGATTTACACAAAAGATGCAAAGGCAGTCCGACAGTTCAGAGAAGAAGCAGACGCTGGCATGCTGGGTATTAACGTGGGTGTTCCTGCGACAATGGCGTTCTTCCCATTTTCAGGGTGGAAGGATTCTTTCTATGGGGATATGCATGTAAACGGTAAAGACGGAGTAAATTTCTATACTAAGAAGAAAATGATTACTTCTCGATTTGATTTTTAATCAGAGTTAGGGGGAACTTTCATGGTGAAAGCAGGTCAATCTCAAGATGTATGGTTAAGGAATGATGAAAAGCTCATTTGGCATTCCATGAAACCATACAATCCCGATGGAACAATGGTCGTTACAGAATCTGCCGGGTCCTGGATTACAGATAAGGATGGTCAAAGATTTCTGGATGGCATGGCTGGGCTATGGTGTGTAAACGTAGGATATGGTCGACAGGAATTAGCAGAGGCAGCCTATCTTCAGCTTAAAAAAATGGCTTACTTCCCACTAACACAAAGTCATGAGCCGGCTATTGAGCTTGCAGAGAAATTAAATCAATTACTTGGGGATGACTATGTCATTTTCTTTTCCAACAGTGGATCAGAAGCCAATGAAACCGCCTTTAAGATTGCCAGGCAGTATCACCAGCAAAAAGGGGAACACGGACGATATAAAATTTTCTCCAGATATAGAGGGTATCACGGAAATTCCATGGGGGCCCTGGCCGCAACGGGTCAGGCTCAGCGGAAATATAAGTATGAGCCGTTAGCTCCTGGGTTTATCCATATCGCTCCACCTGATAGCTATCGCGATGAAACCTCCGGGGGGAATCCACATGATCTTCCTGGAGTAAAGGCAATTGATCAAGCCATGACTTGGGAATTAAGTGAAACAGTGGCTGCGTTGATCATGGAACCGATCATCACAGGAGGTGGGATTCTCGTTCCACAAGATGAATATATGAAAGCTGCGAAAGAAGTTTGTGAGAAGCATGGAGCACTTATGATTGTCGATGAAGTGATTTGTGGCTTTGGACGTACAGGCAAGCCATTTGGTTTCATGAATTATGATGTGAAGCCGGATATCATCACAATGGCAAAAGGGATTACCAGTGCGTATCTTCCGCTGTCAGCAACAGCCGTAAAGCGTGAGATATATGAGGCTTTTAAAGGATCTGAGGAATATGATTACTTACGCCACATTAATACATTCGGTGGAAACCCTGCAGCATGCGCCCTTGCTTTGAAAAACATTGAAATCATGGAGGGTGAGAAGCTTTTTGAACGATCCGCTGATCTAGGTGAAAAAGCATTGAACACGCTGAAGAATCATTTGCAAGATCATCAAAATGTTGGAGATGTCCGAGGAAAGGGTCTGTTAGTTGGAATTGAAATGGTAAGTGATAAGGAAACAAAAGAACCATTAGACGTATCGAAAGTCAATGAGGTGATTGGATACTGTAAGCAAAAAGGGGTAATCATAGGGAAAAATGGGGCAACAGTCGCTGGTTACAATAATGTGCTTACTTTATCACCACCATTAAACATAGAAGAGGAGGATCTGGATCTGTTATTATCCACGGTGATGGATGGTATCAAGCAACTTCAATAATAATGACTGGGAAAACACCTGTTTGCAGGTGTTTTCCATTTTCTTAGCGAATTGAATTTTATGGTAAAATAATCGAGTAGGAATCAAGGGGGAGGGGATGAGCATCATTTTCAAAGGGATTGATCATATTCAGTTTGCTGCTCCAAAAGGCTGTGAAGAGGAAGCTAGAAAGTTCTTTGGTGAAATTCTTGGTCTGAACGAAATACCGAAACCTGAAAATCTTCAAGGTAGGGGCGGCTGTTGGTTTCAATATGGACCCCAAGAAATTCATGTAGGGGTACAAAATGATTTCGTACCAGCAACAAAAGCACACCCGGGTCTACTTGTTACAGATTTAGCTGCACTTCGGCATACCCTAATGGAGAAAGGTATCAGGATAAAGGAAGATACACCGATTAAAGGTAGAAATCGCTTTTTTGTCTCAGATCCATTTGGAAATCGAATTGAATTTTTAGAACACCAATAATAATGAATGCACCTCATAAATTTAGAGGTGCATTTTCATTCAGAACACTATTCTTGAATAGATTTATCCACATCTTTCTCCTTAGATAATTCTTGTGAAGCGCTAGGCACTTTTCTTTTTTCCACATTGATAAGATCGGAAGAATAAATCGAAGTGATAACTTGCCCGCCAATTACTTTTGCACGGATGAGAAGCGGCTGGTTATAAGCGTTTCTAAAAGTGAAGTCGGGTCCATACCAGCTAACTGTAGCGTCTCTGCCCAGAGGTACGTAGGGAACCCTCTTTGAATGATGATACCGTTCTAATATTTTTACACCTGCCTGGTCAACCGCATTAAATAAAGTGGATGATACCTGACAAATCCCACCCCCTATATCTTCCGAGAGTTCCCCTTTTACAATCACGGGGGCTTTTTTATACCCCTTTTCTTTCGTTCTTCTTCCTACCACACCATTAAAGGAGAATACTTCTCCAGGGAACACAACTGTATTATTGATTTTCTCTGTCGCTAGAACGATATTTTGAGTCCGTTCCTCATTATGCTTATTGAAATATGTGACGTATCTTCCAATAAGCTGTGTTCGGATGTGCGCAAGGATCTCACTGTCGACTTTGGGATGTAGTGTCATAAGGGGTGCTTTCGTATTGATGGATCCACTAGAAAAGAAGAAGGAATGAACCAGCTCACGAAATTTCCTTTCATTAAGTTTGTAACCGGCTCTTTCTGAAATAATTTGATTATTCTCACTGAGATAAGCATTCTGAGGAGGGGTATAAACCCGTTTTTGTACTTTTGAAACTAATTCATCATATTTATTTTCATCCATTATTGGTTCATCTACCAATGGTATATTTAATGAATTTCGTTCTATAGAAATTGGCGCATGATTTTGAAATTGAATATGTAATTGATCTTGACCATTCATCACAGGAAACAGTAAAAGACCAATTGAACTAAGTTTAATCCAGAGCATGTGAACCCTTCCTTTCGTATGTAGTATCGGTGGAAAAGCCTTATTTCATGTTAAATCCTAATTGCCAAAAATTGATGGTTATGTATTTGCAGTTGTGATTAGAAACTAAGGAAAAAAAAGAGGTCTTTACATGCTTTATTTATTCAGGTTCATGATGGTTATGTCTTTACTTATTGCCTGCAGTGCTAAACCTGCGGGAGCAATGCCTAGTTTTACAGTAGAAATACTTCCGTGGGATCAAGTGAAAGAGATCATTCCTAAACAATCGTATTTTACGATCATTGATGTAGAAACCGGCCATTCTTTCAAGGTACAAAGAAGAGCAGGAAGCAAACATGCGGATGTACAACCAGTTACAAAAAAAGACACGAAAATCATGAAATCCATCTATGGGGGCAAATGGAGTTGGGACCGTCGTGCAATTCTCGTTTTAGTACATGATCAACTAATATCTGCCTCAATGAACGGGATGCCGCACGGAGCAGGTGCTCTCCAAAACAATTTTCCGGGACATTTCTGCGTGCATTTTTATGGAAGTACAACCCATAAAACGTCAACACCTGATTTGGGACATAAGATCATGATTTTAAAAGCAGGTGGAAAACTGGATGAGTTTCTATACAAATTAGACCCCTATGAATTGATCAGCGTTATGGAGATTGCTGTCAATCAGCATGATGAAAAGCTGATTTCACAAGTGATGTTTGGAAGTAATGCGTCCGTGAAGGAAACCCTTAAGAGAGTGAAACATATAGATGTTACTCAGAGATCGATACTTCCTGTAGAGGATTTACCTGCATTTGTTGGGATAAAGCTTAAGTTTAGAGTGAAATGGATACGTTCCAATCAAGCTCAAGAAGAAAATAACGTTCAATTCATCATTCGGAAAGATGCGATTGAAGATCAATGGAAAATAGACGGTCACTCATTTCTTGAGGAAATGGAATAAGGGTCCATTCAGATACATTATTTCCCTCCAGTGGTGAATTCTTATTCTTTATGAGCGTTTTTAATATGAAAAATAGGGAAAAGGGTATATAAATGAATCGTGGAGGGAACACATCGATGTTTGATTTTGTAATAAATTTAATTAAGGAGCTTGGAATGTGGGGGTTATTCGCTGGAAATGCAATTGAAGCCTCATCCTTGCCATTTCCGGGAGCCTTCGTAACGCTGACATATGGTTACCTTTTAGATCCATCTTTGACGAACCTGATCATTTTAGCATTCACAAGCAGCTTGGTTTATACGGTGTTTAGTTATATCCCTTATGGAATAGGATATAAATTAAAAGATAAAATCAAAGAAAAAACCAGCTCAAAGAAAATGGCAAAAGGTCAGAAATGGTTTCGGAAATGTGGATTGTGGAGTATTGCCATCACGAGACCGCTTGGCATTGGTAACTATATTTCTTATGTTGCAGGTATTAGTAAAGTGAACAAATGGAAGTTTGGCGGATTAACCTTCATCGGAATCTTTCCAATTACCCTCACGATGTTAATAGTCGGCAAGAATGGAAATCTCAAATATGTACAGTCTTTGATGAGTAACATACAAACCTACCTTCTCATTGGAGCGGCTATACTGTTGAGTGGTTTCTTATCATATAAATACTTTTTTAAGTTGAAGGAAAAAAACACCAGTTGTTTGGACGATGAGTCAAGCATAGCAAAACAATCCGAATAAACAAGACATCGATTCGCTCCTCATTCGGGAAGCGGATTTTTTTGTTAGAAGGGAGATGTACACACTAATCGTTAGGTGACCAGATCCGGTTTCCTCAATCTACTACATGCTCCAATCCCTTTACGTATGATATAATGAATAGTCGAGATTAGTAGATTTACTTGAAAGGTTTGAATGAAACCATGAAACAATATACTCCAATGATAAAACAATACTTACAAGTAAAGGCAGAATACCAAGATGCCTTTTTATTTTTTCGTTTAGGTGATTTTTATGAAATGTTTTTTGACGACGCCATTGCCGCATCTCAGGAACTTGAAATAACGTTAACAAGTCGTGATGGGGGAGGGAAGGAACGTATTCCTATGTGTGGAGTTCCCTACCACTCTGCTCCTAACTACATAGAGCAACTCATCGATAAAGGCTTTAAAGTAGCAATTTGTGAACAAACCGAAGATCCGAAACAAGCTAAGGGAGTTGTGCGGAGAGAAGTTGTTCAGCTCATTACACCCGGTACGGTTATGGATGGAAAGGGCCTGAATGACAAAGAGAACAACTATATTGCTTCTGTTACCGATTTTAATGATCAAACATACGGACTGTCTTATAGTGACTTAACAACAGGGGAAACAAAAGTGACTTTGGTCACAGATGGCCTTCAAGCATTATTGAATGAATTATCTACGATTGGTGCGAAGGAAGTCGTCATTCACCCCGATCTTAGTGAAGCTGTTCAAGGAAAGATTAAAGAGCGAAACGATGTTACTTTGTCATACGAGAAAGGAGCAGACAGAGGAGGAGATTTTGCTCATCTCGTTGCTCCTTTAAAACAAGATAAACTAATAAAAGCTTCATCCATCCTTTTTCATTACCTCTTCCGTACACAGAAGAGAAGCCTGGATCATTTACAAGTAGTGGAGACATATCAGCTGCATCAATTTATGAAAATGGATTATTATTCAAAACGAAATCTGGAGTTGACAGAAACGATCCGCTCAAAAGGTAAGAAGGGTTCGCTTCTTTGGCTATTAGATGAAACGATGACGGCTATGGGAGCCAGGTTACTCAAGCAATGGATCGATCGACCACTTATTCATAAACAGGACATTGAAAAACGTCAAACGGTTGTCGAAGTGCTTTTGGAGCGATTTTTTGAAAGGCAGGAGCTTAGAGAACGATTAAAGGAAGTGTATGATCTAGAGAGGCTGGCGGGACGCGTTGCGTTCGGTAATGTGAATGCACGTGATCTGATTCAGCTGAAAAAATCACTTCAGCAAGTACCCGTGTTAAAACATCTGGTGGGATCACTCGAAAATGATGCAACCGATGATCTCGTAAAGAAACTTGATCCATGTGAAGAGCTAACAGATCTTCTTGACCTGGCTTTAGTGGAAAACCCTCCTCTAACAATTAAAGAGGGAAGCCTGATTCGGGATGGGTATCATGATGAGCTTGATCAATACCGTGATGCAAGTAGAAACGGGAAGTCCTGGATTGCTCAACTCGAGCGTGATGAGAGGGAAAGAACTGGAATCAGGTCCCTTAAAGTTGGTTTTAACCGGGTCTTTGGCTATTATATCGAAGTAACGAGAGCAAACCTTCAACACCTGGAAGAAGACCGCTATGAAAGAAAACAAACATTAACAAATGCGGAGCGATTCATCACCCCGGAGTTAAAGGAAAAAGAAGCGCTTATCCTTCAGGCCGATGAAAAAAGCGTGGATCTGGAATATGAACTGTTCCTTGGGATTCGTGAAAGGGTGAAAGAATTTATACCCCGCCTGCAGAAGCTCGCGAAACTCGTAAGTGAATTAGACGTTCTTCAATGCTTTGCAACGGTCAGTGAAAAGCGTCATTATACCCGCCCTATCTTTAATGAAGAAAGAAGAATCCTGTTGAGGGACGGACGTCATCCGGTTGTGGAAAAGGTGATGGGTGCTCAGGAATATGTTCCGAACGACTGCTATATGGATCAAGAAAAAGAAGTCTTTCTTATAACAGGACCGAATATGTCGGGAAAGAGTACTTATATGAGGCAGGTGGCATTAACGAGTATTCTTGCTCAAATTGGGTGTTATGTTCCTGCCAGTGAGGCAAACCTGCCAATCTTTGACCAAGTATTTACGCGAATTGGGGCAGCAGATGATCTGATTTCAGGTCAGAGTACTTTCATGGTTGAGATGTTAGAGGCGAAAAATGCGATCATCCACGCGACTCAGCAGAGTTTAATATTATTTGATGAAATTGGACGTGGTACTTCCACTTATGACGGCATGGCATTGGCCCAAGCGATCATTGAATACATTCATGAACATATAGGGGCAAAAACCTTATTCTCTACTCACTATCATGAGCTGACGGTTCTTGAAGAAGAATTACAAAAGGTAACAAACGTACATGTAAGTGCCATGGAACAAAACGGGAAGCTCGTATTCCTTCATAAAATCAAGGAGGGAGCAGCTGACAAAAGTTATGGTATTCATGTTGCAGAGCTTGCAGAGCTGCCTAAAGCCCTGATTGAAAGAGCGAATGAAATCCTTCTTGAGCTTGAGCGCAAGGATGATCCTTCTTACTCCAGAGAAGTGGCTGTTGCGAGGGAATCAGCTCTAGAGAAACACGAACCAAATGAAGAAGATCTTGCTCAGCTATCCTTCTTTGCTGCAGAGAAAAAGGAGAAAAAAGAAACCCTTACTTCTAAAGAAAAGAAATGCTTAGATGAGCTTAAAAAGCTCGATATCCTGGAGATGACTCCATTGGATGCAATGAACACCCTCTACGGCATCCAAAAAAATTTAAAAAATTAAAGGAGGTGAAACTGTGGTAAAAATATTTCAGCTTGATGATTCGCTTTCTAATAAAATTGCCGCCGGTGAAGTTGTGGAAAGACCCGCTTCTGTCGTAAAGGAGCTCCTTGAAAACAGCATAGATGCAGGCGGATCCGTGATCGAAATTCATATAGAAGAAGCAGGCTTACATTCGATACGCATCATTGATAATGGTGACGGTATCGAAGAGGATGATGTACAAACAGCTTTTAAGCGTCATGCAACCAGTAAAATCAAAGACGAAAATGATTTATTCCGAATTCGGACTTTAGGATTTAGAGGAGAAGCCCTCCCCAGTATTGCTTCTGTTTCTCATCTTACGTTAAAGACTAGTACGGGAGAAGGTCCAGGAACGTGTATCGAGCTTGAAGGTGGAGAAATCAACTCACTCGAAAAAACGTCGTCAAGAAAAGGCACAGATATCACAGTTTCACAATTGTTCTTCAATACACCCGCACGATTAAAATACATGAAAACCATTCATACTGAGCTGGGTAACATTACAGACGTGGTGAACCGGATTGCCCTGGCTCATCCTAACGTTTCAATCAAGCTTTTGCACAACGGAAAAGCTTTATTACACACCAATGGTAATGGAGATGTCCTGCAGGTTCTGGCAGCAATCTACGGGGTTGGAATTGCAAAAAAGATGGTTCCGATTGAAGTGAACTCACTCGATTTCAAGGTTAAGGGCTTCATCTCCCTGCCGGAGGTTACACGTGCCTCCAGAAATTATATTTCAACGATGATCAATGGGCGGTTTATAAAAAACTATGCTTTGGCGAAAGCGATCGGCGAGGGGTATCACACACTTCTTCCTATTGGTCGTCACCCCATCGTCCTTCTTAGCATAGAAATGGATCCAATTCTGGTAGATGTGAATGTACATCCTTCCAAGTTAGAGGTCCGTATTAGTAAAGAAAGTGAATTAAATACATTAGTTACTGAAGGAATCAAAAGGGTGTTTAAAGGAAAAGAATTGATTCCTTCAGGATCTGTGGCACCGAAGATTGTACAGCCTAAATCAGAGCAAACGTTTATGAACCTGGACCATTCGGCTAAAACTCAGGCAAAAGAGGAAAGGGAGGGATTCGCAGGTGTTGTTCGCGAACGGTTGCTTCCTAAAGAAAAGCTGGAAGAGCCTTATGAGCCGAAACCAGAAATGAACGAATCCCAAGAGGCAAAAATTCCTGTTTCAGATGAACCGGCAGTTCCGGACTTAACGCACACACTTGAGGAAGAAATGGAATTCCAGGATACAAACGGGGAGGATGAAAAAGGTCACTCTCCTAGAGTTCCTCCACTTTACCCTGTTGGCCAAATGCACGGTACTTATATCTTCGCCCAAAATGATCGCGGCCTATATATAATTGATCAACATGCAGCTCAAGAGCGAATAAAATATGAGTTCTTTAAAGAAAAGGTGGGGGAGGTTGCGAAAGAGCTCCAAGAACTCCTGGTCCCACTTACCCTTGAATTTTCTACGGACGAGTATATTAAAATTAATGAATGCCGCCATCTTCTGGAAGAAGTCGGTGTGTTCCTGGAAGAGTTCGGCTACAATAGCTTTATTGTCCGGGCACATCCTCAATGGTTTCCAAAAGGGGAAGAACAGCAAACCATCGAAGATATGATCGAACAAGTGTTGAAAATGAACCGGGTTGATATCAAAAAACTCCGGGAAGAAGCGGCTATTATGATGAGTTGCAAAGGTTCGATCAAGGCGAACCATCATTTGCGCAATGAAGACATGCAAGCTTTACTGGACGAACTGAGAAGAACGAGTGATCCATTTACCTGTCCCCACGGCAGGCCAATCATCATTCACTATTCAACTTATGAAATGGAAAAAATGTTTAAAAGAATAATGTAAAATAAGCCGATGGAATACTGCTAATCCATCGGCTTTTTCTCTGTAGTCATTAATCACCAGTGGCAGATCCTATGTTGTTATAAGCAAAACACCCTACAAGAATAATAGACCATTCCTTGAAGGTACTGGGAAGATGATCTGAACAGATAATTAAATATCATAATATGCCTCACCCAATTAAGGTGAGGCATAGGTTGTCCTGATTTTATCCAGCTGTTGCAATAGCACTAAAACTCTCAGGACCGACTCTGATAGTCCCAATAGCTGAGGCGCTTATATATGCGGTATATACTAAAGGTCCACTTTCCGGCTTAGGGGCATTAAAGTTTGCGCCAGAAAATGTAATAAGCTGTGGCCCCAATATCTCAAGACTCAATTGCTGTTCTGCAGAATATACAGTTGTTAAACCTGATTGTTGCGTCCCTCTTACTACAGTGATAGTGACACTAGTTGCAAGCGGAACTAAAGGTAACTGTACAGCAACAGTTCCACTGAACTCCACTCTTATCTGTCCAACGGTTGCCTTTGACACGTCTAGCCCCACCACGCCAAATAAAGAATCGGTACCTACAAGGATTGGAGTTGTTAAAGTGTTTGCCAAACTGGCATTTTGACTTGTTCTACCATCTAGGAAGATACCCATCATCTCACCTCCTCTTTACTAAACTAGTATATGTTATGCTATTTAACTATTAATGACTGTGCTCGTTGATTATAAATGAAAAAAATACACCAAGCAGCTGTGTATATAAGTTTGGGTCATTCTGATAGGGACCGACGATAGATAAGAGAATTACATCAGAAAAGGGGGCTATAAAGGGTGGTGCACCTTAAGAAATTTCAAGGCTATAGCAATTTAAGTAGGACTTCTGAACATATTAAACTACAATAATAATATTATGGAAACTAAATTATTCTGTTTTTAAAGAGTTTTTGATTATTCGAGTAATTAATCAGAAACAGATTGTAAGGGTTTTTGGAAATAAAAAGGTTTAAAGTGATAGAGATTGAGACGTACTGTTCCTCTATAAGACGAAAGAGCTTAATAGCCCTCTCGTTTTTTTATATGAAATTAATCAGAATGCATTTTTGTAGAAGGAATTCTTCTCACAAAAAGCTAATAATATGATATAGATATTTTCAGAAAATTCCATATATAATAGGGGGAAATGGAATGAATGGAGGCATAGAGCTTCTAAGGGAGAAAAAGAATAAACGCCTTAAAATTACATTATGGACAGCGGGATCCATTCTGTTTATCATGCTTGGAATTCTAATTTTTGTAAATTATTACATTGATAAATCGTTGCCTGTTACATCTGGTACCATTTCTTTAAAAGGGTTATCCCAAGATGTAGAAGTGATCAGGGATAAAGACGGTGTGCCCCATATTCTTGCTCAGAATGAAAAAGACCTGTATATGGCACAAGGCTATGTACAGGCGCAGGATCGTTTATTCCAAATGGACCTAAGCAGAAGACAGGCTTCGGGGCGGTTAAGTGAAGTGGTCGGTGAGAAAGCAATTGATCGGGACAAGTTCTTCCGGACATTTGGTTTGCGGAGGGCAGCGGAGGTTTCATTTGCGGCATATCCTGATGAAGCCAAGCAGCTTCTCGAATGGTATGCAGGTGGGGTCAACGCTTATATGCAAGAAGCCACAGATGAAGGAAGGCTTCCTATTGAATTCACCCTGCTTGGTTATAAACCTGAAAGATGGACGCCCATCGATTCATTGACCATTGGGAAGTATATGGCATTTGATTTAGGGGGCCACTGGCAAGGTCAGGCTTTCCGGTACTGGGCATTAGAAAACCTGCCAAAAGATAAAGCGTATGATTTGTTCCCTTCATACCCTGAAGACGCTCCTACCATTCTATCAGATATAGGAGAAATTCAGGTTGATATGGAGCAATCATTTGCCAGTGCAGTCATTCCACCGGAGTTTAATGGGAGCAACAACTGGGTGGTAAGCGGAGAGAAAACAGCCAGTGGTAAACCACTCCTGGCAGACGACCCCCATCTCTCACTGGGAACTCCTTCCATATGGTATCAGATGCACCTGGAATCACCGCAAGTCAATGTGAGTGGAGTGATTTTTGCTGGTATCCCAGGAATCATCCTTGGTCATAATGAGCAAATTGCGTGGGGGGTAACAAATACGGGACCTGATGTTCAGGACTTATATGTTGAAAAACGAAATGAAGAAGATCCTTCCCTGTTTTTATATGATGAAAATTGGGAAAGGGCAACGATCATAGAAGAGCCCATTAAAGTAAAAGATGGTGACACCATACCTTATGAAGTCACGATCACAAGACATGGTCCGGTGATTTCAGAATTTGCTCATCAAAATGAGAGTGGAAAGGTGCTTTCAATGAGATGGACAGCACTTGATCCAAGTCTGGAACTTCTCGCAATCCTTAACATCAATAAGGCAAAGGATTGGGATGAATTTGAAGAAGCCTTAAAGGACTTCCATGTTCCTACGCAAAATTTCGTTTTTGCCTCAGTGGATGGGACGATTGCGTATAAGGCAAATGGGAAAATTCCCATTAGGAAAAAAGGGAACGGGCTTCTGCCTGTTCCCGGGTGGGATCCTGATTATGAATGGGAAGGGTTTATACCATTCGAAGAGCTTCCAAAAGTCATCAATCCCCAATCGGGCTTCATATCAACTGCAAATAATAAAGTAGTTTCCGATGAATATCCATATCACATTAGTCATCACTGGGCTCAGCCATATCGGTACATGAGAATATCGGAGTATTTAGAAGCGGAAAATGACCTCACACTTTCAGATATGAAAGACCTTCAAATGGATCAGATGAATTTACATGCACGTGAAATGGTTCCTATTCTTATTGAAGATATGGAGAGCGGCTCATTAACAGCTAAAGAAAAAGAAGCGGTTGAGTTGCTGAAGTCCTGGAACTATAAAGATGATAAAAATTTTGCAGCGCCACTCGTTTTTCATCAATGGATGAACGAAATTTCCACTGGCCTATTTAAGAAGGAAGTTCCTAAAGATATTATTAAATTATTTGAAGGCCGTCAAAGTGTCGTGGATGAACTCATTCGAAAAGCTCATAAAGGAGAGGAGTCTCAGTGGTTTGTTGATAAGGGAGGGTACAAAACTTTTCTAACAGCTTCACTTACCCAAGCAATAGACGTTCTGCAAGAAGCTTATGGTTCTTCAATGGACGAGTGGGAGTGGGGACTGTATCATAGAGTATACTTTGAACACCCTTTATCGGGGGCTTCTTCCGTGTTGAAATGGTTCTTGAATGACCGGGATCCCGAGCCGGTGGGAGGTAGTAGGGTGACGGTGGGAGCTGCGAGTTACAATGACAGTGGAATCGTCAATCATGGTGCTTCATGGAGATTTGTTATTGACGCAGAGAACATGAACAATGGTTATCATATTGTAGGTCCAGGACAAGCGGGGCATTATAAAAGTGAATGGTATCAAAATCAAATGGACGCATGGAAAAATGGGGACTATCATCAAACAACCATTTCCAACCCACAAGGGGATAGGTTAATTTTAAAAGCTAATTAAAGTCTGTGGCAGCTGGTCATCAAAAGTTGAAAAACAAATTATACATGAAAAATTACTAACATCCATAAACAACCTGGAGACCCTCTCCGGGCTGTTTATAGTATGATAGTTTACTATCGATGAGTTTTATCCCTTATAGAAATGGGTACATTCACTTCAAAGAAGAAGGGAGGAAAACAGCTGCTTATATTGAATAATCATAAAAGAATTGGGTATACTAGCAAGATGTGATTTAACAACATCTATCATTATGGTACGATAATATGTAACGAAACATTTACATAGAAAGCAGTGAACGTATGACAAGAATTGAAAAAGAGAAAGTGATCGTTCTTATTGGTCCGACTGCTGTAGGGAAAACCAATACAAGTATAGAACTGGCCAAGATGTATAATGGCGAAATCATAAGCGGGGACTCCATGCAGATTTATAAAAAAATGGATATCGGCACCGCGAAAATCACACCTGAAGAGATGGAAGGAGTCCCACATCATCTGCTTGATATTAAAGATCCCGGGGAATCCTTTTCTGTAGCAGACTTTCAGCAACTTGTCCGAAAGAAAATTTCAGAGATTCACTCACGTGGAAAAGTCCCTCTAATAGTAGGGGGTACTGGACTGTATATTCAGTCGGTACTATACGATTATCAATTCACTGAAACTCCAGGTGATGAACACTATCGTGAGGAATTAGAAGCAAGCCTTGAGAAAAATGGTCCCGAGTGGCTTCATGATCGGTTAGTATCCGTGGATCCCGTTTCAGCAGGGAGTATTCACAGGAATAATACCCGACGTGTCATTCGTGCATTGGAAATCTATCACTGCACTGGAAAGACGATGTCGGAGTATCAAGAAGAGCAATCCCAGGAGCTTCAGTACGAAGTTGCTTTAATTGGGTTAACCATGGAGCGGGAAAAACTTTATGAAAGAATAAACCTTCGTGTTGATTTGATGATGAAACAAGGTTTATTAGAAGAAGTAAAAGAGTTGTACGACGAAGGAATAAGAAATGTTCAGTCTGTTCAAGCCATTGGGTACAAAGAACTTTACGATTATTTTGATGGTGCAGTCAGCTTGGAACGGGCAATAGAAAATCTAAAGCAAAATTCAAGAAGGTATGCAAAGCGCCAGCTTACATGGTTCAGAAATAAAATGGATGTTGCCTGGTTCGATATGACGAATGAGAGTCAGCACACCAAAAATATTGAGGATATTTCAGAATTTATTGCAGGAAAGCTACAATTAAAGTCGAATAAGTAATGTAGAGATAGAAGAGGAGGACTAACCATGAAACAATCCATTAATATCCAAGATCAATTCCTTAATCAATTGAGAAAAGAGAGTTCACTATGTACGGTATTTTTATTGAATGGATTCCAAATCCGTGGACAAGTGAAAGGTTTTGACAACTTTACAGTGCTGTTTGAATGTGAAGGGAAACAACAGCTCGTATATAAGCATGCCATTTCAACATTCGCGCCACAGCGTAATGTCCAAATAAATTTTGAAGAACAAAGCAATTAATATGAAAAAACTGTGAAAGCTGCCTCGAGGGGCAGCTTTTTTTGTAGTCATTATCAGTATGATTCATCATACATGACATGAATCTGATTCATGATTGCAAGAATTAATTAATGAAATGAAAAGTAATTGAATAGGATGATAAGAGAGGCTTTTTTTTATTGTCCCTCACTTATAATGTTCCAAACTAGTTTTCAATAGTTATAAATATGATGAACCGTTATGAAAAATAAACGAAGCAAAACACCCGTATTTCTTTTTATTTCTCGGGAAAGCGCAGGAATAGACAGAATTCTTCTGATTTGTCGAAAAAAACAGGTGAAATATAGGCATTTGTCACCCTAAAAACTTCAGGAGCGTATACTGTCTTAAGAATGGTGAGGTGAATCCATTGGATCAACCAATGAGAATGAAAAATAATGGTCAAATCAGCATTGTATTGAATTCTCAAAAACGGAGTTCAGTGAAAGATACGTTGAGGCATGATTCCATTCCTCAGTCGCTCCCTCAAGAGCATGTCGCATTAAAAGAGATAGAAGAAGAACTTGGATCTCTGGTAGGAATGGAAGAAATGAAGAAAATGGTGAAAGAAATCTATGCTTGGATTTATGTTAATAAGAAACGGGAAACAATGGGGTTGAAAGCGGGAAAACAAGCCCTTCATATGATGTTCAAGGGAAATCCCGGTACAGGAAAGACTTCTGTAGCAAGGATTATTGGAAAACTGTTCTTGAAAATGAATGTACTTTCAAAAGGACATTTAATTGAAGCAGAGAGAGCTGATCTGGTTGGTGAATATATTGGTCACACAGCCCAGAAAACAAGAGACCTTGTCAAAAAAGCCTTAGGAGGAATTTTGTTTATCGATGAAGCATATTCACTGGGCAGAGGCGGAGAGAAGGATTTCGGGAAAGAAGCCATTGATACACTTGTCAAACATATGGAAGATAAGCAGCATGAATTCATCTTGATCCTGGCAGGATACTCGAGGGAAATGGATCACTTTCTTACCTTGAACCCAGGCCTCCAATCACGATTTCCCCTCGTTTTTCACTTTCCTGATTATTCAGTTGATCAGCTGATGGAAATCGGGAGAAGGATGTTAGAAGAAAAGGAGTATTTATTAAGTCATGATGCAGAAAGAAAGATTCGGGAACATCTTCACTCAGCAAAAAATACATTATCCCCTATGGCATTTTCAAATGGCAGGTATGTGCGAAATGTATTAGAGAAGTCCATTCGTGCTCAGGCCATGAGGTTGCTAATGGAAAATTGCTATGATCGACATGATTTATTAACAATCCGTAGCAATGATTTAGTGTTTAACAAAGGATCTTCTGAATGACTATACTTAGTAAACATCTAGTAATATAAAAATCTATAAAAAAATGCATTCATAAGTGAATGCATTTTTTTTATACATGTGCTCGCAAGCTCCTATTAGGTAACCTCCATTTATATAAATAGGATAGAACACGTAATGCGGTTGTGATCACGAATAAAGAGTAGAGTTCAAAGGCTGAATGGACAATTCCGAGCCCGATTGCTGCTCCACAAAGGACTGCCCACACAGCATAAATTTCTGACCGCAGCACCAAAGGTTTACGACCGGCAAGGAGATCACGAATGATTCCACCACCGCTCCCTGTCAGTACAGCTGCTACAATAATAGCGCTTATCGGATGATTCATTTCAGAAGCATACAGTGCTCCTTGGATAGCAAAAGCTGAAAGTCCTATGGCATCAAAGAAATTCCCCCATTTTCTCCAGTGTTTAAGGAGATTATTAGGGAAAAGAAAGACAGCTGTTATAGAGAGGAGGGCAATCTGAAACAACATGCCTTGTTCCCATAGAGCGGAAACAGGGACGCCAATCAGTAAATTCCGAATAGCTCCTCCACCGAATGCTGTGACAATTCCTAATATATAAACACCGAGGATATCGTATTCCTCTTCCATGGCAATTATAGCTCCTGAAATAGCAAAAGCAATGGTACCTATAATACTCAATACTTCCCAAGTCATACGCATTCCTCCCAACCCTATTACAATATGCTACATGCCATTATGTAGATTCTTGAATGAGTGTGATTTCGTAAATTCAAACATACTGATTTTAACACGTCTGCACTTAATTGCAACCATTTTTCACTGCTTTTAACATAGAGTTTACGAGTCGGATTTGTTATGATGAAGATGAAAATGAAATGTACAGAAAGAAGGATGTTTATTGAAGAATGAAATGAAGGAAAAAGTCATTCTGGTCGGGTGTCAACTGGAAGAAGATGACTTACGTTTTCAATATAGTTTAGCGGAGCTTGAAGAACTGACTCAAACGGCCCAAGGTCAAGTTGTGGCTGTTCTCATTCAAAAACGGGACCGCGTTCATCCTGGTACATATATCGGGAAGGGAAAAGTAGAAGAACTGGTCATGTTGGAAGAACAATTTGAACCGGATATCATCATTTTCAATGACGAACTATCTCCGAGTCAAATACGAAACTTATCAAAAGATCTACATGCCAGGGTGATCGATCGAACTCAACTGATCCTGGATATCTTCGCTATGCGCGCCCGTTCAAGAGAAGGGAAGTTACAAGTAGAGCTTGCACAACTTCAATACCTGCTTCCAAGATTAATCGGGCAGGGAGCATCTCTCTCCAGATTGGGAGGAGGGATTGGAACAAGAGGACCTGGTGAGACAAAACTCGAAAGTGACCGTCGTCATATACATCGCAGAATTGATGATATTAAGAAACAACTACAAATCATTGTTGAACACAGAGAAAGGTATCGTGAACGAAGAAAGCGTAACAAAGCCTTTCAAATTGCACTGGTAGGTTATACAAACGCTGGGAAATCGACTTTGTTTAATCGAATTTCATTAGCAGACTCATATGAAGAGAATCAACTCTTCGCAACATTGGACCCGATGACCAGAAAAATGCCCTTGCCCAGTGGCTACTTGACATTACTAACGGATACAGTCGGATTTATCCAAGATCTCCCGACTACATTAGTGGCGGCTTTTCGCTCTACATTGGAAGAGGTGAGAGAGGCGGATCTTCTTCTCCATGTAGTGGATAGTTCAAATCCCGATTACAGTCAGCATGAAAAAACCGTTCAATCTTTATTAGAAGACCTGGACATGTTTGGACTGCCTCAGTTAACGGTTTACAACAAGAAAGATGTGATGCACCATGACTTTGTCCCAAGCAGCGAATGGGATCGTATCATGATCAGTGCCTTAAACGAACACGATCGCGGGCAGCTTTTATTAAAAATAGAAGAAGTCGTGAAAAAACATATGATATCTTATCATGTATTTATTCCTGCGAGTGAAGGGAAGGTCCTTGCACAATTAAAGAATGAAACCATCTTAAAAAAGCTGGAATTTATAGAAGAAAACCAGGTTTATGAATTGACGGGCTATCACCTGGACGATCATCCAATTGCAGGCAGCATCAAGAAATTTCAAAGGTAGAAGGGAAACAAAACCTCATGTTTGAACAATTAGTGCACGGAAACACTCTAAAACCATTGGTAACAAAAGTTGAAGCAAGCATTAAAGATATACACAACCAAATTGAAGAACGGGCTGAAAATAACCAATTCAGTGTGCTTAGATCTTTTCAAAAGCACCGTGTAAGCGATTCTCACTTCATACCTTCAACTGGCTATGGGTATGACGATGCAGGAAGAGACACGTTAGAAAGCATTTATGCCGATGTTTTCGGAGGAGAAGCAGGACTGGTGCGACCTCAGATTATTTCAGGTACTCACGCAATCTCCATCGCCTTATTTGGAGTACTTAGACCTGGGGACGAATTAGTGTACATAACTGGAAAACCATATGATACGTTAGAAGAAATTGTTGGGATCCGCGGGGAAGGAACCGGGTCACTGAAAGACTTTCAAATTGGCTATCAAAGTGTAGATTTACTTCAGTCTGGAAAAGTCGATTTTGAAGGGGTGGCAAAAACGATTTCTTCCAAAACGAAAATGGTGGGGATTCAGCGATCTAAAGGATATGCCAACCGACCTTCCTTTACTATAGAAGAAATCAAAGAAATGATTGATTTTGTAAAAGAGATCAACCCTGGAGTGGTCGTCTTCGTAGACAACTGCTACGGAGAGTTTGTTGAAGAGAGTGAGCCTTGTCACATCGGAGCAGATTTAATGGCAGGCTCCCTTATCAAAAATCCTGGCGGAGGTCTTGCTAAAACCGGGGGTTACATTGTAGGAAAGAAAGAATACGTTGACGCATGTTCATATCGAATGACCTCTCCTGGAATAGGGGCAGAGGCGGGTGCATCTCTTTATAGCTTGCAAGAAATGTATCAAGGCTTCTTTTTGGCACCCCATGTGGTGGCACAATCATTAAAGGGGGCCGTCTTCACATCGGCGCTCTTAACGGAACTTGGCATGAATACAAATCCAAGTCCTCATGCAAAACGAACAGATTTAATTCAGTCTGTGCAGTTCGATGACAGAGATAAGATGGTCGCATTTTGCCAGGCAATACAGTTTGCATCACCTATAAATTCTCATTTTACTCCATATCCCAACTATATGCCTGGCTATGAGGATGATGTCATTATGGCAGCAGGTACATTCATTCAAGGTTCCAGCATTGAATTATCTGCAGACGGACCGATAAGACCACCTTATGTGGCATACGTCCAGGGGGGATTGACTTACGCACACGTGAAAATTGCCGTTTGCTCAGCAGTAGATAATTTGATTGAAAAAGGTTTAATCACTGTGACAAAAGGATATTAAAGTAGTAATTGGATAGTCTAAATCTGACTATCCTTTTCTTCTGAATTCTTATGTAAGAAAAACTAACATTTGATTGACAGAACTCCTTACATTACATATAATAAGTTCAAGAAGGAAAACAAAAGGAGGAATCAAGATGAGCGGAAGTGAAATTCGTCGAACGATGGCATTATTTCCAATTAGTATTGTCATGCAGCTCACGGACCTAACAGCTCGTCAGATTCGATACTATGAAGAGCACCAATTGATCAACCCTGCACGTACTGAGGGTAATCGCAGGCTCTTTTCCTTGAATGACATTGATAAGTTATTGGAAGTAAAGGATCTGTTAGATCAAGGCATCAATATGGCTGGGATAAAGAAGATATTTGCGGTATCCAGTCATAATGAAAGTAAAGTAGTATCTGACGTAAGTAATGAAAAGGAAGAAAAAGCACGACAGGATCTATCCGATGACGAGCTGCGTAAATTACTTCGAAATGAATTGATGCATTCCGGTCGATTTACTAAAGCATCTTTACGTCAAGGTGACATGTCCCGCTTTTTTCATTAAATAAAACCTTTAATAAACTTGAGGAGGAAACACGTAAATGGCAAAGTATACTCGAGAAGATGTTTTAAGATTAGCGAATGAAGAAGGTGTCAAGTTCATCCGACTGCAATTCACTGACATTCTGGGGACGATTAAGAACGTAGAAATCCCTCTAAGTCAGCTTGAGAAGGCATTGGACAACAAGATGATGTTTGACGGATCTTCAATTGAAGGATTTGTTCGTATTGAAGAATCAGATATGTACCTATTCCCTGATTTAGATACTTGGTTAGTATTCCCATGGACAGCTGAAAAAGGAAAAGTAGCCCGACTAATCTGTGATATCTACAATCCAGATGGCACTCCATTCGAAGGAGATCCGCGTAACAACTTAAAGCGCATTTTAAGCCAAATGGAAGAACTTGGGTTTACTGACTTCAATCTTGGACCTGAGCCAGAATTCTTCCTCTTTAAATTAGACGTAAATGGTGAGCCGACATTAGAATTAAACGATAACGGTGGCTATTTCGATTTAGCTCCTACCGATTTAGGTGAGAACTGCCGCCGTGATATCGCATTAGAACTGGAAGAAATGGGCTTTGAAATCGAAGCATCTCACCATGAAGTTGCCCCTGGTCAACATGAGATTGACTTTAAATATGCAAGTGCATTAAGAGCATGTGATGATATCCAAACATTTAAATTAGTGGTTAAAACGATCGCTCGTAAGCATGGATTACACGCAACATTTATGCCTAAGCCTCTGTTTGGTGTAAATGGATCAGGAATGCACTGTAACATGTCCCTTTTCAAAAATGGGCAAAACTCTTTCTTCGATGAAAAGGGAGATCTGCAATTAAGCGATACAGCTCGTCAATTCCTTGCAGGTATCATTAAACATGCAACAGACTTTACAGCGATCACGAACCCGACTGTAAACTCATACAAGCGTTTAGTACCTGGATATGAAGCACCTTGTTATGTTGCATGGTCTGCTCGTAACCGCAGCCCATTAATCCGTATCCCTGCTTCTCGTGGATTAAGCACACGTGTTGAAGTCCGTAGTGTTGACCCGGCGGCTAACCCATATCTGGCGATGGCTGTATTACTGGCAGCTGGATTAGATGGTATCAAAAATAACCTTCCAGCTCCTAAGCCAATCGACCGCAACATTTATGTTATGGATAAAAAAGAGCGTGAAGAAGCGGGAATCGTGGATCTTCCAGCAACTTTACACGCTGCATTAGAAAACCTTAAAACAAATGAAGTAATCGTTAAATCCCTTGGGGAACACATCTTCGAACACTTCGTTGAAGCGAAAGAAATCGAATGGGATATGTTCCGTACACAAGTACACCCATGGGAGCGCGAGCAATATATTCAAATGTATTAATCCTTATTAACTAAAAGCAGTGGGTGGTAGCGAAAATTGCTACCACCCACTGCTTTTTTTTGAGCCTTCAAAAGTATAGAAAAAATTAAGCCGCTATTATACAAAGCGGCTTAAACATATTAATGTACTTGGCGGTAAACTCCGACAACTTTTCCTAAAATGGATACATTACGTAAAATGATCGGTTCCATTGTTGAGTTCTCCGGCTGTAATCGTACAAAATCTTTTTCTTTGAAAAAACGTTTTACAGTTGCTTCGTCTTCCTCTGTCATCGCTACGACGATGTCTCCATTATTCGCTGTTTGCTGCTGACGCACGATGACAAAATCCCCATCTAAAATTCCTGCTTCTATCATACTATCACCCATGATTTCAAGCATAAAGACCTGTTCATCTGAAGGTGCCATACGCTCCGGTAAAGGGAAAAATTCTTCTACATTCTCTACGGCTGTAATAGGTTGACCGGCTGTGACCTTACCGATTAAGGGAACATTCACAACTCGTTGGCGTGGAATCGTATCCTCTTCAAGGTTTAAGATTTCAATGGCTCTTGGTTTAG
Source organism: Rossellomorea aquimaris (assembly GCF_035590735.1). NCBI lineage: Bacteria > Bacillati > Bacillota > Bacilli > Caryophanales > Bacillaceae > Rossellomorea > Rossellomorea aquimaris. Next base: position 2,079,004 of record NZ_CP141595.1, read on the forward strand.
TGGGATCTCTACGAATAAGCCCTTTACTCTCTAATCTGGCCAGATGTCCGTGTACGGTGGAACTAGAAGCAAGACCAACGGCTTCACCAATTTCCCGTACGGAAGGTGGATACCCTTTTTCTCTTACTGCAATTTTAATATATTCTAGTATGTCTTGCTGTCTTTTAGACAATTTTGTCATGTTCACGCACCTCTATTATAGATCTTATGTTCCCATTATAGCATGTCTTTCCAGTCGGTACAAACATAAGTTCGAATTTTTGTTGACACCAAACGAATGTTCGTATTACAATGAGTGTAACGAATAAACAGAACAAACATTCGCATGGGGGTTTTTTTATGTTAACACATATTTGGAATCGTTTCTCTTACATTATTATTTTATTTGTTTTAGCACTCTTATCAGCAGTTTATTTTCTAATAGTCACGGCAAGTCAACCTTCTTACCAAAGCATCACTGTTCAGGATGGAGACACTCTTTGGACTATTGCCAAACAATATAATGAAGAATATTCTATGACAGTGGAAGAATTTATCGCATGGGTAGGAGAGGAAAACAATCTTATATCATTCTCAATCCAACCAGGTGAATCACTTGTATTACCTATAGAAAATCCAACATTATCTACCCATTCAGATTATGAATTGGTAATGTACGAAGAATAGAGGGATTAAAAATGGAGGCAGTAATTTACTGCAGAGTCAGTACAAAAAAAGACACACAGGAAACATCCTTGGAACGCCAAGAAGAGGAATTAGTGAAATTAGCACAAGACCACCAATACGAAGTGGCTGCTATCATAAAAGATCAAGCAAGCGGTTTTGAATTAGATCGTCCAGGTGTTCTCGAACTTCTTGATTTGATTAAAGATGAGTCGATTGGTGCTGTTCTCATCCAGGATGAAACAAGAATTGGCAGAGGGAATGCCAAAATTGCTCTCATACACTGTTTATTAAAAGAGGAAGTCAAGATTATCAGTCAAACCCATAGTGGAGAGCTTCACTTATCTGAATCTGATTCTATGGTGATTAATATCGTAAGCATGGTTGAGGAATATCAAAGAAAACTCCATAATTTGAAAATCAGACGAGGGATGAAAAGGGCAGTGGAAAATGGTTTTCAACCTCATAAAAATCTAAAAAATAAAGGGAATGTGGATGGAAGGGAGCGAATCGAAGTACCAGTTGAGGAAATTGTCCGTTTAAGGAAGAACGAACTGACTTTTGCTGAAATTGCAGCAACATTAAGAGGGTTCGGGTATGATGTCTCCAAAGCTACTGTACATAGGCGTTTTAAAGAATATATGACTTCAGTTGAAAATGCGTAACCCTTGTTTTATCTCCTTGAATCTAGTAACATGACGATAGTATTACGTTCAAATTTTTGTTATGTTTTAGAATTTGCTGACTATGCAATAAAGGAGTTTTTATAGATGCTTTCAAAAACGAAAATGAGTCGAATCAATGAACTTGCCAAGAAGTCTAAGAGTAGCGGACTAACCGAACAAGAGGCAAAAGAGCAGTCCAAATTGAGAAAAGAATACCTGGAAACATTCCGACAATCGATGAAAGGTACCATCGAAAATACAAGAATCTTTGATCCGGAAGGTAATGAAGTGACACCTAAGAAGATTCAGGATATACAGACCAAAAAGAAAATGCATTAAATTAATGAAATGCCAGGTCCATTTAAAATGGACCTGGCATTTTTTTCATTTTCACCCTTATGAAATCATAAGGGTTTTTATTTTCAACGATCATAAAGTCATGTTATCATTCAAGATAGTTGTATAAACTACCAAAGAAGATTAATATTAATAAGGAACATTAAAAGGAAGGATGTCTGACATATGTTTGATAACACAGATCAGTTAGCAATTAATACAATCCGTACATTATCTATCGATGCAATTGAAAAAGCAGGTTCTGGACACCCCGGAATGCCTATGGGAGCAGCTCCGATGGCGTATGCTCTTTGGACAAGATTCATGAACCATAATCCGAAAAATCCCGAGTGGTTTAACAGGGACCGCTTCGTTTTATCTGCTGGTCATGGATCGATGCTATTATATAGCCTGCTTCATTTATCAGGTTATGGCGTTTCAATGGAAGATCTTAAAGAATTCCGTCAATGGGGAAGTAAAACTCCGGGTCACCCGGAATACAAACATACTCCAGGAGTAGAAGCTACGACTGGACCATTAGGACAAGGAATCGGTATGGCAGTCGGTATGGCATTGGCTGAAAGGCACTTAGCGTCTACATACAACAAGGATCAATACGATATGGTAGACCATTTTACATATTCTATTTGCGGAGATGGAGACTTAATGGAGGGGGTGGCCTCTGAAGCAGCTTCATTGGCAGGTCACTTGAAATTAGGTCGTCTTGTAGTTCTCTATGATTCAAATGATATTTCACTTGATGGAGAGTTAGACAAATCTTTCTCTGAAAGTGTGAAAGGCCGGTTTGAATCATATGGTTGGCAATATATTCGTGTTGAAGACGGGAATGACCTTGATAAAATTTCCAAAGCAATCGAAGAGGCTCAAGGAGATACTACCCGTCCAACTATGATCGAAGTTAAGACGGTCATCGGATACGGAGCTCCTAATAAATCAGGTAAATCTGCTGTTCATGGTGCTCCACTTGGTGAAGACGAAATGAAGCTAACGAAAGAAGCCTATCAATGGACGTTTGAGCAGGATTTTCATGTGCCTGATGAAGTTTACAGCAGGTTCGAGGAAAAAATCCAAAAAGCAGGTTCTGAAAAAGAAGAAGCTTGGGCTGACCTATTCATAAAATATAAAGAAGAGCATCCAGAGCTTGCTGTCCAATTAGAAGCAGCAATCAAAGGTGATCTTCCAGAAGGATGGGATCAGGATATCCCGGTATATGAAGAAGGAAAAGCACTGGCAAGCAGAGCTTCTTCAGGTGAAGTGTTAAATGCGATTGCAAAGAATCTTCCTTCGTTCATTGGTGGATCAGCTGACTTAGCAGGATCTAACAAGACGATGATTAAAGATGAAGCAGACTTCACTCATGAATCGCCTGAAGGCCGTAATATTTGGTTCGGTGTTCGTGAGTTCGGTATGGGTGCAGCCATGAATGGTATGGCTCTTCACGGCGGTCTCCACGTATTCGGAGGAACATTCTTCGTATTCAGTGACTATTTAAGACCCGCAATCCGTTTAGCGGCATTAATGGGCTTACCTGTGACATATGTATTCACACATGATAGTATCGCTGTCGGAGAAGATGGACCTACGCATGAACCTGTAGAACAGCTCGCTTCACTTCGTGCCATGCCTAACCTTTCTGTCATCCGCCCTGGTGACGGAAATGAAGTTGCAGCAGCCTGGAAATTATCGTTAGAGTCAAAGGATCAGCCAACGATGTTAGTTCTATCTCGACAGGACCTCCCAACTCTTAAAGGTACTGCAGATAAAGCATATAATGGCGTAGACAAAGGAGCATATGTGGTATCTGCTTCTGGCAAGGAACAGCCTGATGCTTTACTGATTGCAACTGGTTCTGAAGTGCATTTAGCAGTAGACGCTCAAAATGCACTTGAAAAAGACGGAATCAGCGTATCTGTCGTAAGTATGCCGTCTTGGGATCGCTTCGAGAAACAATCAAAAGAATACAAAGAATCTATTCTGCCTAAGAGTGTGAAAAAACGTCTTGCTATCGAAATGGGATCTCCAATGGGGTGGGATCGCTATGTAGGAGACGAGGGCGACATCTTAGCGATTGATGGATATGGTGCATCTGCACCTGGAGCAAGAGTCATGGAAGAGTACGGCTTTACCTCAGAAAATGTAGTTTCCAGAATCAAAGCATTGATTCAGTAATAATTTAAAGACATGAAAGGTCGACTCCTTAATACTCTTAAAGGAGTCGACCTTTTTTAATCTGAATGTAATCGACGATTTAAATGAGTATATTTGGAAGATAATGCGTAACCGATGATAAGTCCCTTAATATTACAACTTGAGACAATCCCTGATATTTTGGGTTAAATTGCCCTTCGACAAAACTAGTGTAGATTTTCAACAATTTCCGACAATGACTCCTTTCTAGTTGATTTATACTATATGAAAGAAAGGTAGGAGGGTGTAAAGGTGCGAAACTATCAAATCTATTGGATTGAAGAAATGTTCGTTCAGCACTACTATGGTCGGGAAAGAATTTTCTATCAGCTGTTTTCCGAATGGGAAGCAAGTTCAGGGGAGCTACACGATATCATCTCGAAACAAGTAAATTACATTACTAGGCCAATTCCATACCTTCCTACACAAAGACTCCTGCAGCACGAGATCATTAAAATTGAAGGAGCGGCTTGGGTTGATTCAGTTGCAACGATTGAAGGGATCGATTCAGGTGCTACACTTGTTCTCAATGAAAAATGGATGACGCTCAATGCTTGGGGTCACGATGAATCTGAATATATATTTTTTGAGATCCTGCGCAGAAATATGGGTCAATTGCTCGCGATTGATATTCAAAATGAACGTTTTGGGTGGTTAAAACCGATAAAACAAAGAAAATTTATATATTAATAAGAAATTATGACAGAAATATTGTATAATGTTTCTTGGTTTAGTACACTTTTATAAGGACAACATGAAGGAGGAAGTAAGAGTATGTCAACGACTGGGTTACTTATTCTAGTTGGAGTTCTAGCATTACTTGCTGGAGTTGCACTAGGATTTTTCATTGCTCGTAAATATATGATGAGCTATCTTAAGAAAAATCCACCAATCAACGAGCAAATGTTACGCATGATGATGATGCAAATGGGTCAAAAACCTTCCCAAAAGAAAATCAATCAAATGATGAATGCAATGAATAAGAACATGAAGTAATAGATAGAAGCACTCAGGTCATGAGTGCTTTTTCTATTGTTACTATTCTATTTTCGATGTGGAGTTTATATTCCGTTCTTTCGTGATTTAGGCTAAAATGATTATTTTAGTCAATTCAAAAAAACTTACTGATTATCATTCAGTTTAAAATTGAATTTATGATAGAATATAGTCCGGAGGGAGTCATATGAAAAAATGGATGATTGCTTCACTGTCTCTCATGATTCTTGTTGCCGGATGCAGCAATAAGCCTCAAGAAGTGATGGATGAAGAAACACTTGAAATTCAAAATAGTGCAGCTGGAGAAGCGCGCGAATATTTAAATTATAAAGTGAACAAAGAGAAGAAATCAATCAATCGTGGTCTCATTACGATGATGATTAACAATCGCAGTGATATGGATGAAATCGAGACTGGCCTCATGTCTTTATCCACCGAGCATTTTTCACCAGAGGACTATGTATACCAGGAAGGTCAATACCTTAAAGGGCTAAATTCATGGCTGGGAAGAAAGTCTAAAGCAAATAAATTAGGGCTTAATCCTGCTCTGGAGAGTAAAGATGATATGGGTTGGGAACAACGAATGGAGCTTGAAAAAAAGAATCCCATGTATCTCGCTTATATCCATGAACAGAACTACGTTGACTCAGAAGGGAAAATAAAAGGGATTTCCCTCGGTCTTGCTATGAATACCGTAGATTATATTCGAGTCGAAGATGAAAATAAGCTCATGCATTTTGATGAGGCAAAGATCGATGACCAACAGTTAGAAGAATACGGAAAGAAAATAGCCAACACCGTTGTCAGTAGGGTGAGAGCCAATAAGGAACTGAAAGATGTCCCTATACTGATATCCCTATACAAACTTCAACCATTGAATAGCGTAGTGTCCGGCAACTATATTACTTCCAGTTATGTTGACGAAAATGATAAAACGGCAAAAAAATGGAATGATGTAACGGATAAATATTTTTACTTCCCTAGTGATGAAGGGGAAGAGAAAGATCGTGATCTACATAATCGGATTCGTGATTTAGAAGATTATGTTTCGAAATATTTTTCACACCAGGATATTGAGTTTGTCGGAAAAGCTTTATACCAAAAAGACACCTTAAATAAACTTGTGATTGATGTACATACTGGAATGGTGAAAGAAACAGAACTAATAGGCTTTTCTCAGGCAATTGGTCCTGAAATTGTTGATTACTTCCCTCATACACCCGTTTACCTATATGTGAAGACACCAAAGGGTCTGAAAGCAACCATTGTAAAAGAAGTGGACCAAGAACCATTTGTTCAAATCCATTAGTATAATATCAATTATAAGAGAGGCTGGGACAAAAGTGTTTTAGTCTAAGTAAAACCCGAACAAATCTGCTTCCTAGAAGTCAGATTTGTTCGGGTTTATTATTTATTTTCGGAACATTTGATTTTAGCAGTTTCCAACGGTTGATTGGAGTGCAAAACAAAGACTCCCGCGGGAAAAGTAGCTTATGTGAGACTAAGCAGGCTTGCCGAGGAGGCTCACGGGCTACCCGCGGAAAGCGTAGTCTTGCACGGAAATCATTAGCGGTATTAAGAACTTACACTTCTATTGTTCGTCTTAATATCGTGGTTTTTTAGTTGTGTCCCAGCTTTTTTTTGATTATAAGTCTTATCAAAAAAAAGATTTCTCATTTTTTTGAAATTTGGTAAAATAAAGAGTCGATTTATTTTAGATACGGGGGAGAGAGAATGAAAGTCTTTTTAGATTTAAAGTGGTTTTTTCTGCAAGAGAAAAAGTCATATATCACAGGAACCATCCTGCTTTTATTTGTTGCATTTCTTCAATTGATTCCACCAAAGATTGTAGGGATTATTGTGGACAGTATTAAAGAGAACTCATTGACCCGTGAAGACATGTTGAAGTGGATTCTCATCCTCACCACCACGGCTTTATCTATGTACGGACTTCGGTTTGTATGGAGGATCATGATTTTTGGTTCGGCGACCAAACTTTCCCGCTTGCTTAGGAATCGGTTGTATCATCATTTTACCAAGATGTCGCCCTCCTTTTATCAAAAGAGAAGAGTCGGTGATTTGATGGCGCATGCCACAAATGATCTTCAAGCGATTCAACAAACGGCAGGAGTCGGAGTATTAACACTTGTAGATTCCATATCTACAGGAGGTTTCGTGATACTGGCCATGGCTTTTACAATCAGTTGGAAGCTTACCCTTATTGCTTTGATCCCAATGCCGTTCATGGCAATGCTGACGAGTTATTATGGTACTCTTCTCCATAAACGATTTCATAAAGCTCAGGAATCATTCTCATCCTTAAATGATAAAACGCAGGAAAGTGTAATGGGGATTAAGGTCATTAAGACGTTTGGACAAGAGAAAGAGGATATCGAATCATTTAGAAAGCAATCTGATGTTGTAGTGCAGAAGAATATAGCTGTTGCAAAAGTGGATTCCCTTTTCGATCCAACTATCTCCATCATAGTAGGGATTTCTTTCTTTTTATCGATTGTATTTGGGTCAAGATTTGTCGTGAGTGGAGAACTGACAATAGGAGAACTGATCTCATTCACTACCTACCTGGGACTTCTCATTTGGCCGATGCTCGCATTCGGATGGTTATTTAATATTGTGGAGAGAGGACGTGCGTCTTACGACCGTGTATCACAGCTGCTAAATGAAAGGGTAGACGTGGAAGATCGCGAAGGAGCGTTGGACCGAGTGCCTTCAGGAGATATAGAATATAAGGTGGTGTCCTTTTCTTATCCTAATGAAGATGTGAATGCTTTAGAGAATATTCACTTTTCCTTAAGGAAAGGTCAAACGTTAGGAATCGTAGGGAAAACGGGAGCAGGTAAAACAACCCTATTAAGATTATTACTGAGGGAATTTGAAGGGTATAAGGGCGAGATAGCGTTCGGCGGACAGATGATCCAGGATTATAAATTATTCCGTTTACGTGAAAGTATTGGTTATGTGCCTCAAGATCACTTTCTATTTTCAGCCACGATTCTAGAGAATATAGCTTTCACTCATCCACTTACCCCGAAAGAGAAAGTGGAAGAGGCTGCATCACTTGCGCATATCCATGAGGATATCGTTCATTTCGGTGAAGGATACGGAACTGTGGTGGGTGAAAGAGGGGTTTCCTTATCTGGTGGACAAAAGCAAAGGATCGCGATTGCGAGAGCATTGTTAATGAATCCAGAGATTCTCATTCTTGACGACTCATTGTCAGCGGTTGATGCGAGGACAGAGGAATCCATATTGAAATCATTAAAGAAAAATAGAGAAGGAAAAACGACCATCATCAGTTCTCATCGATTAAGTGCCATTCAACATGCAGATCTGATCATTGTTCTCGAAGAAGGGAAGGTCATGGAGAGAGGCACTCATAGGGAACTGATGATAAAAAAGGGATGGTATCGGGAAATGTATCTGCGTCAACAGTTAGAAGAATTAGTGGAGTATGGGGGATAAGATATGGATACGATACCGACCTTAACGGCGAAAGAGCAGCGAAACATATTTTTTCGTCTAATGAAATATACAAAACCGCATAAAAAAACAATATTATTTGCATTTTCATTATTACTGCTGACAACGATAGGCGATGTCTTTGGGCCAATCCTCATCAAGGTCTTTATAGACGATTATTTAACCCCAAGAGAGTTTCCCTACGGTCCACTTGTAGGATTGGGAGCGACCTATTTATTCATTCAAATCGGGAATGTATTGATCTCTTACTTTCAAATATTGAAGTTCCAGGAGATAGCCCTGAAAATCATTCAGCAGATTCGTGTGGATGTTTTTACGAAGGTACAGGGTTTAGGAATGAGGTATTTCGATAAAACCCCTGCAGGAAGTATTGTCTCCCGGGTTACCAATGATACGGAAGCGATTAAAGATATGTTTGTGAGTGTGCTGGTATCCTTCATTCAGGGAGCGTTCCTTTTAACAGGTATCTTTATCGCTATGTTTGCACTCAATACCCGGCTGGCCTTCTTCTGTTTATTCACCTTGCCGGTCATTTTTATGATTATGAATCTTTACCGCAAGTTTAGCGCCATCTTCTATCAGGATATGCGTGAGAGATTGAGTCAGCTTAATGCAAAACTTAGTGAGTCTCTTCAGGGAATGTCCATTATCCAGGTGTTCAGGCAGGAAAAAAGATTAAGGGAAGAATTCGGAGATATCAATGAAAAACACTATTTAGCAGGAATGAAAAATATAAAAGTGGATGGATTATTATTAAGGCCCGCCATTGATCTGGTGTATGTGGCAGCATTAATTGTAGTTTTAAGTTATTTTGGCGTGACATCATTCAATCAGCCTATTGAAATAGGGGTTTTATATGCATTTGTTAATTACCTGGACCGATTCTTTGAGCCGGTCAATCAAATCATGATGAGACTATCCATGTTTCAGCAGGCAATCATTGCCTCTTCCCGTGTCTTTAAGCTGCTGGATGAAGAGGAACTTTCCCCAGCACAGAATGTAGAAAATCATTCGAAAAAAACAATCCGTGAAGGTGAAATAACATTTGAGAATGTTTCATTCTCTTATGATGGTAAGAGAGATATTCTTAAAAATATTTCATTTACCGCAAGACCTGGAGAAACTGTCGCTTTAGTCGGACACACAGGAAGTGGAAAGAGCTCAATCATCAATTTACTCATGAGATTCTATGAATTTGATCGTGGAAACATTCTAATAGACGGTCAAAACATCAGGTCTTATCCAGTAGAGGAGCTCCGTGGAAAAATGGGGCTTGTCCTTCAGGATCCATTTCTCTTCTTCGGAACCATCAGAGATAATATTAAGCTTTATTCAGAAGTCATGACGGAAAAAGAAGTGGTGGGAGCTGCCACATTCGTTCAAGCCAATGCTTTTATAGAAAGATTACCTGAAGCGTATGGGCATCCAGTGGTTGAGAGGGGTTCAACGTTTTCGAGTGGCCAAAGGCAATTAATCGCTTTTGCGAGAACCATCGCAACCAGACCGAAAATCCTTGTTCTCGATGAAGCAACAGCCAATATCGATACGGAAACCGAAGAAGCCATCCAAGGGGCATTATCAAGAATGAGAAAAGGGAGAACAACGATTGCCATTGCTCATAGACTTTCTACGATTCAAGATGCTGACCTCATACTGGTTCTTCATCAGGGGGAGATTGTCGAGAGAGGAAGTCATCAGGAATTACTGGTTCAAAAAGGGATCTACCACAAAATGTATCTTCTTCAAAATGGCTTAGTTGATGGCATGGAAGATGCCGTAACGAGTAAGTGAAGGTTTGAAAGGCAGACTCTATAAATTTAGAGCCTGCCTTTTGGTCGTTGATATTTATATTAGAATAGTATAATTGTATTCAATATTGCCTTAGCTCATTTGAGGTGAGCACTTTTTTATGTATAGGGAGTTGTAGCTATTTAACAGACGATCAAGTTCCTGACTAAATTGAATAGCTTGAGGTGACGTGAGTCCATTTTCAGCAACAATATCAATTAATTGAGCACGCTTTTTTTCAATTCGTTCGAGAAGCTCTTTTTTAGACACGGCTGTTTCCTTTCTTTTGTATGTCCTTACAAACGGAATACAAAACTAGTAATAACTGTAACTTTTTATTAGTATAACGAAAATTGAACTGTTTTTCAAAACAAAATTATTGGTTTTATAAAAAAGAAAAGAGAGTTTAACACATTTGAAAAAGTAAATTGTGCATGTAATATAATGGTCACAAATCTTTCACACAAACATTCCTCATAGAATCCGGTTTTGTTTGATAGAATAGATATATATACTGAAATGTAGGAGTTGTAAAAATGTCTGACATTAATATTTTCTTAGCCTTTGGAGCAGGTTTCCTTAGCTTCATCTCTCCATGCTGCCTTCCATTATATCCCGCTTTTCTTTCTTATATAACAGGAATGAGTGTGAATGAGCTCAAAACAGATAATGCAATGCTTCAAAGAAGAAGTTTATTACATACGTTATTTTTCTTAGTCGGTTTCTCGGCAATCTTTATCGCCATCGGTTTTGGTACTTCCCTTATCGGAAACTTCTTTTTAGATTATAAAGATCTCATTCGTCAGCTTGGTGCTATCTTCATTGTCATATTTGGATTGGTGGTCATCGGCGTATTCACACCGGAAACATTGATGAAGGACCGTCGCATTGAATTCAAGAATAGGCCGGCAGGCTTTTTTGGCTCCGTATTAATCGGAATGGCATTCGCTGCCGGCTGGACACCATGTACCGGGCCGATTCTTGCTTCCGTTCTGGCTCTTGCCGCCTCTAATCCAGGTTCGGGCGTCATATATATGACAGCTTACGTATTAGGGTTTGCCATTCCGTTTTTCATTCTGTCATTCTTTATCGGAAGAATGCAATGGATCAGAAAAAACAGTGGAAAGATTGTAAAGGTAGGAGGATATGTGATGATTGTGGTAGGAATCATGCTATTCTTTGATTGGATGACCGTCATTCTAGCTTACCTTACTTCGGTATTTGGAGGATTCACTGGGTTTTAAACCAATAAAATAATAGAATAGAATATACAGTTCATTACGCTTTATGGTATAGTTTAAATGGATGAATTAGGAAATCAGATTCAATAGACATCGGGTAGTGAATACGAGGAGGAAACATCTGTGGCAACGATACTTGTAGTGGATGATGCGAAATTTATGAGAATGACTCTTGGAAGCATGCTTTCCTCTGGCGGTCACGAAGTCGTAGGTGAAGCAGAAAATGGACTTATCGCCGTAGAAAAATATCGTGAGCTTCAGCCGGATTTGGTGACAATGGACATCACGATGCCCGAGCTGGATGGAATAGAAGCGGTTAGAAGAATTTTATCCGAGTTCCCCCAAGCTAAAGTAATTATGTGTTCAGCTATGGGTCAACAAAAGGTAGTGGTGGAAGCCATTGAAGCGGGAGCGAAGGACTTTATTGTGAAACCCTTTGACGAAGTACGGGTAGATGAAGCCATCAAAAGAGTTTTAGGGTGATAAATCAAAAGAGAGGTTAAGGTTCTATTCAACCTCTCTTTTTTTGTGTTTTCGTTTTCCTCTCATTTGGGCTATAATAGGGAAAGGTATGAAAGTAGAAAATAAAAGGATGATGATGGTTTATGATGATTGCTTCATCCATTGTTGCGATTTGCATGGGTTTTATGGTGATATTTATTAGAATGAAGGCTCAGAAAAAGCCTGTTAGCAGCAAGAAGATTATCTTACCTCCTTTGTTTATGAGTACGGGTGCGTTAATGTTCTTATTTCCTGTTTTTCGAGTCACTTTAGGAGAGTTTCTAGAAGCGATCACCGTTGGAATGATCTTTTCTATATTGTTGATCAAGACTTCTAAATTCGAAATTCGTGATAATGATATTTATTTAAAACGTTCTAAAGCGTTCGCATTTATATTGATTGGGCTCCTATTAATACGAATATTGGCCAAGTCCATTCTAAGTGCATCGATCGATTATGGTGAACTTAGTGGGATGTTCTGGATTCTTGCCTTTGGTATGATTGTTCCGTGGAGGATCACCATGTATCTTCAATATAGAAAGCTGCAACAAGAGCAACAAGATTTAACAACGAATTCAATTTAATGCATTGGAAAAAATAGCAGGGTGATTCCTATCACGCTGCTATTTTATTTGGGAATTTCTTCACAGGAGATTACAATTTCTTTACAAAGGAGACCAAAATGCTTACGGTTGAGGCATTTAGGGCAAAGAGAGAGATGAAGAAAATAACAAGAGATATTGGTGGGATAAGTTTTGTTTACACTAGCAGATATTTGGACGTTTTTTCTGGCATTCTTTCTAACACTGCCACTGGTCACCATCGTCCATGAAGCAGGTCATATCCTCGTTGCTCGCATATTTGGTGCAAAGATAAAATTTTGCATTGGAACCGGTAAGCATTTATTGAGCATTGGACCATTGGAAGTAAAGAGGATGTATTTTATGGAAGGTTGGTGTCAATATACAGAATTGAAGTATAATAAGGTGTGGGTTCATGTACTTATTTACATTTCGGGAAGTTTATTTAACTTGCTTGCGATTTTAGCCATTAACTTCCTGATATTTGAAGGAGTCATTCCTGTTCATATCTTTTTCTATCAATTTGTGTATTTCTCCGTTTATTTTATATTCTTTTCATTGTTTCCGTTTCGAAATGGAGAAGGGAAACCAAGTGATGGACAAGCGATACTTGACGTCATTAGATACGGTAAGGCAGAGGATCCCATTGATTAATCATATAAAAAAGGTAAACGACTATCGTTTACCTTTTTTTGCTTTCTTCCATTTATAAAACAAAAATGCCGCTCCTATAATAAAAATCAAATATAGCACAATCGGAATAATTAGTATCGATCCCATCCTATTTCCTTCCTGTCAACTAGAATAAATGTTCGTAAGGGGTTACATCTATTTGCATTTCGTTTAGTTTTTTTCGAAGAAACTTATGATCTCGTTTCGGAGTCGCCAGGATATATCCTCTAATGACTAATTCCTGAGTAATGGAAGAGGCTCTGTCTTTTAAAGCCAATTCTCCAATTTTACCCGCAATTTTTTGCTTCGCTACGTCTCTAAATAATTCTGGTACGGGTGTGACCAGCTCATTGAGCATTTTCTTTTCCTCATCACCCCATAAATGGATGGTTTCATTCACATAATGCTCTTCCCAGTCCAAATCGGATTTTCCATCCTCTTTAGGAAATCTCTTTAAGAATTTCCTGAACATAAAGAATCCACCAATAGCAAATGAAGCCACTAAAAATACGACCCAAAACAGTATGAAATATAAGAACCAACCTTCAAGCATGCTTTCACCTCAATTTTTCAAAAAGCGTATGTATCGTATTCATTATAGACAAGGGAAAAGCTTGTGACAAGAATATCGTCGTTTTTACAAAAGAAGTCTATACTGTTCTTAATTAGAAATGATATACTAATAAATAACAAATATCGCGAAAATTCTTTCTATTTCGATTCTCGTGCTTGTATGGATAGGGGGCTCACAGGATGATATATAGAGGGAGAATAGTATCAGTGCTCATTGGACTTTTACTAGTCTTAACATGGGATTTTATTTATTACTTTGTTCTGCATTATCCAGTGGATTTGAAAGTAGATTTGGTGTTCACTCTATTGATTCTCTTTATCAGCTACTATATGGGGAAAAATTATGACACAAGCTATAAAACTTTAGCTGCCCTGCGAAAGAGTGAAGAGAGAGTGAAGCTTCTAAATGAAGAAATGCAGCATGTGCTCCAGAGTATCGATGAAGTTGTCTTTCATACCAATTCCAAAGGAGAGTTTCAATTTCTGAATCAATCCTGGGAAGACTACACGGGATATACGGTTAAAGAAAGTTTACATAAGAATGCACTTCATTTCATATCCCTACATGAACGTCATGAAATTCTTCGAATGGTAAGACAAAGCATAAGCTTGAAAAAGGAAAAAATGAAAATGGACTTCTCATATCAGAAGAGGGATGGACAGTATCGTTGGGGTGAAGTGAATGTTAAGTTAAACTACAATGAAAATGGTGAACTTCTTGGTACGGTAGGAACCATCTCAGACATTACTGAAAGAGTACATAATGAAGAAGAATTGATTGAAATGAATGAAACGTTAGCCATTGAATCTCAAAAACTATCTGTCGCCGGGCAATTAGCAGCCGGAATTGCACATGAGGTACGTAATCCCCTTACTTCGATCAACGGCTTCTTACAGTTATTAAGAGATGATGCCGATGAGAAGACGAAGGAATACTTAGGGATTGTCTTTTCTGAAATTAAGAGGATCGAACTTGTGCTGAGCGAATTGTTGATTCTTGCAAAGCCGCAATCCGTTACATATAGACGAATCAATATTATTGAGACCCTTGATCATGTTGCGAAATTATTAAATACTAATGCCATTTTATATAATATTGAAATCCAGACCGATTTTCAAGAAAGTGAGCTCCATATTCGTGGAGATGAAAATCAGCTGAAACAAGTATTTATTAACTTACTTAAAAACGCCATAGAATCGATGCCTCATGGAGGAACGATTACGATAAGTGCAGACTTGTCCTCTTATAACAAGGTTCAATTAACCTTCAAAGATGAAGGAGTAGGCATGAAAAAAGAAACGCTGGATAAACTCGGAGAGCCTTTCTTCACAACGAAGACCAAGGGCACGGGCTTAGGCCTCACCATATGTCTAAGAATTCTTCGTGATCATGGAGCGGATATCAGGGTGCAAAGCGAGCAGGGAGAAGGAACCACCTTCCATATCTTGTTTGAAGCTGTTCAGGCTTCAGAGAGAAAAAGGAGGGAAACCTTACAAAACTTACAAAACCAATGAAATAAGAGCCTTTATGGATCGAACATAAGGGCTCTTCCGTGTGTGAAGATATGGCGGGACTGCCTGGGAATCGAACCCAGCGGAGACGGCACGCGCCTCCCAAGAGGTTTTGAAGACCTAGGCAAGCACCAGCTCAACAATCAGCCCCGAGAATAAGTATATATATGTTATACCATGGAAGAAAAACTTGTACAAATGTTTTTAGAACCTATAGGTACCATTGACCTGTGTGTAAAGTATGATAATCAGATGGGAAATAGGCTATATATTTAAAATATTTATAAGATTTAAACTTTGGAGAAATTAGAAAATACTTCTTTACCAGTCGATTCTCCCCGTGATAAGATACTTTTTGCCGGCTTATCATTAATTGAAGAAAGCGATTTCCTTTAGGAATTGCTTGCCTTCTATACTTGAACATGTTGATTGAGACAGAGAGGGGAAAACAAGTATGAAAAAAGTATGGTTTTTAGGTCTGGGTCTATCTTTAGCATTGGTTGGATGTTCTGATTCAGGTTCTGACGTAGCTAAAAAAGAGGAAGCAACAAATGCAAAGGAAGAAAACGCAAATGTTGCTGGGGAGTTAATGGATTTTTATTTAAATTTAACAACAACCGTCAATGGTGTTGATATTGATCTTAATGGATATGAAGAAGCGATTGCAGGAGAAGAGCCTCCTGCAGGAGAAGAGTTGGAAAAAATGAAGGAAGCTGCTGCAGCATCAGCAACTGAATCTGCTAAAGCGGTAGAAAGCATGGAGATCCCTGGAGATCTTGGTGATCATAAAGATTCGGTGGAATCATTCAAATCGACCCTGACAGAATCATATAATATGAAAGCTGAAGCACTCTCTAAAGAGGGCGAAACAGATTTAACGGCAGCCAATGAAAAATTAAACGAAGCAGAAAATCAAATCAAAGAGATTCTTGATGAAGCAGGGTTAGTAAGCTCAAGCTTAATAAGTGATTTAAACGGATGATAAATTTAAAAAGCGATTCCATGAAATGGTGGATACGCTTTTTATTTTCATATAGTCTCCTTTTTCTCTCTTTTTACCTATATAAAAGATGAGAGGAGGGAAAAGGATGGAAACTATTATTTCATTCGTTTCTGAAGTAGGCTTTCCGATTGTTGTCACGATGTATCTCCTATATCGTATTGAGACGAAACTGGATGCCGTGATCACGTCGATACAAACACTACCTCAGCAGTTAAAAGAATAATAGAAAGGAGGCCACTCATTTCACATGAGTGGCCTCCTTTCCTTTCTAATTATGGAAGTTCAATAATAGTTAAAGTGATATAGGAACGAATGTTCTAATAGGTGACATTTCCTTTCACGTATATCTTCTTAGTTTGATATAATTTAGGGAGATATTCAAAGACCGGAGAGGAGACAACAGCAGTGAAATTCATTCATACCGCCGATTGGCACTTAGGTAAACTGGTTCATGGCATTTATATGACAGAAGAACAACGCTATATATTAGAGCAATTGATAGAACTAGTGAAAGAGGAGAAGCCTGATGCAGTGGTGATTGCAGGGGATCTTTATGATCGATCCGTTCCTCCTACTGAAGCTGTAGAGTTATTGGATGAGGTGTTATTCCGGATTAATGTAGAGTTAAACACACCCATAGTGGCTGTATCAGGAAATCATGATAGTGCAGAACGATTATCATTCGGTTCATCATGGTACAAGCATAGTCACTTTTACTTGAAAGGGAAGCTGACAAATGACTTTACTCCATTTACTATTAATGGGGTTAATTTCCACTGCGTTCCCTACGCTGAGCCTGGTAATGTCAGACAAGCCCTTGAAGATGATTCTATCAATTCTCATCACGCTGCAATGGAAGCGATAGTGCAACGGATTGAAGAAAATATGAATCCCAATGAACCACATGTCTTTGTGGGTCATGCATTTGTGCTGGGTGGTAAAACCACAGATTCAGAGCGCACTCTTTCTGTTGGAGGATCTGGTTGTGTCGGTGCAGATGTGTTTAAGCCATTTCATTATACAGCCCTGGGGCATCTTCATAGTCCGGATGCAATTAAGCATGAAACGATTCGATATTCCGGATCTCTATTAAAATACTCATTTTCTGAAGCGAGTCAGCGAAAATCAGTGAGCATAGTAGAAATGGAAGGGGACGGATCATTCCATTTACGAGAAAAAGAGCTTCAGCCGAAACAGGATATGAGAGAACTTCAGGGACTGATGGAAGAGCTTCTTGATCCCGCATTCTATCAATCCCAGAAAGTAGATGACTATTTAAAGATCACGTTACATGATGAAGGAACGTTAATCGATCCCATCAATCAATTGCGCCAAGTTTATCCTAACGTCCTTCATTTGGAGAGGAAAATGGATCTCACCGATGCAAAGAAGAAAAATACGTTCCGTGTACTAGAGGATAAGAAAAGGTCGGAGCTTGACTTGTTTAAAGAATTCTACGGGGATATGACGACAGGTGAATTTTCCGATGAAAAGGTACAAGTCCTGCAGAACGTTATTGAACAAGCGAGAAAGGAGGTCGATCAAGCATGAAGCCTCTACAATTAGTAATGCAAGCCTTTGGGCCCTATGCAGGAAGAGAAACGATTGATTTTCGTTCGTTGGGGAACCGCACAATGTTCGTGATATCCGGGAAGACAGGATCAGGTAAGACGACTATTTTTGATGGAATATCCTATGCGATATACGGAAAGGCAAGTGGTGAAGATCGCAGTCCGACTGAACTGAGAAGTCAATTTGCAAGTAATGATGTTATTACTGAGGTTGAGCTGATATTCAGTTTAAGAGGCAGATCGTATCGTATTTGGCGCTCCCCTCAGCAGGACAAAAAGAAAGCAAGAGGGGAAGGCTACACAACCATCAATGCCCGATCTGAATTATACGTATACGATGAAGATGGGAAAGAACAGTTACTGGCGGCTAACGTCAGAGACGTGGATGAGAAGATCAAAGGGTTAATTCAACTGGATGCCAATCAATTCAGGCAGATTCTCATGATTCCTCAAGGGGAATTTCGAAAGCTCTTAACATCAGACAGTAAAGATAAGGAGCTTATCCTGCAACGTCTATTCCATACGGAGCTCTATAAGGTCATCCAGGAAAAACTGAAATCTGAGGCAGACGATTTAAAAAAATCAGTAGAAACCTCTATGGAAGAACGAACAAGGGAATTACTTAGAATTCATTTTGAAGAAAATGAAGAGCTTCAATCACTATTATTAGAAAATCCATTGAATGACCATCATATCCTTCAACTTCTTCCTGCTCACATAGAAAGCATGGAAATAAGGGAGAAAGAAATGCAGCTTAACTATGAAAGTGTGCAGGAGAAAAGAGATGCTCTCCAGAAGCAGCTTCAAGAGGCAGAAGGGTTGGTCGATCAGTACGTTCTTCAAGAAAAACTAAGGGATCAGAAAGAATCCCTATTAAAATTAAAGCCTGAAATCGAATCAATCGATCGTGACATTTTATTAGCCCAGCGAGCCTCCCGTTTAGTTCCACAAGATGAATATTGCCATAAACTAAATCGAAACTTGAAGGAACTGAAGGGCAAATTAGCTCACCTTGCAGAGGAAAAGAATGCAATCTCGGAAAAGCTTATAGCAGCTAAAGAAACATTAAAAGAAGAAAAGAATAACGAAAATCTCAGAGACGACGTTTCAAAGAAAATTACTCAACTCGAAGAAATGGAGAAAGATATAGATTCTCTGGATATGTTGATGAAAGATACCAAAGAAATGAAAGAAAGTTATGAGGAGCAGCAAGACATCGTCGAAAAACAGACAGAGAAGATTTCATTTTTACAAGAAGGCATTAAATCCCGGGAGAAACGACTTGAAGAAGACGAAAATGGTCAAGGGGATTTATTTCAATTAGAAAAATCTTTGCAAGAGAATCAATCCCTTTTAGAACAGGTAAATGAATTAAAGAGGATGGATCAAAAAATTCAGCTTGTCCATGAACAAGAGCAAAAATTAAGAGAACAGTATCTTCACCTTCAAAAACAAAGTTTGGATGCGTCTGAAACTCTGGTCCATTTAGAAGAAAAGTGGCAATCCGCTCAAGCTGCACACCTTGCACAAGGGCTGGTTGATCATGCTCCTTGTCCCGTTTGTGGCTCAGAACATCATCCACACCCTGCCGCCAGTGTTGATTCATTACCCTCTCAGGAAGATCTGAAAGTGGCGAAGGAAAAGCAGGAGGAACTCATCCAGGAAGAGAAAAGGTTGAGCCTTGCGATCGCTCAAGAGGAAACAAAAATGCAGGGTATTCAGGATCAGATAGACGATATCATTAGGAAGATTCGTGTAAAGAAAATCGATTTTGAGCGGGACGAAATAGATGATACTCTTTCTCTAATGACATCAGAGATTGAAGCCTTGAAACGTACAATGGCTGAAAAGAAAAGAGAAGTCGAACAAGCAAAGGTGCTGAGGGAGGAAGTAAGAAAAGGAAGGGAAAAGCTAGAAAAACTTGACGGATCAAGGTTGAAAAATCTAGACAAGCTACAGGAGCTGAATACTCTCTTCCTTACGAAGGATACTACCCTTCAAAAAGTGAAAGAAGGTATTCCTTATGAGCTCAGATCAAAAGATCAATTTAACAAAGTGTTGACGGAGCAGAAGCAAAAAAGAGAAGAGTTGAAGACGGCATACGAGCGCGCCCAGAAGCACTACTATGAACTTGAAAACATGTACTGCGTAAAAGAGTCACAAGTGAGTGACAAAGAAACGCAGATAGAAAAAGTAGATAATGAAATGAAAACAGAACGTGAAGCATTCCTTACGCTTCTTGCAGAACAAGGTTTTTCCCATTATAAAGCATTCCAGGAAGCGAAAAAGTCTGAAACTGAGATCCTCGGTCTTCAAGAAAAAGTGAAGAAGTATGGTGAAGACCTGCGTTCCGTTTCCGATCGTCTACTTGACATCGAAATGCACTTACAGGATAAGCAAAAGCCTGATGTGAAAAGCATTGAAGAAAACATATCACAGGTTACCGAGAAACTTAAGCTTGTAAATGATAAACTTAATAAAATCATGACAAATACGAAAGAGAATAAGCTTATCCTTTCACGGGTGACAAACATAAACGAAGGCATAAAGCATTTAGAATCCAGATATCAAATGGTGGGACACCTGGCAGAAGTGGCCCGGGGTCAGAATGCAAATCGAATTACATTTGAAAGATACGTGCTGGCATCATTCCTTGAAGATATTCTCCAAGTGGCAAATGAACGATTAATCAAAATGACTGCGGGGAGATATCAGCTGATTCGAAAAACGGATAGAAGCAAAGGAAACGTCCAGAGCGGTTTAGAGCTTCTCATATTTGATCAGTACACAGGTCAGGAACGACACGTTAAAACGTTATCAGGAGGGGAGAGCTTCAAGGCATCGTTAGCATTGGCCCTCGGACTTGCAGATGTCGTGCAGCAGTATGCAGGTGGCGTCTCACTTGAAACAATGTTTATTGATGAAGGATTTGGAACACTGGACCCAGAATCCCTGGACCATGCAATTGAAGCACTGATGGATATTCAAAGCAGTGGCCGATTAGTAGGATTAATTTCACATGTTCCAGAGTTAAAAGAGAGAATCGACGCCCGATTAGAGGTCATATCCTCCCAAAGCGGAAGCAGAACCGAGTTTCAGTTTTTGGCTTAGTTCATTCTATTAATATGATGCAACTACACAATAACGATTTAAACAGTCAAAGAGACCATCTCTTTGACTGTTTTCAATTGCGGCTAAATATTAATGATAAATATAGAAATGATTTCGCATGAGTGATCCTTAATTGGAATAGGAGGTTTGATTTCTTTTGTGTAGGACATAAATAGAGATAAAACTACCTAACTTTGGAGATAAACTATGAAAAGCATTCGTCCTATTTTAATTCCTCGACAGCTTATATTATTGCTTATCCTTTCTACCGGCTTATTAAATCATGTCATGCTAATTCCCAGTATAATTAATGCAGCAGGGAGAGATGGTTGGATAAGCATCATTTTGTCCTATCCAATATTATTTATCGTGACCTTATTAATTTATTACATAGTTAAGAATTCTCCATCGGAAGGATTCTATCATTTACTTAATCAAAAGTGGAACAAATGGCTTGTTTTCCTATTCTCACTGCCAATGTGTTTATTTTTGTTATCAGGTGCATATATAACCTTTGTTGACTTAATAATATGGTTAAGCGCATATTTTCTAGCAGATGTTCCATCATTATTAGTGGTAGGAAGCATCTTCATCATTTGCTTTTTAATCAGTTGGTCAGGGATCAAACATATGGCCATCGCGAGTGGGATATTATTGCCATTGGTCATGTTATTTGGTTTTTTTATTGCTTTTACAAACACCAATATGAAAGATCCCAGTTTATTATTGCCTATTTTCAGTCACGGATATGAGCCTGTCTTTAAAGGAATGATTTATGTATTATCTGGTTTACTTGAATTATATTTGATTGTATTGATACAGCCTTATAGTGAAGGAAAGATTAAATTTCATCATTTAATCGTTCTTGGGTTAATATTTATGGGCTTGATGTTCGGGCCATTAACCGCTTCTATCATGGAATTTGGACATGTAGAATCGGCGAACATGAGATATCCGGCCTATGAACAATGGAGAATATTATCCATTGGTGAATTTATTACACATTTAGATTTCTTTGCTCTGTATCAATGGTTATGTGGCGCACTTATCAGAGTTAGTTTATTCATGTTTCTGCTGGCCGTGTTTTTTACGAAAAAGAAGGATAGTTATCGAATTTCACTAAGAGTGATGGTGCCAATTTTTCTAATACTGTTAGTACTTATTTTTATAGAAATTGATACTTATTTTTTTTATAAGTTCTTATATGTTTACTTTTTCCCTGCAACCGTTGTCCTTTTCATCGTACAAATTATTATGTCTGCAGTGATCCTCCGATTTATAAAGTAAAGGATGTTCAAAATGAAGAAGTCTTCGAAAGAAAAGCAGATAGTGGAAGAAAAAGAGGACACTTTGAAAGAGTTAAAGCAATTATTTTCAAAGAGTCATGATTTACTTATTCGAGAACATTTTTTTCACGATGAAGTCGTCACCCTGGTATATTTTGAGAGTTTGGTCGATCGACATTATCTCGAT
Source organism: Rossellomorea aquimaris (assembly GCF_035590735.1). Lineage (NCBI taxonomy): Bacteria > Bacillati > Bacillota > Bacilli > Caryophanales > Bacillaceae > Rossellomorea > Rossellomorea aquimaris. The sequence continues at coordinate 2,101,399 of NZ_CP141595.1, forward strand.
CAATTCATTCTCCCAAAATTAGAAGAATCTCCCGAAAAGGCATATACAAAAAAGATTGAGGGGAATTTCCAAGCTATAGATGAAACGGGAAAGTCCTTGGATAAGCTCTCAACTGCTCTATTTAATGGATATATTTTGTTTTTCATCGATGAAAACATTATCTCGTTACATGCAGGCAACTTTCCTAAAAGGCTGCCGGAAGAATCTTCGCTTGAAACATCCATACGTGGGCCGAAAGATGGATTCGTTGAAGATTTGAATACAAATATTTCCTTAATCAGGAGAAGACTTTTCACTCCAACTCTTTCAGTGGAAAAATTCAAGATAGGGACCCGCGGTCATACAGAAATTGCCATCATGTATCTGAATGATGTAATCGATGAGCGTATTCTCAATGAGTTATATACAAGATTGGAAAAAGTGGATATTGATGTTTTAACCAGCAATCAACAGTTGGAATCAATGCTGGACGACAACCCTAATTCCATTTTCACTAATTTCGATTTCACAGGTCGCCCCGATTTTATCGTTGATTCATTAGTTCAGGGAAGATTTGCCCTCTTGGTGGATGGCTACCCTACAGTTTCCATTGCGCCAATAAATCTTTTGTTACAAACGAAGTCACCAGAAGACTCCAGTATCAACTACGTATATGTATCTCTGGAAAGGATCCTTCGAATAATGGGGGTTTTGATTTCAGCATATTTACCAGGATTATGGGTGGCACTTTCGGCTTATAATATTGAACAAATTCCCTATCTGCTCGTGGCGACCATCTCCATGTCAAGGTTCGGTCTGCCCCTTTCCGCTCCTGTTGAGATGTTTATCGTCCTGTTTTTGTTTGAGTTTTTTAATGAGGCTGGTGTCCGGCTACCCAGGGCAATTGGTCAGACGGTTTCTGTCCTTGGGGGACTGATTGTGGGAGATGCCGCTATACGTGCCGGGTTGACATCACCAACCATGCTTGTCATTGGTGCCATTACATATATTTCGTCATTTACACTCGTCAATCAAACATTGAAATATGGAACGACGATATTAAGGTTCATAGTATTGTTCATTAGTACTTTTTTTGGATTATTCGGTGTTGTTATGAGTTTTATTCTTACGGTTCTCTATTTAGCTACAAAATCTTCTTTTGGTACTCCATTCCTTGGTTCTGTAGCTCCAATCAGTTGGAATGAAATGATTCGGTCATTTTTCCGATTGCCTATCCAATTCTATAAAAAACGCACCCCCTCAACCAGCCCGGATGACGATACAAGGAAAGGAATTATTCAGAATGATCAACAAGATAAGTAAACTCATCTTAGTGACATCAGTCCTCTTATTAACAGGATGTACGGGTTCGAAAAACATTCAGGATCTAACCTATATTGTCTCTATTGGATTGGATTATAATGAAGAGAACCAGGAATATACTGCATATCTTCAAGGCTTGAATTTTGCCAATGTAGCAAAGCAGGAGGGGAGTAAGCCTTCAGAGCCTGTCCCGACATTTGTAGGTTCTGCTTCTGGTAAAACACTGAATTTGGCTGTAAGAAACCTATATAAAGCATCAAGACCATCTTTATTTTTTGGACATACAAAAACGCTCGTCGTTTCAAAAAATGTGATAGAGCACAAATTCAAAGAGGTCTTGGAGGATGTGGGCAGAAATCGATCATTAAGGCCCAATCTGCTACTTTTTACAACTGACGAGAGCATTGAAGAAATCTTTAAGATAAATGGTTTATTTCAATATCCTCCCGTTTATTCAGTTTTGCTGACAGAAGAAACAACAGCAGAGGCTTTACAAGATGATATCGGTGCTACCAGTTTAATGCATTTTCTTAGGGAGTACTATGAACCGATGGGGTCAGCATTCATCCCTAAAATTAGTATTGATAAAAAATCCTGGCAGGCTGATCAACCTTACCCTGTACTTTACCTGAACGGTTATAGTCTGTTTCAACATTCACAATTCAAAGGAGATCTTCCTTCTAGACCTTCAATCATCGTTGATTGGTTGCTTACCAAAAATAATCAAATAGATTTTCCCTTGTATATCGATGATGAATTGATATCCACATTTAAACTATTGACGAAAGAGCCTAAAATAAAATATAAGAAAGAAAAAGGTAATTTTCCCTCGTTATCACTTCAAGTCAGCGTGAAAGCTGAATTAATAGAAAAATTAAAGGATGTTCAATATAAAGAAGTGAAAAGTGCACTCGAAAAGTCTTTGGAAAATGAAATTGAAAAAGTGTTTAACATTGGGCTGGATAAACAAGTGGATTTACTAAATGTAGGTGAAAAGTGGTATCGATATCATCCACTAAAGTTTAACAAACTTGAAGAACACCCTTCATTTTACTTAACAGACAATACATTAGAGGAAGTAATAGTGAAAGTGGATATCACCCATTTCAACGCATACCGTTACGATCATAAAAGCTTGGAATAGGGTTAAGGCAAGGAAAAACACCAATTTGTTTGGTGTTTTTCCCATTTTCTCTTTCATTTTCCAGCCTTATTGAATACCATAGAAATAGGAAGAATTTGAATGGAGGGCATCATTGATGAAAATAAGTATTTACATATTATTATTGTTAGTATCAGCCGTAGTTGCAATTGGCTGGAGCTGGAAGAGGCTGTTGGATTTTAATACCTATAAAAAACCATTCTTGGAGGGAGTCGCTCTTCAATTTCTGTTTCTTCTCTTTGCGTCGGTATGGTGGCTCATAACAGAGGATACTTCAGATGGAGTCATAGGTGTTTTCTATTATTTTCTTGCTTTCCTTACGATAATGGTCGTTCATGGGTTTACCCTGCATTATTTATTTTCCAAGAAAAAAATGCAGGAACGGGAAGAATGAGTGTGATCGGGATCGATGCAGGTGGAACGTTAACCAAAATCGTGTATGAGGAAGGTAGGGTGCTGCATTTTAAAACCTTTTCCAGTGAACAACAAGAGAATGTGCTGCAGTGGCTAACAACCATGGCCCAAAATCATAAGCTTTACATCACCGGGGGAAAAGCAAAAAAGTGGGGAGAAATCTTTCCACATGCACGTATTGTTGGAGAGTTCGAAGCAGTATGCAGTGGAGCTAAACTTCTTCTTAAAGAGGAAAAAATTGACCTGAAACTGTTCATCCTTATAAATATAGGTACAGGGACGTCTATTTTTAAAGTCGATGAAAACAGATGTGAAAGATTACTCGGTAGTGGGTTAGGGGGCGGAACCTTTATGGGATTGGGAGGTCTGCTAACTGAAGAATCTGACTATTTCGAGCTGGTACGGTTATCAAAAGAAGGCAAACGAGAACTAGTTGATTTATCAGTGAGAGACGTTTATGAGGCAATGAATTCTCCAGTTCCAGAACATTTGACAGCTGCTAATTTTGCTAAAGGGGATTCTTCTTCTAAGAAAGCAGACAAACTGCGTGCGCTCACAAATATGATAGCAGAAACCATTATTCTCCTTGCATCTCAAGCATCTCAAGCCCATAAGTTAGAGCATTTCGTGTTTATTGGAAGTACATTGAGATCAAATCCTGCTTTAAAAGAGGACCTTTCACAATTTCAAGATATGTTATCCTACAACCCTATTTTTCCAGAGAAAGGTGCATACGCTGGAAGTCTGGGAGCGTTTGATGTTGGAAGGGGGTCAGAGCATTCACAAAATAGACAATGAATAATGCCTCTGCTGATTGTTTTTTTATCCCCTTTTTACTAACATAGAATGGAGAGATAGATAAAGTCGGAGGAGATAAAGATGTCAAAAACCAAAACATTCATTGTGGTGATGACCATCATCGGGATTCTCCTTGCAGGTTGCAGCAATAGTAACTTTCAAGCAGAAACAGATTATGAAGTGAAAGAATTTTCTTATACGAATCAAAATAATCAAGAAGTCGGTTTGAATGATTTGAAAGGACAAGTCTGGATTGCAGATTTCATATTCACTAATTGTGAAACAGTTTGTCCACCTATGACATTTAATTTAACGAAGCTTCAAGAAAAGCTGAAAGAAGAAGGGGTAGAGGATTACAAAATCGTTTCTTTCAGCGTAGATCCTGAAAACGATACACCGGACGCATTAAAAGAGTATATTTCAAACTTTGAAGCAGATACAAGTAAATGGGAACTACTTACAGGCTATGAATTTGACGAGGTAAAGGACCTTGCAGAACATTCCTTCCGCTCGATTGTAGCCGACGATCCCAATTCCGATCAGATGATTCATGGTACCAGCTTCTACTTGGTGAATCAAGAAGGTACAGTCGTAAAAACGTATAGTGGAAATAGTGACGTCCCTTACGATGAAATTGTCCAAGATATGAAAACATTAATTCAAGAGGGATCTAAATGAATTTTATAGGTAGGAGAATCACAGATTGTCATGTGATTCTCCTTTTTTACTATTGAATTCCCATTCCAAAATCAGGGTTTTAAGGATTATAATGATTAAATGGGGAGTCACTATTTCTGGCAATCTTGTATCGCAATGTTTAGACCTAATGGAACGGTGAAGCAGGAATATGATAAAGTAAAGAAATCGCAACTAAATTAAAGGGCAGCAGGTGAAGAAACATTCGAAACTCAAAAGGCATGATGATGATCGATATAGCAATAACCCTATTTATCTTGATTTGGGTATTAAAATCTTTCTCAGATGGAGATGTATGGAAGGGAATCTTATTCGCCATTTGTTTTGCCATAATGGCCGGCGTCCTATTTTTCCGGTTCAAAAAGAAAAAATAGAGAGAAGGTGAGAGGATGGGGAAACAACATTATACGATTGGCATGGCCGGACATATTGATCATGGGAAAACCACTCTCACAAAGGCCCTTACTTCTGTCGATACTGATCGATTAAAAGAGGAAAAGGAGCGCTGCATCTCGATTGAACCCGGGTTTGCCCCTTTATATCAAGATGAAGATATGGAGATTTCTGTAGTGGATGTTCCTGGTCATGAGCGGTTTATTCGCCAGATGATCGCAGGTGTGGCCGGAATCGATCTCGTTGTGATAGTGGTAGCCGCAGACGAAGGTGTTATGCCGCAAACGAAGGAACACCTTGATATACTTTCGCTACTAGGAATCACTCAAGGCATTGTCGTGCTGACGAAAATATCGAAAGTTGAAGAAGAACTAAGGGATATGGCTCTTGAAGAAGTGATAGATGAGTTGAAGGGAACGGTATTTGAAGGGTGTCATGTATTGATGGTAGATAGTCTATCGGGAGAGGGTGTAGAAAAGTTAAATCAGAAAGTCATTACTGTATTAAAGGGGATGGTTTCAAGAAGTGTAAGAGGCGATTTTCGTTTGCCGATTGATCAAGTTTTTACTGTGAAGGGTCAGGGAACAGTCGTAAGAGGGACTGTTTTTGAAGGAACCTTGGATACTGGAGAGGAACTCATCATATTACCTCAAGGAATACATACGAAAGCGAAACAAATTCAAGCCCATCATAGGAAAGAGAGTAGTGCTTATGCTGGTCAGCGTGCAGCGATAAACCTTTCTGGAGTGGATTACAAAGAATTGAAAAGAGGAAATGTACTCGTCACATCCACACATTTTACCGTGACTAACACGATTGATGTGTGTTTGGGAGTATTACATGCAGTAAACCATCCTATCAAACAAAGAATGCCAGTTGTGGTTCATGTAGGTACTTCCGAAGTGATGGGGAAGCTTATATTTTTTGATCGAAATAAAGTGGATTCGGAAACGGACCATATTTTATGTCAGATCCGGCTTAATGAATCGGTTGTTGCAAAAAGAGGTGATCGTTTTATACTAAGAAGACCATCTCCAATTGAAACCATCGGGGGAGGCTGGATTATTCAGCCGAATGGTGGGAAATACAAGTTCGGAGAGGAAACGATGGCCCTCCTTCAGTCTGAACTGCACGGTACACCTGAGGAAAGAGTTCTAAGGCTGCTTGAACAACACAAATGTGTAGATAAAGATTTCATCTTAAGAGAAGCCTCTTTAACTCATGAAGAGCTTCAAGATATGCTGCAGGATGATGGTCAATGGATTGTATTTTCAAAATCAAAGGTTACTCATGAGAAAATAGTGGGAGAATGCGTGAAATCGATCGAACAGATTCTTCGAGGGTTTCATGAGGAGTTTCCTTTATTACAAGGGATCAATATTGGTGAGTTGAAGCAATCTTTAAAAAGGTACTCAGGAGCTTTAGTGGACTATGCGATTCAGCAAAAACATTGGAAACGAAACAGTGGTTATCTATGTTTAAAGGGATTCATTCCTCATTTACCTCCTGAATGGGTGAAACGATGCAATCAACTCCTTACTTTATTAGAGGCTGATGGTAAACAAGTAAAAGACATGGAAGAGTATTTTCATCAAGTAGGTATTCCTCAAAAATGGCAGTCTGTTTTTTACCCCTTTTTTATCCAGGAAAAGAAAATCGTACCATTGGATGATGAAAAAGCCTATTCTTATCAAGTTTTTATGAAAGCGGTTGAAGACTTAAAAGAAAAAACAGGGGAAACATTCGATATATCAGATGCCAAAGCCGCTTTGGGATTATCCAGAAAGTATATGATCCCGTTTTTAGAAAAGCTGGATAAGGACGGTCTGACTTTAAGGGTCCAGGGGCTGCGTAAGTGGATTGGAACAAGTATAAAGGAATGAGGAAAGAATGAAGGTAGAAACAGTGATGTATTCGTTAGTAATGATACAGCGTGGTGAGAAAGTGCTGTTATTAAATAGGCCGGAGCGGAAAGAATATCCCGGTTATATTGCCCCTGGAGGCAAAGTTGACTTTCCAGAAAGTCCTGCAGCCGGGGCGATTCGCGAAGTAAGAGAAGAGACGGGTTTACATATAGAGAAATTAAGGTATAAAGGGTTAGATGAATATGTTGTCCCTGAGAATCGATTTCGGTATATAGTGTACAATTATCTTGCCTACGAAACCTCTGGGGAGCTACTTGATAATCCTCCCGAAGGGGACTTGGTATGGGTACCGAAAGCAGATGCGCTTGATTTACCGATGCAGCCCTTTTTCAAACGGAAATTCCCATTGTTTTTCGAGGAAGGAACATTTGAGATTCATACTTCTTGGGATGGAAGCGATAAGAAGACTGCAGAAGTGATCATTCGTATTCTGTCATAATGCTTCTCTTTCAAACATATATCATCGTAAATAAAAAAAACTAAATCATCGTTTGTAGCTTAAAAGAAAGTAGGAAAAGGAATCATGAAAGAATTATGGAGCGCATTTGGTTGGGTTCTTCCAATTATTATAGTTGTGACGATGTCCCTTATCTTTGCGGTCTCCTTTTGGAAGAAAAGAAAAGGGAAGGGCAGATGGATGAACTTACTGCCTGTTCTATTTACGTGCATAACGATTGGAGGCATCTGTTTAATTACCCTGACACCTTTGACTGGTGGAAATGTGGCTGAGGGATCGGTGAATTTTGATCCATTCTCTAATCTTAAGTTGAATTTAATTTACCGAAATCATTTAGATGTACCCATTAGAAACCTGTTGGCTAATATATTATTGTTTATTCCTTTAACCTTTTTTATAGCTTGGTGGATGAGGCATTCGAAACAAATTATTCTGATGGTCACGTTTATTGGGGCACTTTTTTCCTTCGGTATTGAATTTGCCCAATATTATTTACCTTTAGGAAGAGCGACGGATATTGATGATTGGATTATGAATACGCTGGGTTCATTTATAGGGGGCCTCCTATTTGTGATCGCACGTTTTATCTATAATATCTTGAAAATCAATAAGAAAGTAAACTGAGAGTATTAACGATATCGTTAATGCTCTTTTTTATTGTCAAAAATATTGCATAAATGCTAAAGCGGCATGATAAATTCCAAAACGGTGGATAAATCTTAGGATAAACTTACAAGGAAAATGTATAGTCCTTTCCCTTAAACAAAAGCTAACACTACATAAAAGGAGGTGAGTTCTCTTGCTGAAAAAAGGACTTAAAGGAATCCTGATAACGGCTGCATGCATCGTGATTTTGTTCCTCATCATGCACTGGGATGTGAAACAAGGTGTGAAAAACTATGCGAGGACTCACCCGGTTACGGAAACCCTTTCTCGTAAAGCTGCAATCAACGTGTATAATACAGGGAAGGACTTATATGAAAATTTGTTTGCGGATATTAAGAAAGCAGATGAGTTTATTTGGATTCATTTCTTCATTATCAGGGACGATCAGATTTCCAACGAGTTTTTTGATTTGATGATTGAAAAGGCTACGGAAGGTGTAGATGTTCGATTGTCTGTCGACTTCCTTGGTTCAGATATTAAGAAGGAAAGTATAAAGAGGATGGAAGAAGGAGGGGTGAAGATTGTAAAAAGCAGACCTCTCTCCCTGAAGAATATCTTCTATTCCCTTCATCATCGGAATCATCGCAGGCTCGTTTCCATTGATCAAAGAATTGCTTATATTGGAGGCTTCAATATGGGGGATGAATATTTAGGGAAAGACCCGAAGCTTGGGTACTGGAGGGACTATCATATACGGTTGGTGGGTGAAGCAGGAATCGAGGTGGCTCAACAGTTTAAAAGGGACTGGATCGAGGACGGGGCAGAAAGTATGGAGAGCGTACATCCTACTCGTACTTCAAATGAAAATGAAGGGAGCAGCGTTCAATTCTTGTTCTCAACAGGAGACAGCATTGTAGATAAGACAGTAACCTGGATTAACAATTCGGAAAAGAGTGTCACCATTACAACGCCATACTTTCTACCTAATGGGAAACTTATATCAGCTTTAAAGAAAGCAGTGAAGCGTGGGGTGAAAGTGAAGATCCTCATCCCGGACGATACGGATGCTTGGTTCACGAAGCCGCCAAGTTACAGAATAGAGAAAGATTTGTTAGAGAGTGGAGTGGATCTCTATTTATATGAAAAAGGATTTTTCCACGGTAAAGTGCTTGTTATTGATCATAAATGGGCTGATATTGGTACAGCCAATTGGGACCCCCGAAGCTTCTACTTAAATGATGAAAGCAACTGCATCATTCGCGATGCAAAAGTTGCCGCCGAATTAGAATCACTGATCCATAAAGACATTAATGATAGTAAAAAACTGACCATGAAGGATTTTAATGACCTCCCTGCCTGGGAAAAAGCGCTCCGTAAAACGCCTGAATGGGTATATTATTATTTCTAAGAATAAATAATTTTTATTGAATAAGAAAATATGGTAAAGTGATTTCATATCTTAAAAAGAATACACCTTACTGAAGAAAGGGATTGTCCATGAGCGAGCTCTTGTTTGTATCTTTATTTATTCTTTCGTTATTGGCTTTTAAGTTTTTTAACGTGTTAAAGAAGAAACATGTGTCAAAGTCTCACAAGTCTGTAGCAGTTAGTATCGTGATCTTTTCTGTTATCGGCATGATGTTGACGGTCCTCTTTTATCTTCCCAATGCATCTTAAAGAAAGCAGCGCCCATATATTGATTTAAGGATTACACACACGAGAAAAGTGTTCTTGTGTGTTTTTTTGTGAGGCTATTTTCGCAAAGATTGTATTTTTGAAAAATATGGTCTGCCTGGTCTCTGTCAATCAGTATGTGCTGGATGGTGAGGGGAACTGCTCCGCTTGCAGCTAGCGTTCGGCCGAGCCTCCTCAGCTTAGCCGAAAGGGGCCTCGGCACGACCAAAATCCGCCGGAGTTTCTTTAAGAGATTTTCGTGACAGAGCTAAAAGGTGTCAGAGTACAATCTAATTGGAAAACACAATTTTTCTTCCTTAATAAGAAATCAATCTTCTCTACTCAACTTAAATGAGATTGTTTGCTAAAATTTTTGATTTTATGTATTTCTTTTAAGGATACATGCTCAGAAAGTTGATTGTAGCGGAAGGTGCTCGACTCCTGCGGGAATTGCCGGACAGGTGAGACCCCGGAGACGAAGTCGAGGAGGCTCACCGCCAGCCCCGCGGAAAGTGAGCATCCTGTAGCGGAAGTCAACTACTGCTTTCTTCTTTAAGATAGCAACAAACTTTACGAAAAGATTCTGTTGTAAAAGAGAATTGGTCGTCATTATATGGACAGCTATAATCAGTAAGTGGTTGATCATCTTCTAATAAACGTAGCTGCTATCTTTCGTCCGTGAATTTGATATGATAAGAGAAGGTTTATTTCATGTATGCAAGACTGTGACTTAAACATAAATCGTCGAACATATAAATGTACGAGAGGCAATAAAGGAGAATACAGATGAAAGCTGCAATGATTTTTGACATGGATGGAACGTTATTTCAAACGAATCGTATTCTTGAAGCTTCACTTCATGATACCTTTCAACGACTTAGAGATGAAGGAATTTGGAAAGAGGAAACACCTCTTGAAATATACAGAGAAATTATGGGTGTCCCTCTTTCTATTGTGTGGAAAACACTTTTACCTCATCATCCCTTACATATACATGGGAAAGTGAATGATGTATTTCATGAAAGACTGATTGAAAATATTCAAAAAGGAAATGGAGCTCTCTATCCACATACGGAGGAAGTATTAGCTTATTTATCAGGGAGAGGGTTTCCGATCTTTGTGGCAAGCAACGGATATCCTCAATATTTAAAGACGATCGTCGAGTACTTTCATTTGGATCAATGGATCCTGGACTGCTACAGCATTCAGGAAATACAATCAAATGACAAAGGGGAGTTGATTCGAAGAATCAAAGAAGAACACAATCTTACTTATGGGGTTGTGATTGGAGATAGATTGTCTGACTTCAAAGGAGCAGAGGTAAACCAATTTCTTTCGATAGGTTGTGCCTTTGATTTTTCTCAGGAAAGAGAATTAAGTGAAGCGGATATCGTGGTTAAAGATCTCTTGGAGGTTAAAGAGTATCTGGATGAAATGAAATAAAGGAGGGATTCGGGTGGAGGATGAACAACTTGCCGTCTTTGATGAATACGGTAATAGGCTTGGAGTAGCCAGTCGTTCCGAGGTGCATAAAAAGGGATATTGGCATGAAACCTTTCATTGCTGGCTTGCGCATTATGATGAGAGTAGTGATGAGGCCTATATTTATTTCCAAATGAGAAGTGATAAGAAAAAGGATTTCCCTGGCTTACTCGATATTACTGCAGCTGGACATATTTTGTCACAGGAGAAGATTGAAGACGGTGTGAGAGAAGTTCATGAAGAGCTTGGACTTCTTATTACGATAGATGAACTGCAATCATTAGGAATCGTTAAAGGAGAGTTAATTCAACAGGATATTAACGATCGGGAACTAACTCACGTATTCCTGTATTCCAAGCCGGTAGCATATGAAGAATTTCAACTTCAGTTAGAAGAAGTGTCCGGTATTTTCCGTTCGACTCTTCAGGACTTTAAAGCGCTCGTTCAACAAACGAAAGCTGAAATCGAAGTAGTAGGATTTCTTGTTAATGAAACAGGGAAAAAGGACTTCATGAAGCAAAAGGTGAGGTACCATCACTTTGTTCCACATGAAAGGTCCTACCTTCTAGAAATAATTGAGCGTATATCGGCTCATCTTTAGAAATTAATTCGTACTTCCCATAGTCAATATGGATAATGAAGGCTATTATAGTAATCTAGTACATACATAAACGATAAGAGAGTAGGAGGACACACTTGAACGGCACAGCACATATGGCAATTGGAGCAGCAACTGGTTTTATTGTGGCCAACTCATTTGGATCCGGACCTGACATAACGGCCGCACTTGTGGCAATAGGTGGGGTATCCGGACTCATGCCTGATATGGATATTGACGGAAAGCTTAGTAACAAGGTTACTTTTTCACCAAAAATGATCAGAGCAGTGGCACAAATCATTGGTTTTTTAATGATGGTATACAGCTATCTTGAAGGAATTGGAAAAGAACGATGGCTTGGTATTGGATATGGTGCAGGAATGATGGTTTTCTCCAGTTTCATTACCCAGAGAAGAATGCTGATGATTACAGGCATCGGTGTGACAGCATGCGGTTGGCAGTTGAATGAAACGTGGTTATGGTTGTTAGGTATTTATATTTTCATCGCCTCATTCGTTTCACATCGCAGTTATACTCACTCTGTTCTTGGGATTGCATATTACGGCATGATTGCTCATTATCTAGAGTCTTCTATAATGATTGATGGAGTGTTTGAGGCGTGTGTAATCGGATATGCAAGTCATCTGATCGCGGATATGAAATTTCTTCCTTTTAATAAGAGAGGCATAAAGCTTTTCCTTCCCCTTTCATCCAAAGAAATCTAAAATGTGTTTACACCCACTTGACCATTATTTCCCGATACATTAAAATAATGGATACACTTTAAATAGTTAAATGCGATGAGGAAGAAGAGTAGACGAACGAAACATTTCAGAGAGCTGATGGCTGGTGAGAATCAGTATGGTGAAATCGTTGAATGGGCTTTTGAGCATCCAGGCTGAAATTAAGTAGGTTATGGCGGAGGGTCTCACCGATAAAAGAGACGATGTATCGAAGGCGACTTCTGTACAATTAAGTGCGTTTACTAAAGTGTAAGCGAATGAAGGTGGCACCACGGGTTTCTCGTCCTTTTTTAGAGGATGAGAAGCCCTTTTTGTGTTTATTTTTATTATTTTGATCGGAGGGAATTGTTATGAAAAAACATGTTCTGACGGGGATTAAACCAACAGGAAGTATTCATTTGGGGAATTATATTGGTGCAATCAAACCGGCATTACATTTGGCAGAGAATCAATCCTACAATGCAGCTTATTTTGTTGCGGATTATCATGGTTTAACGAAGATACATGATCAGCATGAAATGAAAGAACTATCTTATGGAGTTGCAGCAGCTTGGTTAGCGTTAGGTTTGAATCCTGATAGAGCGATCTTTTATCGTCAATCTGATGTACCTGAAATTTTTGAATTGAGCTGGATCCTGTCTTGTTTTGCACCGAAAGGGTTAATGAACCGGGCCCACGCATATAAATCATTGGTCGAAGAAAATGAAAATAGCGGCAAAGATGTTGATGCAGGGGTCAATATGGGCTTATTCACCTATCCGATTTTGATGGCGGCAGATATCCTTCTATTCCAAACGGAACTGGTTCCTGTAGGGAAAGATCAAATTCAGCATGTTGAAATTGCAAGGGATATAGCAGAAAACTTTAATAAGCAATATGGAGAAACATTTGTCATACCTGAATATGTGATTCAAAAAGAAACAGCAGTTCTCCCTGGATTAGACGGACGTAAAATGAGTAAAAGTTATAACAACACCATTCCATTATTTGAAGAACCAAAAAAGCTTCAGAAATTAATCAATAAAATCAAAACAGATTCTACACCCCATGAAGAGCCTAAGGATCCGGATTCATCCGTCATATTTTCGCTCTATAAAGAATTTGCTACATCCGAACAGGTTGAAGAAATGAGAAGGAGATTTCAAGGGGGAATAGGTTGGGGAGAAGCGAAAAAAGAGCTCTTTCAAGTCATGAATTCATTTATCGAAGAACCAAGATCGAAATATGAAGAACTGATGGCCTCCCCTCATATGTTGGATGACATCTTACAAAATGGAGCAAAAAAAGCACGGGAAAAAACAATCCCATTCATGAAAGAGATTAAAAGGGAAATAGGGATATATCATTGAAATAGAACATGTTGATGAAACGCAAAATCCTTATTTTTTTCAGATAATTCATAATTCTCATTGACATTTCTCCTTCTATGTTATAAGTTATGGGAAAGTTATTTTTCACAAAATCATATAGTTTCTTATCAAGAGAGGTAGAGGGACTGGCCCGAAGACACCTCAGCAACCAGCCAAAGTTTTAGGTATGGTGCTAATTCCAGCAAGTTGATGTCAACTTGGACGATAAGAGGGAGAACGAACGTACAAAACCTTCTTATTTTCATTAAGAAGGTTTTTTTGTTTTTTCCCTTTTCGTATTCAAGATAGAAAAGGAGAGAAGAATGATGAAAAAACATATTGATACAATGCTTGTCCAGGCAGGAAATCGGAAAGATCCTGCAACGGGTGCTGTGAGCTTACCCATTCATTTATCTACTGCCTATGAACATAAGGGGATTGGCCAATCGACAGGCTATGATTATACAAGAACTGGGAATCCAACCCGTGGCACTTTAGAAGACACCATTGCTCAATTGGAGGAGGGGAACAGAGGATTTGCCTTCAGCTCGGGTATGGCAGCTATTCAGGCGATCCTTGGCTTATTCTCAAGTGGGGATGAATTGATTGTATCGAAAGACCTTTACGGCGGAAGCTACCGTTTATTCGTACAGTATGAAGCACAATATAGTATAAAATTTCATTTTGTTGACACAAGTGATGTTGGCTCCATAGAAGAAAAAATTTCCAACGGAACAAAGGCCATTTTTCTTGAAACGCCAACCAATCCATTAATGAATGAAGCAAGTATTTCTGAGGTTGCCGGAATTGCAAAGCATAACGGATTGCTTTTAATTGTTGATAATACCTTCTTCACACCTGTTCTGCAAAAGCCACTTACTGAAGGAGCAGACATAGTTATTCACAGCGCGACGAAATACTTAGGGGGCCATAATGACGTGCTGGCTGGAGTTGTGGTAGTAAACACAGAGGAGTTGGCGGAAAAAATCTACACCATTCAAAATTCAATCGGCGCGGTTCTCGCACCATTTGATTGTTGGCTGTTATTAAGAGGGATGAAAACCCTTAGTCTCAGAATGGCTCAGCATGAAAAAAACGCAAGAAAACTAGCCAACTATCTTAAAGGACATGAATGTGTAACGGACGTTTTATATCCGGGAAAAGGCGGCATGCTTTCCTTTCGTATTGCAAAGGAAGAATGGGTTGCTCCCTTTCTCCGACACTTAAAAGTTATTACATTTGCTGAAAGTTTAGGAGGAGTTGAGAGCTTTATCACATATCCCGCTACCCAGACGCATGCAGACATTCCTGTAGAAGAACGAAAAAGGCTTGGTATCTGCAACAAGCTCCTGCGGTTTTCTGTAGGAATTGAATTTATTGATGACCTGATAGAGGACTTGGAGAATGTTTTTCATCAATTGGAAAAAGAGGTGCTTACGTATGAGTAAAAAACCATTTTCACTTCAGACGTCACTCATTCATTCTCACGGATTTGATAAAGAAACAGGAGCGGTATCTACACCGATTCATCATGCAACAACCTTCCATCAACAGGATTTTGATCAATATGGAACGTATGACTACAGCCGTTCAGGAAATCCGACGAGGGAAACCGTTGAAGAAACGATCGCCGAATTGGAAGGCGGGATTAGAGGCTTTGCCTTTTCTTCCGGAATGGCGGCAATCTCAACAAGCTTTTTATTATTGTCGAGTGGAGATCACGTTCTCGTATCAGAAGAAGTGTACGGTGGAACATACAGAATGATTACCGAGGTCCTCACAAAGTTTGGGATTGAATACTCATTTGTGAACATGAAGGACCTACATGAAGTGGCTTGTTCAATCAAACACAATACGAAAGTGATTTATATGGAGACTCCTTCCAATCCGCTTCTGAATATCACCGATATTGAAGGAGTCGTTAAGCTTGCCAAGGCGAATGGATGTTTAACGTTTCTTGATAATACATTCATGACTCCCCTGTTGCAAAGACCGATCAGTCTAGGTGTGGATGTTGTCCTGCACAGTGCCACGAAGTTTCTTGCCGGACATAGTGATGTCTTGGCAGGGCTCGCCGTAACGGGAAATGATGAGATTGCCAGGAAACTTGCATTCTTGCAGAATTCCTTTGGTGCTGTACTTGGTGTTCAGGATTGCTGGCTGCTCTTAAGAGGACTGAAAACACTGCATGTACGATTGAAGGAATCATCAGAATCGGCTTATAAGATTGCGGCCTTCTTAGAAAAAAGAAAGGAAGTAGAAGAAGTGTATTACCCAGGATTGAGCTATCATCCCGGTCGTGAAATTCAAGTTCGACAAGCAGAGGGTCCTGGAGCGGTTCTTTCCTTCCGATTAAAAGGGGAAGAGGAAGTGAAACAACTCATACAAAATGTAAAAATTCCCGTATTCGCCGTAAGTTTAGGAGCTGTTGAATCAATTCTATCCTATCCATCAAGGATGTCACATGCTTCTATGCCAAAAGCGGAACGGGAAAGAAGAGGTATTACAGATGGTTTATTACGATTATCAGTAGGACTTGAAAACGTGGATGAATTAATTATCGATCTTCAAAAAGGTTTAGATAGTATACAAAAGATCAATCGAAACAACGTGATTAATTTATAAAAAAGGAGGGAATGCCATGAAGCCGTTGCTGGAAGCACTGAAAGAGAGAATCTTAATTGCAGATGGGGCCATTGGAACGTTGTTGTATTCATATGGAGTGGACAGATGCTTTGAAGAACTGAATCTCTCGCACCCAAATGAAGTGTTGAAAGTCCATAAAGAGTATATTGATGCAGGAGCAGATATCATTCAGACCAATACGTATGGAGCCAATTATCAAAAGCTTTCCAGATACGGATTGGAGGATTCGGTTAAGGAAATAAATACAGCTGCAGTGCGTCTAGCAAGAAAAGCCGCTGGTGTTAACACTTATATTCTGGGGACCATCGGGGGAATCAGGGGCATTAAACAAAATGTGTCGCTGGAAGAAATCAAAAGAAGCTTTCGGGAACAGCTTTACTGTTTATTATTAGAAGGTGTAGACGGCATTCTGCTTGAGACCTATTATGACTTCGAGGAGTTAACCACGGTTTTAAACATTGTCAAACGTGAAGCGGACATTCCTGTCATTGCTCAAGTTTCTCTACATGAAACGGGAGTTCTTCAAAATGGAATGGAGATAAAAGACGCACTTCAACAATTAGAATTATTAGGGGCCGATGTTGTCGGCATCAATTGCCGCATGGGGCCATTTCATATGGTGAACTCATTAGAGGAAGTTCCATTACCTAAAAGGGCATTTCTATCAGTCTATCCCAACGCCAGTCTGCCAAATTATGAAGAAGGTCGATTCTATTACTCTGCTGAGCCTGATTACTTTGGGGATATAAGCAATGAGTTGCGACTGCAAGGTGCAAGAATCATTGGGGGATGCTGTGGAACCACACCTGATCACATTCGTTCTGTAGCAAGCAGGTTAAAAACCCGGGAGCCTGTGAAAGAAAAAGTGGTGAAAGCAAAAAAGGTTGTTCAGTTATCATCACCATCTATCAGGGGAAACTTGCTGCATGAGCAAGTAAGAGAAAAGAAAACGATCATTGTTGAACTCGATCCACCTAAACATCTCGACACGAAGCTGTTCTTCCAAGGGGCTGAAGCATTAAAGGAAGCCGGGATTGATGCACTCACGCTTGCTGACAATCCGTTAGCATCGCCTCGAATTAGCAATGACGCCATTGGCAGCCTGGTAAGGTCCAAATTTGATCTTACACCTTTAGTTCACATCACTTGCCGGGATCGAAACCTGATTGGACTTCAATCCCATTTAATGGGGTTACACACGTTAGGAATACACAATATATTAGCCATTACGGGGGATCCGGCCAAGATTGGAGATTTTCCTGGGGCAGCATCCGTTTATGATTTATCTTCTCTTGAACTAATTGAATTGATTAAACAGAATAATGAGGGGATATCCTTCTCCGGTAAATCACTCCGGGAACGCACTCAATTTTCAGTGGGTGCAGCTTTTAATCCGAATTTCCGTCATTTAGACGCATCTGTAAAAAGGCTTGAAAAGAAAAAGAATGCAGGAGCTGACTATTTCATTTCTCAACCGATCTTTGGGAAAGAACAACTGATTCAAGTACATGAAGCTACGAAGTATTTAGATGTTCCCATCTTTATAGGAATCATGCCGTTAATCAGCTCGAGAAATGCGGAGTTTCTACATCATGAAGTGCCTGGAATCAATGTTCCAGAAGAAACAAGACAAAGAATGAAGGAAGCGGGAAGTGATCCCGTCATTGCAAGGACAGTAGGAATGGAGATAGCAAAAGACTTACTTGATACAGCAATAGGTCTGTTTAATGGAATTTACCTTATCACACCTTTTGTACGTTATGATATGAGCATTGAACTGATTCATCATATACAAGAGAAAACAAATACAGAAAGAGAGGTTCCCTATGGCCATCACTTTGTTTGAAGAACAGCTTAGGAAAAAAATACTCGTACTCGATGGAGCAATGGGAACGATGCTTCAACAAGCAAATTTATCACCGGAGGATTTTGGTGGAGAAGAGATTGAAGGATGTAATGAAAATCTGGTTTTGACAGCGCCGGAGGTAATCTATCAGATCCATCTGGAATATTTAAAAGCCGGAGCTGATATTATTGAAACGAATACATTTGGTGCAACCCCCATCGTACTGGATGAATATGATTTAGGCTATAAAGCATACGAAATCAACAAAGTAGCAGCTGAAATTGCCAAAAAAGCAGTAGAAGATATCTCAACTTACGAGTGGCCAAGGTTTGTTGCAGGATCTCTCGGGCCCACTACGAAAACCTTATCTGTTACAGGAGGGGTAAGCTTCGATGAGTTAGTAGACAACTACCGGGTTCAAGCAGAAGGTCTTCTAGACGGAGGAGTTGATGTACTATTACTTGAAACGAGTCAGGATGCTTTAAATGTAAAAGCAGCAAACCTCGGAATTCAATCTGCTTTTGAATCCAGAGGGAAAGAGATCCCCATACTATTATCAGGAACCATTGAGCCTATGGGCACTACACTCGCAGGGCAAACAATCGAAGCATTTTATTTATCCCTTGAACATTTAAACCCTTTGGTAGTCGGTCTAAACTGCGCAACCGGACCTGAATTTATGCGCGATCATATACGTTCCTTATCAAGTCTGGCCACTACTTATGTCAGCTGTTATCCGAATGCAGGACTTCCTGATGAAGAGGGGAATTACAATGAGACGGCTGATTCACTCAGTGTAAAGATGAAAGGTTTTGC
This sequence comes from Rossellomorea aquimaris, assembly GCF_035590735.1. NCBI lineage: Bacteria > Bacillati > Bacillota > Bacilli > Caryophanales > Bacillaceae > Rossellomorea > Rossellomorea aquimaris. The sequence goes on from NZ_CP141595.1 coordinate 2,120,306, forward strand.
AGAGAAAGGCTGGCTGAATCTTGTTGGAGGGTGCTGTGGAACGACACCGGAGCATATTCGTGCCCTTTCAGAAGTGGTGAAGGGATTACCTCCTCGTAAACCCAATGAGTCTCACCCTCATGCGGTGTCAGGAATTGAAGCTTTCATCTATGAGGATGAAGACAGAAGACCGATCCTGGTAGGAGAACGGACGAATGTCATCGGTTCACGTAAATTCAAACGATTGATTGCAGAGAATAAGATAGAAGAAGCTTCAGAGATTGCGAGAGCACAAGTGAAAAATGGAGCTCAGGTGATCGATATCTGTCTTGCAGATCCCGATCGTGAAGAAGTTGAAGATATGAATGTATTTATCCAGGAAGTAGTGAAAAAAGTAAAAGTTCCACTAGTCATTGATTCTACGGATGAAAAAGTGCTTGAGACCGCTTTAAAATATTCTCAAGGAAAGGTGATCATTAACTCGATCAATCTTGAAGACGGAGAAGAGCGGTTTGAGAAGATAACAAAGCTTATGAAGGAATACGGAGCGGCAGTTGTAGTAGGAACGATTGATGAAAAAGGAATGGGAGTGTCAGTCGGGCGTAAGCTAGACATCGCCCTTCGCTCTCATAAACTGTTAACAGAGAAATATGGGATAGCATCAGAAGACATCATCTTTGACCCTCTCGTCTTCCCTGTGGGAACAGGGGATCAGCAATATATCGGCTCAGCCAATGCCACCGTTGAAGGGATAAAACAGATTAAGGAAGCCTTACCTGAATGCCCTCACATCTTAGGGGTTAGTAACGTTTCTTTTGGACTGCCTCCTGTCGGAAGAGAAGTCCTCAATGCTGTGTATCTTTATCACTGTACGAAAGCAGGCCTTGATTATGCGATAGTCAATACGGAGAAATTAGAGCGATTTGCCTCTATTCCTGAAGAAGAAGTCCGAATGGCGGAGAAACTCTTATTTGAGACGACTGATGAAACTCTGGCTGAATTCACTGCATTTTACAGAGGGAAGAAGAAAGAAGTAAAGGTACCTGTCAACACTATGACGCTGGAAGAAAGACTGGCTCATTATGTGGTGGAAGGGACGAAGGAAGGGCTGATTGCAGATTTAAATATCGCTTTGGAAAAATATGACGCTCCCCTTGAAATCATCAATGGTCCCCTTATGGCAGGAATGAGTGAAGTCGGAAGGTTATTTAATGATAACCAGCTGATTGTAGCGGAAGTATTACAGAGTGCCGAAGTCATGAAAGCATCCGTTTCTCATTTGGAACCGCATATGGAACAAACGGAAAGTTCCTCTTCGAAGGGAAAAGTGATATTAGCTACGGTTAAGGGGGATGTTCATGATATTGGTAAGAATCTCGTTGATATTATCCTCAGTAATAACGGATATAAAGTGATTGATTTAGGCATTAAAGTAACACCTCAGGAACTGATCGAAGTCATACGGGAAGAGAAGCCCGATATCGTAGGTTTGTCCGGGCTCCTTGTGAAGTCTGCCCAACAAATGGTCCTTACTGCTCAAGATTTAAAACAGTCTGATATTTCAGTTCCTCTTGTAGTAGGGGGTGCGGCCCTCACCCGAAAATTCACTACAAACAAAATTGGCCGGGAATACGATGGGCTGGTTCTTTATGCGAAGGATGCAATGGATGGACTTGGCATCATGAATGGGATTCAACATGAAGAAACAAGGCTGCAGTTGGAAGAAGAGAGTCGCGAAAAATTAAGTAAGGTTGTTTCGAATGAAGACTCACAGATTCGAAATACATCTTCTGTTGCAGTGAAAGTACGCTCTACAGTTGCAAAAGATGTAAAAGTTCATGTTCCTTCTGACTTAATTCCACACACCATAAAGGAATTTTCACTTGATCAAATTCATCCTTACATTAATCAGCAAATGCTTCTCGGGCATCATCTGGGGATTAAAGGGAAAATTTCAAGACTGCTGGAAGAAGGAGACGAACGAACGGTCGGCCTTAAAGCAGTGACTGATGAATTGTTCCAAAAAGCAAAAAGGGAAGGGATGATTCAGGCATCTGCACGATATCAATTCTTTCCTTCTCAATCAGATGGTGATGATGTTGTTATTTATCACCCGGAGGATTCTTCCACAGAGATAGAACGATTTCATTTTCCAAGACAAGCAGGAAACCAGCATTTATGTTTAGCAGATTACTTGCGGTCTGTAGAAAGTGGAGAAATGGATTATGTCGGTTTCTTTGCGGTAACGGCCGGTGTGAAAATCAGGCAGTGGGCAAGAGAGATGAAGGAAGAAGGCCGGTTCCTTGAAAGTCACGCCTTGCAGGCTCTTGCCTTGGAAACAGCAGAAGGACTGGCTGAAAGAGTGCATGAAATGATGAGAAGCAGGTGGGGGTTCCCTGATCCCGTTGATATTACGATGCAGGACCGGTTCCGGACTCATTATCAAGGACAGCGTTTTTCATTTGGGTATCCCGCCTGTCCGGACCTTGAAGATCAGAACAAGCTGTTTAAGCTTATTCAACCTGAAAAAATCGGAATCCAATTAACAGACGGATGTATGATGGAACCGGAAGCATCGGTAACAGCGATGGTTTTCGCTCATCCGGAAGCAAGATATTTTAATGTATTATAAATACCATACTAAAAAGGCAACTTTCCAAAGTGGAGTTGCCTTTTTGCTTTGTGGCGATAAGTTCAGAAGTCTAATCTTATTAATTTTTAGGGGAAGACCAACAGTGGTTCACTAATTTAAAATAAAAATGGATATTTAGGTAATGAAAGAATTTAATGGTTAGGGGATGAAGGATAATCGGCTTGTAGAGTAATAAAGGGGAAACACAGAGTCAAAAAGAGTGATCTTCTGTTTTAACACTTTGATTACTAAACTTGGTTTCGAGTATTTCCAGTATTCTTTCTTCTGAGAATCCTGTGACCATCGTTAGATTGAGTAAACTGGGCTTGATTCCAATAGACACACAGAAATGATAGGCACTTTGGATAGCAAGTGTTTCAATACACCTTCTTGTCAGATTATTTTTCATTCTCTCATCAGCTCCCAACTATTTTGACAAATGACTAAGTAGTAGGATTACGACATCATATTAAGATTTGTGGTTGGTTTCTAGTAGGAGATTCATATACATCGAAATAGCATATCGAGACATACCTGCTGTCTGTTTCTCAATTAATACCCTCATTATACACTTTATATTGTGAATTGTAGAGTTGATTTTACAAAATAATGTAATATTTTTAGAATTTACTTATAATTGTTCCGGATTTTTATATATAATAATCCAAAGAGAGCTTTGATACGATTAAAGTGTTGAAAAATGAAAAGGAAATATCCCTTACCGGTGTAATTAGCGGGGAATTTCAGGATGAGGAGATTAAAGGATGAATATAGTGTTGATAGGTGGCGTACCTGTAATGCTCTTAGATAAGAGTGTCTGAATGGAAATTTTGTATGAATGTGATATATAATGGAGAATGGTAGAAGGAAAGTCGAAAGCGGATTGATCGACTCAACCTTAAAGTCAGAATCTTTAATGAAGAAGAAACCAGAGAAAAGAGTATGATTTCTCAACTACTCATTGCGTCAGACAGGGAAGAAGAAATTGATATAAATTTGCTGGATATCATAGGAGGAATCATACATGCATAGAAATCAGGAACTACATACATTTTTATTAAGTAAGGCTCGTCAATTAACGGAAGATTGGTATAACTCCCTGGATAAAAGCACAACAAACGGTGTTTATTCTTCCTCAGATCCCAAGGTGATTGAAACTTTAAAAAATCAAAACTTTGAGTTTCACGGCATTCTTTGCAATGTGTTTGCAGAGGATAAAGAAACGTTTAACAAGAAGATCGATGAATGGGTCTTGACCATTGCAGAGGATAAGGAACATTTAGAAACCCCAAATCACTATATTCTTAGAGAATTCATGAGGGTTAGACATCAATACCTGGAATTCTTGAAAGAATATGCCGAAACTCATATGGAAGAAAAAATCTTCGAACAATTTACCCGTTGGAATCAGGTTATTATTGAAGCATTTGATCGGGTTATGTTGCGTTTTGTTGAGCTGCAAACGGAAGTAGTGGAGCAGCAGATCCAATCCCAGCAGGAAGTGATCAATGAATTAAGTTCACCTGTCATATCCTTGAATGGACATACAGCGTTATTACCCCTTGTAGGTAATATCGATCCTACACGTGCGGAATTAATCTTAGAGAATGCTTTGGAACAATGTGTTAATAAGGAAGTTTCTCAATTGTTCATCGACTTATCAGGAGTTGTATTAATAGATACGATGGTAGCCCATCAAATCTTTCAGCTAATTGATGCACTTCAGTTGATCGGTGTTAAGCCGATTCTATCTGGGTTACGCCCTGAAATCGCACAAACAGCTGTTCAGCTGGGATTGAATTTTGACAACCTGACGATTACTTCTACCCTGTCACAAGCCCTGACTATCAAAAATAATGAAGTCGAATAATTTTTAAAACATTCGTACATGGTGTACGGATGTTTTTTTGTGGAGAAATTGAAGAGTGTTGAAAAGTAAAAAAACATTTCGAAGCAAAGTATCTTGAATTAAAGATAATTTTCGTGTATGATGGAGATAGAAACTAAGCAAGAATTTTATTAAGGAGTGAATCCATTATGAAATTAAAACCACTTAAAGGGCAGCATCACGTTTCTGCCATTACAGCTAACGCTAAGAAAAATTATCAATTCTATACAAAAACACTAGGACTTCGACTCGTGAAAAAATCAATCAACCAGGACGATACATCCGTCTACCATCTTTTCTATGCAGATGAAAGAGGAAATCCAGGGACGGACCTCACATTCTTCGAAATTCCACATGCGGGGAATACTTATAAAGGGACGAATAGTATTTCTTTAACAGCACTGCGAGTGAACACGGATGAGTCTTTAGCTTATTGGAAGAATCGTTTTGAAGAGATGGGGGTTGAACATGACGAAATTTCTCACCATAGTGGGCGGGCAACACTAGGATTCCGTGATTTTGAAGGACAGCGCCTCATGCTTGTGTCAGATGAAAAGAATGAAGGAGTTCCCGGTGGGAAGCCTTGGGACAAGAGTCCGGTGCCCGCCCAGCATGGGATAGTTGGCCTGGGTCCGATTACGTTGACGGTTGCCCGTGGGGGAAACACGGCAATGGTACTGAAAGACGTATTAGGTTTTAGAGAAACAAGGACTTTTCCTTCAGATGTAGATGGACAACCGGATATCCGCGTCTTTGAAACAGGGGAAGGCGGTACTGGTGGAGAGGTATATCTTGAAGAAAGAAATGATCTTCCACAAGAAAGACCGGGAAGAGGAAGTGTTCATCATGTAGCCTTCCGTGTGGAAGATGAAGATGAATTACGTAAATGGGTAGATTGGGTCACACAAAACCGTTTGCCGAACTCAGGTTTTGTTGAAAGATACTATTTCCGTTCCCTCTACTTCCGTGAACCAAATGGTATTCTTTTCGAACTGGCTACTGACGGACCAGGCTTTGAGACCGATGAAGATTTTGATAATTTAGGTGAAAATTTATCACTTCCACCATATTTTGAAGCGCAAAGAGATTCCATAGAAGCGAAATTAAAACCCTTGGATACAAAAGAATAAGGAGGAAGTCAGCTTGAAACATATATTTAAACAAGGAAAAAAAGACTTACCCACATTTCTGCTCCTACATGGAACAGGTGGAGATGAGCGTGACCTATTACCACTGGCTGAGATGATTGAACCCGATGCATCTGTATTAAGCGTAAAAGGAAATGTGGATGAAAATGGAATGGCCCGTTTTTTTGCACGCTTACGGGAAGGTGTTTTTGATGAAGAAGATTTAGTCTTCCGTACGAAGGAATTGTATGAGTTCATCGATGAGAGTGCTAATAACTACGGTTTCGATCGTCAAAATATTGTTGCGTTAGGATACTCCAATGGAGCGAATATCGCGGCTAGTTTAATGTATCATTACAAGGATGCATTAAAAGGTGGAATCCTGTTCCACGCTATGGTTCCTAGACGAAATGTCAAGCTTCCAGACTTAAGTGACGCACTTGTATTCATAGGTGCAGGAAAGCGAGATCCACTCATACCCATGCAAGAAACAATGGAACTCGTTAAAAATCTTCAAGACGCCCGAGCCCAGGTAACAGAGTTCTGGACAGAAGGTGGGCATGAGCTTCGTCGTGAGGAAGTAGATGCAGCAAAAAGATGGTTTGAAGCGAATTTTAAATAATCTTTAGAATCCGGAAGGGAAGTCTTCCGGATTCTTTATTAATTAATTTTCTACTCTCTTATAGGCCTCTAGAATCCGTAGCTTTCCTAGGGTCAAAATCCCTCTCCATTCCTTTTCAGCAATTGGCCAGGTCTCGTCATATTGACCGAACCAGGACCAATTCGGCTGCCAATAACCTTCCTGGTGTTGAGTTTCAATCTCGACATTCAATTGCATATGTATCTCCTCTTTTAAGGCTTCATAAAACGGTGAAGAAGGATGACTGGCTACCTGCAATGGTTTGGCTATATATTCATTCCAGCGTGATGGATCGGTACAAACAGTTTTTCGTAAGGAAGAAGAAAGAAATCTATAAAGAATGGATTCCGTTTCCCCTTTCACCTCAGAAAGGAGTCGATCATAACAGAGAAAATCATGCATCTCTATTGGGTGTGAAAGATTCTTTAACTCTGTGACCGCTCTCTTAGTCCATTCTTTTAATCGAGGGTGTTCCGGACTAAATAAATGAAAATAACCTACTATTTCAGCGTTAGGGTTAGCCCAAGTCGTTTGAACGCCACTATGGCCCTTTTCAGAATCAAAATGCCACCATGGTGCATGGGGAACCAAATTAACCACTTCAGAAACAGCATGCCAGCCATTGATTTCCTCATCGTATCTGTCTTGAAGGTAGCTCATCGCTTTTTGAACGATAGGGTGCTCGGCTGAAAGCTTTAAGTCCTTTGCATGCTGTAATCCAACGGTTGTTGCCATTGGAGATGAACTGTCCAATCTAAAATCAGGCTCTATACAGCGGCCGAATCCTCCATCTGTATTTTGGAAATGTGCTAGCTCTTTGATTGCTTCCTCTTTACTTCCTTCTTCAAAGAAAAAGGTGAATAGCTTTTGTTCAAGTGGTCTCGCGTGGGTTTTAATATAGAGAGCTGCTGAATTCCACTGTTGTGTTGTCAAGTTCATAAGAGATGCTCCTTTATCGTAATTTTTATTGAATGATAATTATTCGCTACCATAATACATTATCTATTGGGCGTGAGAATCCCTGCTTGTTACGATAATTAGTTGGGATACAAAGGTCCGTCCCACGGTATTCTTAGAATTCTCATGAAATAGGCAGAAGGATAGAAACTTCTATTATTCTAATAAAAATCGATGCCTGAATTTCGGCGGCATTGTTGTTTTATTGGGGTTATAATAAAGACAAAATGAAATAGTGGAGGAATGAGGATGTTTTCAGTCGAACTACAAAGGGAGTATTATCAGGCATTAGTGGAAAAAAGATCGGAATACGAAGGGATTTTTTATGTAGGGGTTAAAACGACAGGTGTGTTTTGTCGGCCGACATGTCCGGCTAGGAAACCTAAGTATGAGAACTGTGAATTTTTTGGAACAGCTCAACAAGCCCTTCTGGCATCGTTTCGACCTTGTAAAAGATGTAAGCCCTTATCCCACCCCAATAGCATCTCAGATGTTGTAAGGATGCTGGTAGAGGCTGTGGAAGAAAATCCTGAAAAACGTTGGAAGGATAAGGATTTTCAGGAGCTATCCATAGATGCATCTACTGCACGGCGTCAATTTAAGAGGAGGTTCGGTATGACCTTTGTAGAATATGCCAGAGCCCGAAGGATGGGGATGGCCATGAAGCACATCAGATCAGGGTCGATGGTGATGGATGCTCAACTTACAACCGGATATGAATCGAGCAGCGGATTCAGAGATGCTTTTTCGAAAATTATGGGAACGCCACCAGCTTTGTCTCATCAACAGCACATACTAAAAGCAGCGTGGATTGATACGAAACTTGGACCGATGATTGGAATTTCAGACGAAAAGGCTTTATACCTGCTGGAATTTGTTGACCGACGCGGTCTGGAGAAAGAAGTGGAGAGAATGAGGGAGAGAACAAAAGCAGCAATCATTCCCGGTTCTACAGAGCCACTTCAGTCCATTGAAAAGGAATTGAACGCGTATTTTGAGGGCACTTTATCAGGTTTCCAAACCAATTTAAAAATCATCGGAACACCTTTTCAACAGAACGTTTGGAGCGAATTGCAAAGTATACCTTATGGACAAACCAGATCCTACACTGAGATCGCTGAAAATATTTCCAGTCCAACAGCTGTTCGAGCAGTCGCAAGGGCCAATGGCTGTAATCAGCTTGCCATCATCATTCCTTGTCATCGGGTGATAAGGGCGAATGGAGATCTTGCCGGCTATGCAGGTGGTCTTAACCGGAAAAAATGGTTGATTGAACATGAAAGCAAGATGAAAGCAGAAAAGAAGTAATCATTCACGAATTAACTCTATAGAGAAGAATACAAATGAACAAATATGATGAAAAGGTGATCAAACATGAAATATGATGAAGTAATGGCAGCACTTGAAGAGATGGGAAACGAACAGACCAAGAATACATATTTACGTCACGGCGCACATGAACCATTATACGGAGTGAAAATTGGGGATATGAAAAAACTGGTGAAACATGTGAAAAAAGATCAAGGTCTTGCACTAAGCTTGTACGAATCGGGAAATTTCGATGCCATGTACCTGGCAGGATTATCTGTAAATCCTAAAAAAATGAATAAAGGAATTTTACAGGATTGGGTCAATAAAGCAGATTGGTACATGTTGGCTGAATACACTGTCGCTAATATAACCGCTGAGAGCGACTGCGCTATTGAATTAGCGAACGAGTGGATCAAATCAGATAATGAAATGGTGGCAACGGCTGGCTGGAGTGCCTATGCTGGGTATATAAGTATAACCCCAGACCAAGAAATCAATATAGAAGAAATCAAACAGTATCTGGATCATATTGAAAAAACGATTCATGGAGAGAGAAATAGAGTACGTTACGTAATGAATGGTTTTGTCATTTCTGTTGGCGCACATGTAGCTCCTTTGTTAGATGAGGCAAAAAGGGTGGCGGGAAAAATTGGGAAAGTACATGTCGATGTCGGAGATACAGCATGTAAAGTACCGGTAGCTACAAGCTATATAAAGAAGATAGAAGATAAAGACAGGGTAGGTGTGAAAAGAAAGACATGCATTTGTTAAATGAAAGATAAAGTGAGATTGTAATTGGTACAAACACCATATTTTTAATGAAATTTCGTTTCTAATATTCGAATGATTTAAATTAGTCCGTAATTAGCCATTTCAATTCCCTGTTGCAGTTGCAGTGTATTGCTACTAGACTATGAAATAGAGTCCTACACAGAATCGGAGCAATGTACAAATGAATGTAGTGAAAAAGGGTACTATTTTAGGTATAGCAGCAAGCATACAAGGATTGGCCATGGCTATGTTCTTGTTTCCCCATTTTATCCCTTCAGGTGGCGCTGCAAGTGTAAGTGTGCTATTAAACTATTTGTTGCATGTCCCGTTTGCCATTACGCTATGGGTGTTAAATGCTGCTCTGTTACTAGCTGCGGTTAAATGGTTAGGAAAAGAGAATGCACTTTGGACCATGTATTGTGTGACAGTCACCTCGATTGTAGTTAATTTCTTAAATTCTTATTTAATCGGAACTGTCTCATTTGTTTTCGTAGATTTATTGATTGGCAGCATCCTTTTTGGAATCGGAATAGGGATCCTGTTCAGAATGGGTGCATCCTCTGGAGGGATGGACATTTTAGCACTCATTATTTCAAAGCTGAAAGGGTACACCCCAGGGAAGACATTATTCGTCATTAATGGCAGTGTGTTACTACTAACAGGAATCGTAGTAGATTTAAAAATCATACTTTTTGCATTGGTCTGCCAATTCATAGGAACAAGAATCCTGGATATCATTTGTCAGCTGGAATACAAACGAAGCCTCAACCGCCTCGGAAATCAGTAAACAGAAGGTCCGTCCCTAATGAGGGACGGACCTTCTGTTTACGATATTTCTTTGATGATGGAATTGACTGTGTGTTCTGGTGAGTTTTCGAAAAGTGAAATATATTGAAAAAGTTTGTTTCTGGGAAGCAGGTGTTTACGAATTTCTTTAGCCGTTTTTCCCTCCAGGTGCGCTTTCATAACGGCTTCTTGAAGGTTCTGAAGATAGGCTAGTTTCTTCTCTAAAAGCATTCTCCCTTGCTTCAAGTATCCTTGATGTGAACAATACACTTCTTGAAAGGAGTACTGCAGGGTTCTGTCAATTGATCGAATAAGCTCAGGTACAGATTCAAATGAAAAATTAGAAGTAGGAGAATGGAATAAGTACAAATCGCCTGTAAAGCAAATGCCCTTTTCTTCATCAATGAGAACGATATGATCATCAGCGTGTCCTGGAGTATGAACAATTTGAAACGAATGCCCGTCCGTTTTAAATACTTCTTCTTTAAGTGGCAAAGGGTGAAATGCCTGGCGGTTATGCCAGAACATGGCTCTGTAAAAAGGCAGTTTAGTGCTGTGAGAGCACTTTTGTACCCCTAACGGGTGAATCCATTGAGGAATGGAGTAAAACCTTTCGATCCATGAACTGTTACCCGTGTGATCCTCATGATGATGAGTATGTATCACTCGTTGGATAGGAAGCTCTTTTACAATTTTCCGTACTTCGTTTTTCATACTGTAAGGTCCTGTATCAATAAGGACATCGTCGACTCGAAAAATGTAAACCGGCATTTTCTGACCCATTGTTTGAACGTTTAGTTTAAATGATTGTATCAATTTAGTTACCCCTTATGATTTAGTGTTATAGTACATAGTTCGAATGAAAGTTGAAAAATCCTGCATGAATTCATTGTTTTGAGGAGAATTCCCTTTCCAAGGTAACTAAATGGATGTACATGGTATAATTTACTATAATTGGTGAATCAATCGATTTTAAAGGGGTTTTTAATGTATGAAAGGGAAACGGAAGTCTTTGCTCTTAATCCTGACCATCATGATGGTGATCACCATCATACTTCTGGATAAGATGGGTTTGAAAAAAGCGATTGAGTCTTGTGAGAACCATGGGAGTGTAGCAGAGGTGGAAGAAGGAATCCTCTCATGGAATGTAGCATGTGAAAAAAAGTAATATTGGTGTTGAATTTAAATTCTGGTTGGGTATGTGAAATCATAAACAAAATCGAAACTGGAAAAATTTAGGGTGTTGTGTGAAAATACGAGGGACGGACCTCATTAACATCTACTCCTGACAGACTTATAATGGTAAACTAGAGAAAAGAGTAGCTAATTTACATAGGGGGAAATGCTTTGCAGAAGTGTGATGTATGTAAGAATCAGTTTCAATGGAAAGAGTTATTATTCTCTATTTGGAGGTCTTATAAACCTATTGAATGCAGTCAATGTGGTAAAAAACATACGATTAATTTCACCTCGAAATTTATTGTTTCTTTTCTCATCATTGTTCCAGCAGTTGTATTCGGATTATTGATTGCACCCCAACAGGGTTTATCAAAGCCGCTCACGTTTGGTGTAATCGTTATATTGGCTATGGTTATTTCACTATTTCTTCCGTTATTTGTGAAATATGAATATAAGAAAAGATAAGAGAGAGAGCTGCCTATCACAGGCAGCTCTTTTCAGTTACCATAAATTATCCAGAATGATTTACAAGATTAGGAAAACACTAAGAGAAAAAGAAAAGGAGTCGAAAGATGGAGGACAAAGACATAAGATTGACTACCGCAGAAATCTCCGCTTTGTGGACGACTTATATTAAGTGCTCGGCGTTAAATTGCTTTTACACACATTTCCTTACATACCTGAAGGACGAAGGAATCAAATTCATCATCGAAGAAAGTCTACAGACAAACTTAGAGATAATGAGTGAGATTAAGTCTCTTTTTATATCCGAAGAATTTCCTGTACCAAAGGGCTTCACTGATAGGGACATAGATACAACCGCACCCCCCTTATATACTGATTTGTTTGCTCTTAGTTTTGTTTACCGCGGAGGTCAGGTCACATGCAGTCATTACACCACTATAGTGGGGGCCGTTGCCCGTAAAGATGTATATGATCTTTTTGAAAATGCGCTGAAGAAATCATTATCACTATATAAACAATCATTGCAATTAATGTTGGAAAAAGGGATCTATGATCGTCCACCAAAAATGAATTATCCCCATTCCATAGAATACATTTCAGAGCAGCCATCTTTGTTGGAGGGCTGGTTAGGTGAAACAAGGCCACTTAATGCATTGGAATTGAGCGAATTATTCTTTGTAATTGAGAGAAATTGCATTGGAATCATCCTTTTGAAAGGATTTATACAAGTTTCTAAAGATATCAAAGTGAAGAATTATCTCAAAAAAGGAAAAAAATTAAGTGAAAAGCAGATTACCACTTTTAATAATGTCCTGGTAAGAGATGATTCATTTCCCACTTATCCGGTATCCATGGAGGTAACAGATTCAAATGTGGCCCCATTTTCAGAAAAATTGATGCTTTTTTTTATCACTTCTTCAAACTCGGTGGGGCTGTCAACACTTTGTCACGCCATCACGATGTCTACAAGGAAGGATTTAGCCGTTCATTATACACTTTTTGTGACAGAAATCATGAAGTATGGTGCAGATGGTCTTAAGCTGTTAGTTGAACGTGGATGGTTGGAGCAGCCACCACAGCAGAAGAGTCGTGAGGACTTGAAGGAATGAAATCGAGATGATGGGGAGGTATGTTGATATGGTTTCGAAGATTCTTTTTATTTTTCTTATTGGAATGATTACGCTGCTGAAGGCTGATTTAATAAAAAATCGGGTTAAAAATGCAGTACGGTATAAGTTCTCCAGTGTGGTATCGGGATTTTATATAGTGCGGTAGTAAGACATATAAAAGATCCAAACCTTCTATTTAGGTTTGGATCTTTTATTTTCTTGTGAGTGAATTTGTTCATAAGTTACACTGTGAATAAGGAAAACGTGCCCAAAGTAAAATCCAAATGGAAAGTGAGAGATAAAATGTCAATTATATATAAATATTTTCAAGGCGAAGAAGATTTAGCTCTTCAATATGATTTCTGGAGAAATATAACATCTACACTTCCCTTTGCCTGGAAACCGACGATGTCCCCATTAATGTTTAAAGATCAAAACGAATTTGACCCGAGATCACGTTGCTTTGCCTATGATGGTGATGATCTTGTTGGATACATGAGCTTTACAGGGAGAGGTGATTTTGTCTCTCTTGGTTACCCGTGGGTCTTATCAGGGTATGAAGGGATTCAGGATGAATTATTTGAGCGGGTGTATGGTTTTGCTGTTAGCGATGAGTACGGAGGGAAGATATTGGCGCAACGTTTTCGTGAACAGTGGGAGAATCAGATTCTTTATTTTGAAAAGCAGGGATTTGAAATCACTAATGAATCCGAATTAATTGGCAGATATCTAACGAATGTAGAAAGCACAGAAGGTATTGAGTTCGCATGGAAGATCTCCAATGAGTTTAGATTTGTAGATTGGCGTTCCATTATTGAGGCAAATGATGAAGTGAATGAAGCCCAAATCAAAATGATGGAAGAATACTATTCATCTGTTGATTTTGACTTTTCCATTAAATTTTTTAGCGAAGAACAAATGATTGGCGTCATGGGAATAACATTACGTGAAGATACAAAATATAGTGAGGTATTGTCATTTGGAATTTTACAAGAATTCAAGATTCATAAGGGGAAAATGATTAATGTGTTAATGAACGAGGCAAGGTCAATGGGAGCAGAAACGATGACATTGCATGCTTCAGATATTCCTGAAATGGCTATCCAAAAGGAATTGGGTTTAAGTGAGCTTACGAAAGATATCATGATGGTAAAGGAAGTATAAGCTCTTGTTACTGGCAGAAGATCATGATGGCAACAATGTGATAAATGTAAGGGATTTCTAGAATTGGCAGGTATTCTTCCATTCATCACAAAATGTTCGGAATTTCTTCTGCTTTTATATGACAAAGCACCTTCGGATAGTATAGAATGAAAGATAATTAAGGTAAGGCTTCAAGAGCTTAGAATGCATCATGCTATTGTATTGAAAATCGATTTTCTCATTAATGAAAGTTAATAGAAGTAAAACGATTCTCGAATAATTGGCCTGATTCATTTCATTCTTTTGGTAGGTTGTGCTGTTTTAAGGAGAGAATTGATGCTAGAATACAATGTTCATCAAGGAGTCGGCAAAGAGTATGTGGTGTTTCTCCATGGGATTGGGGGAAACTCAAGAATTTTCGGCAAACAGCTCGATATATTCAAGAAATCTTATAATGTAATAACGATTCATTTGCCCGGACATGGAGAGTCCCCAAGTATAGAATCATATAATGAAAAATTCACAATTGATTTAAATGTGCGTGAAGTTCTAAAGGTACTTGATCACCTGAAAGTGGAACGGGCTCATTTTATCGGCATTTCCCTTGGCTCGGTTCTAATACATGCTTTGCTTCAAACTGCTCCAAACCGTGTAAAAAGTGCAGTTTTAGGAGGGTGTATTACAAGGTTTAATTTACTATCCAATACACTACTTAAAATTGGTGGTGCAGTAAAAAATATGATTCCATTTATGTGGTTATATAAAATTTTTGCCTATATTATGATGCCTAAAAGCAATCACAGAGTTTCACGAAAATTATTCATCCGCGAAGCAAAGAAAATGAACCGTAATGATTTTCTTGGGTGGTATCGACTTACCCCATATGTGAAATCAACATACACTTCTGTACAAGAAAGGGCTTCTCATATTCCAAAGCTTTACATATCCGGGAAAGAAGATCACCTTTTTGTAAAGTCTCTTGATCAGGATACAAAAGGAGACCCCTCTGCTAAGAAAGTGTTCATTGAAGATTGCGGACATGTTTGTAATGTAGAGAAGCCAAGGGAATTCAATCGACTGGCACTTGATTTTATTTATAAAAACCAGGGTGTACCTTTACGCAAGGTTCAATAATTACTGAAGTATCCCATTTCCTTATCGAGATGGGAGCTTTTTTTGTGAATGCAGGAGATTTGATTCAAATAATATTAATCTGTTCATTTAGGGTTTACATAATAGTATATCAATTATATAGGAAAGGGAGTGGAAATATGGGAGATTCTTTTGATGATAGCTATTTAAATAGTGTTGAACGTGTGAACGAGCTTACGTGCATGAACATTTACCAGTGTGGAAGGGAAGAGTGTTACGACCGCATAACCCGGCTTGTGAAAGAAGTATTCCAGGTGGATGTGTGCCAGATCAACCTATTAACGGATAAAGAACAGTTGTTTAAATCTTCTGTGGGGTTGGCAGGGGAAACGGATGCTGTAAGTCGAACACCGGTACACGAATCATTATGTCAGTATGTAATTGTGGATAAGGATTATTTTGTAGTTGAGGACACTTTAAAGGATGTTGAATCACCAACCTACCATTATGGAGAAAAGTATGGAATACGATTTTATGCCGGTGTCGGGTTAAGAGTGAAATCAGGACACGTGATTGGGACACTCTGCATTGTCGGACACACTCCAAGAACGTTTTCTTGTGATGAATTGGATCTCCTGAGAAGCTTCGGGAAATGGGTAACAACCGAAATAGAGCTTCAAGAAGAAATGACGTTAAAAGAAAGTCGGGAAACCTATTTAAAGAAGTTGTATTCCATTTTCACTTCAACTAAATCATTAGAAGAGAAGCAGCAACAACTGCTTGATACCTTTTCGCGTCTATTAAAAATCCGTTTACTTGGCATGTACTATATGAAGAAAAATCAGCTTCTCCCTATAGCCGGTGAAGGAGACATTTCATCGTTCTTGAATCAGGAACTTCAAAGGGAAATACATACCTATTTAACGGTTTCCAGTCATAAAGGGACCCTTGAGAGTAATGACACACAAGTACATCTTTTGCCAATAGTGGATAATGGGGTATCAAAAGGATGTTTCTTCTTTATTGATGATTCATGTGAAGAAGATTCATTGCTTCACCAACACTTGAAACTGAACGAAGATTTATTAAATTTGGGTACAGAGTGGATGAACGCAGAATATATCCGGATGGAATCACATCTTGAAATTCAGAAGTTACTAAGAACCGATGAGCTTACTCAATTAAAAAATAGAAAAGCGTTAAATGAAGACCTAAAAGACTTGTACAAAAAGACGATGGACTACGCATTGTTGTTCCTGGATATCGATCACTTTAAAGGGATCAATGACACCTATGGTCATTCAGTTGGTGATTATGTGTTAAAGGAGGTAGGTAAACGATTAACCTCATTGAAACAACAATACCCTGTTGCATGCTACCGGATTTCAGGAGATGAATTTGTGCTTTTAATAAAAGATGAAAATGCAAATACGGTTAAAATGTTGGCTGAAACAGTATTAGGGGCTTTTTCGGTACCTGTTATACTTGATGGAGCAATCGAACTGATAGTGGGAGTGAGCATTGGCGTGGGTGTCTCATCTGGTAATGAAATGGATGACTATAAGTCTACGATTCAGCGTGCAGACCGGTATATGTATGTTTCAAAGCGTAGTGGCGGAAATCGAATTACAATGGAATAATATTTAGAGAATGGAGAGATCTCTGTTAAGTAATCTGATGGTTCTTAACAGGGATTTTTTTGTTCCCGGGATAAGGATTTAAAGAGATAGGGAATAGGGAGGGAAGGAATGTTTAGGTTGAGTTAAGGGCAATGATTGGGAGATATCTTTGGGGAGGTCCGTCCCTAAAGTGTATAAGAATGTGTTGAAAAGCTTGTTTTAAGTTGATTATGGTGGAAGAGTGAGGTCCGTCCCTTAAAGGAATTGATGAACCATTAAGAGAATATAGTATAGATGGGTGTTCGAAGGGGAGTTGTGGGTTTGGTGAAAGAGTTTATGAATTTTAGGTATGAGGAGTATCCTTTTGAGTTGTTTTCAGGATCCCATGTGGCAGCAATGATAGTATCGTTCGGATGTATGATCGGTTTGTATGTGCTTGGAAATCGACTAAGCGGCAGTGGTAAGGGTGTGCTGAAATGGCTTCTCGTGGCGCTGCTGGTTTTGAGTGAAGCAATATTTCAGATTTGGTACTTTATCAATGATCAATGGGATGTAGCCATAAATTTGCCGTTTCAATTATGTTCCATCTCATTGTATCTATGCACGATCATGCTTATTACAAAAAACTATAGGATTTTTGAAATCAGTTTTTTTGCCAGTATGACAGGTGCCTTTATTGCCATCGTGACACCTGAGTTGTTTTTTGGTTTTCCCCATTTTCGTTATTTCCAATTTTTCTTAGCACATTTGGCGATTGTATTATCCTGTTTGTACATGGTATGGATTGAAGGCTTCACATTGACATTCCGGTCTATGCTGAGGGCATTCATAGCTTTGAATCTGATTGCTGTCATCGTATTTATGGTGAACAGATTGGTAGGAGCAAATTATATGTTTCTTTCTCATAAACCGTATAATGCAAGCCCCATAGACTATTTAGGCGAGTATCCCTGGTACCTCCTGGCTCTTGAAGGTGTCGCCCTTATTTTATTCAGCCTTCTTTATTTACCATTTTATCTCTTTAGAAAAGGAAGAGTGTAGAGGATTTGTAAATATATGAAACTTTCTTGGGATACCATTCGTCTATTAACATATAAGAAAAGTCAGGTGTAGGAATGATGAGTAATAGTATAATCATGAGTATTATCATTTTGGTTTCTTATGGTCTGGGAAGTATAACGGGTGCTTATTATATAGTGAAAATGTATACCGGTAAAGATGTTAGAAAACTGGGAAGCGGAAATGTCGGAGCAACGAATGCAGGTCGAGCTATAGGGAAAAAAGGTTTTCTTCTGACTTTGCTGATAGATGCCGGGAAAGTGATACTTGCATTAATGATCACGGTTCAACTTGCTGAAGGTGAAAGTTACATTGTTCTCAGTTCTGTATTTGTCATGCTCGGACATTTGTTTCCAATCCAGCTTGGACTTCACGGTGGAAAGGGAGTAGTTGTTTATTTAGCATCTGCATTATTTCTTAATCCACTTACTATTGGGATTTTCGCCATCACTATGGGAATCTCATATATGATTTTGAGAAAATACACCATTGCCGGTTTTCTTTCAATGGCAACCATTCCGATTACGGCATATGTGATTGAGGGTTCATTCACTATTTTTATCGGATTATTGTCACTTTTTGTGACGGTTCTGTTGGTCCATAAACGATAACTGAAGCAATCTGTCGATACATAGGAGGTATGAGAATGGAAAACCTTTCTCTTCAGTATAAAATTGCAAGTGAAGCATATGAGTTTCAACAAATCTATACATTGAATTACCAGACCTTTGTAGAAGAAATACCTCAGCACGAAGGAAATGCAGAACGCAAACTGGTTGATAAGTTCCACGATGAAAATACGTATGTTATTGCTAAAGATGAAGATGAAGTCGTGGGCATGATTGCGGTTCGTGCCAAGCGTCCCTTCTCTTTGGATTTAAAGCTGAAAAATCTTGATGAATATTTGCCGGCTGGTGCCGTTCCTTGTGAAATTCGCTTATTATCTGTAAAAGAAGCATATAGAAGTACGAGGGTTTTTTATCAACTATGTGAGCGTTTAGTATCTTATTGTTTGGAGAAAGGGTATACGATGGCTCTCATTTCAGGAACGGTTCGTCAGCTAAAGTTGTATAAACGAATCGGTTTTCAGCCTTTTGCCGATCTCGTGGGGGAGGAAGGGGCAAGATTTCAGCCAATGTATTTAACCCGTAATAGCTTCGAAAATTCAACAAAAGCTTTTCAGCGATTAATGATTCGCAAAACAGAAAGTTCAGTTCCGCTTTCTTTCCTTCCAGGACCGGTTCCACGTCATGAGAAGGTAGAAAAAGCTTTCAAAGGAGAAGCCGTATCTCATAGAAGTAGTTCGTTTATTCATGAAATGGAAGAAGTAAGAATCTCATTATGCGAGATGACAAACGCAAACTATGCAGAAGTTGCAGTGGGAACGGGCACCCTATCTAATGACATGGTTGCAGCTCAGCTGAAATGTTTGTCAGGCGGCGGCCTTATTCTCGCAAACGGAGAATTTGGGTACAGGTTGATTGATCATGCAAACAGGTTTGATTTACATTTTCATGTGTTCGAAAAGAGTTGGAATGAAGCAATTTCATTAAGCGAAGTAGAAAGCTTACTCCAGGAAGATCAGGACATAAAATGGCTTTGGACGGTTCATTGTGAAACGTCGACAGGCTACTTGTATGACCTGAACGGGCTACTCTCTTTGTGTAAAAGGTATGGGGTGGAGCTATGCGTCGATGCCTGTAGTTCGGTTGGGACCATTCCAGTGGACTTTAAGGAAGTGTACTTTGCCACAACGGTCAGTGGGAAGGGATTAGGCTCTTATCCCGGTCTCGCCATTATATTTCATCGAGAAAAAATACAGCCCAGCCCATCAATTCCAAGGTATCTGGATATGGGAATGTACGATGGGAATGAAAGCATCCCATATACCCACTCATCTAATCTAGTAAGGGCGCTAAAAGAGGCACTGCATTTTATAGGGTATGAAAATCAAGAAAAAATTGCTCTGAGAGTAAGGTGTGTGTTAACTCAAGGAGGATTTCATATACTAGGCGATGAAAACTATTCTCCAGGAGTGATTACAATTGTACTGGAGAGGGAACAGTGTAGTAGACAGTTTGGTGATGTTTGTAAAGAGAAAGGAATTTTATTAAGCTACGAAAGTGATTATTTAGTAAAAAGAAATTGGGTGCAGGTAGCACTTATGGGAAGACAAAACGAACGAAAGGTTTTGGAAGCAATGAAAATACTCAACAAAGAATTTCAAAGCAATGTCGATTCAAGGGTTGGGAAATGAGTAAGATATCCCGTTTTATATCTCGCTTTAAGACATACAAATTGATTGGGTTTGCACTCGTAACCTTATGGTTAAAGACCGTGTTAGTTTCTTTTATTGGGTTTAATTTACGTATCGAATCCTTCTTGGACTTATTACTCATCATATTCAACCCTCTTGGTTCGCTAATGCTATTAATTGGATTCGGTTTTTACTTCTCAAAGAAGATAAAACCAGTTGTTGTCGTCCTTGTTATGGGGATTGCAACCGGGCTTTTATACGGTGATCTATTATATTTTCGATTTTACTCTGATTTTGTTACCGTTCCGATTTTATTTCAGTTTAAAAATGTGGGGGGGATTGGACCAAGTACCTTTGAACTAATGAGTCCCTGGGATCTCCTATTAATTGTAGATTTCCTTCTGGTCGGGTGGTTATTAAAGAGGAAGTGGACGGCTACCTCTTCCATTAAGGTTTCAAGGAGGTGGAAGCTTTCATATATCGGGCTGAGTCTAGTGTTACTACTCGTAACAGTTGGATTAGGGCTGGTGAAATCTCCATATTTATTTGCTGAATCATATGACAGAGAGCAAATGGTCAAATCTGTGGGTCCATACAATTATCACCTGTATGATATCGGTGTTGAATCTACGGTACCTTTCACCAAGATACTTGCCAGTAAATCAGACACAGAAGCTTCCATTAAATATACACAATCCAAGAAACATAACAACTCAGATTTGTTCGGTGTTGCCGAAGGGAAAAATGTTGTATTGATCAGTATGGAATCCACCCAAAATTTTGTCATCAACCAAAAAGTCGGCGGAGAAGAAATCACACCTTTTTTAAATTCTTTAATCAAGGATAGTTTTTATTTTAATCAAATTTATGATCAGACAGCTCAAGGGAAAACCTCAGATTCTGAATTCATGATCGATACAGGGTTATATCCACTGGCAAGCGGTTCAGCATTTGTTCGCAAACCGGATAATCGTTTTAAAAGCATGCCCCATATTTTAGAAAAGAAAGAAGATTATTATGCGGCAGTTTTCCATGGCAATGATCGCACTTTTTGGAATCGTGAAATAATGTACGAATCGTTAGGCTACGATCGCTATTTTTCGAAGAGAGATTTCAAGGTAACGGAAGAAAACTCTGTTAACTACGGATTAAAGGATATTCCATTCTTTGAACAATCTATTTCTTATCTTGAGAAATTACCTCAACCGTTTTACACACGTTTCATTACGCTGACCAATCACTTTCCATTTTTATTAGAAGAAGAGGATAAACTTATTCCAGAGGCTTCAACAAATGAAGATGTCGTGAACCGTTACGTAACAACCGTACGTTATGAGGACGAAGCGATTAAATCATTGTTTGACAGGCTTAAAAAAAACGGAATGTATAAAAATACGATTTTTGTACTATATGGAGACCATTATGGCATCTCCGAAAAATATGAAAATGGAGTGTTCGAGCTTTTAGGGCAGGAAGACACACCGGTGAATCATGTGAAACTTCAACAAGTTCCACTCATTATCCATGTACCTGGTGAAGATGGAAAAACAATCAAAACGATAGGGGGGGAAATCGATATTCGCCCAACCATTCTCCACTTATTAGGGATTAAAACGAAGGATAATCTTTCATTTGGACATAATCTGTTCACTCGAAAAGAAGACCATCCTGTCATTTTCAGGGATGGAGACTTTGTAACTGAAAAGTACGTCTTTAAAGACAATGTATGCTATGATAAGAGTAGTGAAACATCAACTGCTGAATCACTATGCGAGCCGTTTAAAGAAACAGTAAGAAAAGAGTTAGGCATGTCTGATGATATTATTTATGGAGATTTGTTGAGGTTTTTAGATTAGGAGAATAAAACCCGGCTCTACTTTAGAGTCGGGTTTTGTATTGTACATTTAATTATCAATAATATTATTATGTCAACTTTAATCATTCCTTAATCATCAAGATTTCCTAAAAGGCCCTTTTCAGAATTTATTTCGTAGAATCTTCCATTAAAGCCAATCACTCCTATACTCAATATACGGTCCGGGTCATTTAAGCTTATATAGTGTCTAGTTATACGTAATGTAAATAGTCCAGGAGAATAGGCTCCATTTCCATTGGCAAGCTTAAGTCTCTCTGTAATGTTCCCCTTACCATTTTCCATTTCAATGATAAAGCAGTCTTTATTGCAGTCAATATTGTATTCTTCTTGCAGCCAAAGGGTAAAATCTTTTTCTGTCGGCTTATTGAGAATCGTTATGATGAAAAATGTTACGATTAGACCTATTAAAAATAGGAAAGTCCATCTTTTGCTCATTGTATTTAGCCTCCCACCAGATTATAGATACCTGGAAAATCTTGATAAATTAAGTGTATCATAGATTATGTTAGATGAGATATTCCAAGAAAAAAGCTCAGGATAAAATCTCCTAAGCTTTTAGTGATGATTATTGTTTGGTTGTAAGCGGCAGACGAATTTTAACGACAGTACCCTTATTCAACTCACTTTCGTATTCAATCATTCCATCCATTTCACGGATGATTTTATTCGTCACCATGCTCCCTAGGCCCGTGCCCTTTGTTTTCGTGGTGTAAAAGGGTAAACCGATCTTTTTCAACTCATCCCCAGTCATTCCTTTTCCAGTATCTGAAATATTGATTACCACATTATCCTTGGTAGAGTCTTCTTTTATAAAGATGGTGATTTCCCCATGTTCCTCAATTGATTCAATTCCGTTCTTTATGACGTTCATAATCGCTTGCTTCATATGATGCTCATCACCCTTAATATAATGGGTGCCAATTTGGTGGAATAGTATCGATGTATTTGAATAGGAGGCAAATGGTCTTAGTAAGTCGACACAGTCTTGAAGCACTCTTTCCAGGTTGAGTGTAGACAGCTGAAATTCACTTGGTCTTGCTACGCTAAGGTAGTCTGTGATGATTTTATTCGTACGATCTAATTCATTCAGAATAAGAGGGGAGTACTTTTTAAACTGTTCATCCTCAGTATCCTCGCTTAGATGCTGTATGAATCCTCTAACGGTTGCTAGGGGATTGCGAATCTCATGGGCAATAGAAGCTGCCATCTGTCCCACCATATTCAATTTATCGAGATACACCATTTCTTCGATCTGTTTGTTCGTTCGAATCAAATGTTCAACAATGAACACAAGAGCAACAAATGTAAAATAGAAAACAGTGAAATAAATGAAATAAAACGTCAAATGAAGAATAGGAATATAGCTATTTATAATTGTGATGTAAAACAATGAATGAATCAGGAAGATGATTGTACTTCCCAGTAATTTATATTGTGTCTTTAATAACATCTTACGAAAAAGAATGCCAATTAGAAACGCCAGCACGGAGACCGTTATTCCAACCATTACATATGGACCACCTATTAAATGGCGGAAGATGATCACGCATCCTAAAACGATCGATCCTGATAATAATCCGGCGTAGATTGTCGCAATTAAAATGGCGATCATGCGTAAATCAAAATGAGTTTCCCCAAGGGTTTCAATCGGATAAAGCATACATAATAAAGCCCCAAAGGATGCGATAAGACCATAAGTGATTTTATGTTTATAATGTGGAACTTGTTTTTCTTTAAATGGAAATAATACGTTAGCATTATACGTAAATGAAAACAAAATTGTAATATTGACCAACAAAGTTTTGATTAATGTAATCAAAGAAAAGCCTCCAAAACCTAATTTACCTGGAAACAGAAAACAGTTCCAGCCTATCCAAAAATATGAATATACAAGTAATAAAAATACTTCATTTTCCCCTTTGAGTCAAATCTTACAATTAGCTGAGGGACGGACCTTGAAATGATTAATAGAAAATGGCTGGATAACTTGAATAACATGATTAAGACAAGATTTTCGTTGTTCCCGTGAAAGGCGGATGGTGCTCTATTAGAGGTCCGTCCCTCACTTTAAGCAGGTATTTTGAAGGTGATAATAGAATATATAAGTTATACAAGCCGGTTTTTGTGGGCTTTGATGGATTGGTTTGGTGTAGGTGTATGTTACATAGATCATTCTGGTTCCACTGAGATGATTACAGTAGTTGTCGCGGGATGTTTATCTTAGGAGGAGGAATGAAGATGATTGAAGGGCAGGTAATAGATCAATTGCAGCAAGTGAAAATAAAGCATAAGAAAATTCCCCTTAAGGAGGTAGTCAAGAGAGCTTTCCTCATTACCATCGGGGCGATGATTATGGCGGTTGGGCTTGAAATATTCCTAGTCCCTAATCAGGTCATTGATGGAGGAATCGTTGGCGTCTCGATTATGCTCTCCCATATAACAGGCGTTAAGCTTGGTCTTTTCATCTTTATTCTCAACATCCCCTTTTTCTTCATCGGATATAAACAAATCGGAAAAACCTTCGCATTCTCTACACTATACGGAATTATCATACTATCGATTTCAACAACATTCCTTCATCCGGTAGCTGCCTTCACACAAGATATTCTGCTGGCTTCTTTATTCGGCGGGATCGTTCTGGGAATAGGGGTGGGTATGGTCATTCGTTACGGCGGTTCTCTTGATGGAACGGAAATCCTTGCTATCTTATCAAGTAAAAAGCTGCCCTTCTCAGTAGGTGAAATCATCATGTTTGTCAATCTGTTCATTTTGGCTTCCGCCGGATTTGTGTTCAGCTGGGACAGGGCCATGTATTCACTTTTGGCCTATTATGTAGCTTTTAAAATGATAGATATTACCATTAAAGGACTGGATGAATCCAAATCGGTTTGGATCATAAGCGAAAATTACAAGGAAATCGGTGATGCCCTCTTACACCGACTGGGAAGAGGAGTGACCTATTTGAAGGGAGAAGGGGCCTTTTCAGGAGACGACAAAAAAGTCATATTCTGTGTCATCACTCGTCTGGAGGAGGCGAAACTTAAAGACATAGTTGCAGAACATGATCCTTCCGCTTTTCTAGCCATCGCGGATATAGCAGAGGTAAGGGGCGGGAGGTTTAAGAAGAAAGATATTCATTAGTCGTAAGAGTGAAGTACAGTATAGGGAAACCCTATACTGTATTTTTTTGATCATGGAAATTGATTTTTTAATTCTTTTCGTGAGAATTTTGGCTAATGAGAAGTGCTTTGTTCAGTAGCGTACAATTCCTTATTGTCGTCCCCTGTCGGTTATAGTATGATAAGCTAGATTATCACGAGAGGGGGGAAGAGAGTGAAGAAAATCATGTTGCTTGTGCTATTCTGTTGTTTTGGAATTTTTCAGCAGATAAATGATATTCAAGCTAATAGGGGAGAAGAAATCATTCAGGATCAAGCCCAGACTGCCTATCTTGACGATGATTCTTTCTCATTAACTCCTACTTTAGCGACGAAGAAAATAGAAGATAAAAGCAGAATTCCTTTTAAAAGAACTCTTCCTCTAATTCCTCCCACTCTTTTCAATGACCAACTTTATTCCTATTATCGTGGGGATTCAACGGGATTTGGGGTCATTGTGAAATATCACTCCAACTATCTTTCATGACTGTCATATTCACAGTATGATTAAACGATAGAGGAGAAATGATAAATGGACGTCATCATGTTAATAAAAGCATTCATATTGGGTATGGTCGAAGGATTAACGGAATTTGCTCCTGTATCTTCCACTGGCCATATGATTGTAGTAGACGATTTGTGGATCCAATCGAAAGAAGTATTGGGTAAATATCCGGCAAATACGTTTAAAGTTGTGATTCAACTAGGCTCGATTTTGGCAGTTGTCATTGTATTTAGAGAGAGATTTAAAGATTTACTCGGATTTAATCATCGTACCGCTAGTAAATCATCGAATTTAAAATTAACCCACATACTGGCTGGATTAATACCCGCAGTGATTCTAGGCTTGTTATTTGAGGATTATATCGATGAGCATCTTTTTTCGCTTAATACGGTTCTAGCTGGTTTAACAATCGGTGCTTTCCTCATGATTGCAGCGGATTTGTTTCGTCCCAAGATTGTCACAGTGGAAAACGTCGATCAGATAACACATAAAAAAGCCCTGGTGATCGGGCTTATTCAATGCCTATCATTATGGCCAGGCTTTTCGCGGTCGGGATCCACCATTTCTGGAGGGGTTTTACTAGGGTTGAGCTACCGGGCAGCATCGGATTTCACATTCATTATGGCGGTTCCGATCATGCTGGGAGCAAGTTCCCTTTCCCTAATGAAGAACTGGATGTATTTTACCCCTGAGTTTTTACCGTTTCTATTGGTTGGGTTCTTAAGTGCATTTCTATTTGCTTATCTGTCGATACACTTTTTTCTGAAGGTGATTAATAAAATCAAGCTAATTCCTTTTGCGATCTACCGACTTGTTCTAGTCGCGATTATTTTTCTTATTTTTATTTAAACACTCTTGACAGTTAGAAAATACTACCATATAATTTCAATAACAAATTTATTCTAAATTGAATATACTATACGAAAGCAAAGATGAGGACATGATTCATTCCGTTTTTCTTGATCAGAGAGCAGGGTCAACGGCTGAGAGCCCTGAAGAGAAAAGTATGATTTACCACCTCGGAGCTATTATGGTGAAATGTCAGTATCCATAATCGGGAAAACCGTTATCTTACTTAAGCGAAGAGTAATATATTACACTTCTGAATTAGGGTGGAACCACGACCGCACTCGTCCCTTGGTTAGGGATGGGTGCGGTCTTTTTATTAATTGGATAAAAAAGTGATGAAGAGGACACGAATCATTTTTTGTTTTTCTTACCAGAGAACAGGGTCACATGGCTGAGAGCCCTGAAGAAAAGGAAGTGATTTACCACCTTGGAGCTATTATGGTGAAATGTCAGTATCCATAATCGGGAAAACCGTTATCAACTTTGAGCGGAGTGCCTTTTGTTTAGCACTTCGGAATTAGGGTGGTACCACGACCGCATTCGTCCCTTGATAGGGATGAATGCGGTTTTTTATATAAAAAAATGATTAGGGAGGAAACAAAATGTCAATTCAATCTGAAGTTGATAAAAGAAATCATAGGAAATTAGGTCAGGAGCTGGAGTTATTTGTATCAATGGAAGAAGCACCCGGGATGCCCTTTTATTTACCGAAAGGGATGCAAATACGGAATGAGTTAGAAGACTTTTGGAAAAAGGAACATCGGAAAGCAGGATACCAGGAGATTAGGACTCCCATTATGATGAAGCAGGAGCTTTGGGAAAAGTCAGGGCACTGGGATCATTATCATGAGAATATGTATTTCTCAGAGGTAGATGATCAGAAATATGCGATCAAGCCAATGAGTTGCCCAGGGGCAGTCTTGATCTATAAAAGCAAGAGAAGAAGTTATCGGGAGTTACCCCTTCGTTACGGAGAACTGGGAGTGGTTCATCGACATGAGCTATCCGGTTCATTAAGTGGATTATTGAGAGTCCGTTCTTTCACTCAGGATGATGCTCATCTATTTGTAAGAGAAGACCAAATTCGATCTGAGCTTCATAAAGTATTGGATCTTATCGATCTTTTCTATAGCAAATTCGGGTTTGACTATAAGGTCGAGCTTTCGACTCGGCCGGAAGATTTTATGGGCTCCGTCGAATTATGGGATATAGCCGAAGGAGATCTGGAAGTTGTATTGAAAGAGAGAGGAGTCAATTATCACATTAATAAAGGAGACGGTGCTTTCTACGGGCCAAAAATAGACTTTCATATATTGGACGTTCTTGGTCGAAGCTGGCAATGTGGAACAGTTCAACTTGATTTCCAAATGCCTGAAAAATTTGAGTGTGAATATATTGGGGAAGACAATGGAGCAGTCAGACCGATTATGATACACCGAGCGATTTACGGTTCGATTGAACGATTTATGGCAATCATCATTGAACATTTCGGAGGAGATTTCCCGCTGTGGTTAACTCCCCACCAGGTCAAAATCCTACCTATTTCCGACGGGCATTTCCAATATGCTCAAGGTGTGAAGTCTCAATTAGAAAGAGAAGGGTTTAGGGTAGAGGTCGATGATCGTGTAGAAAAAGTCGGTCTGAAAATCAGAGAAGCAGAGATGCAAAAAGTTCCTTATATGATGGTAATAGGAGACAAGGAGGTCGAGAGTGATACTATTTCGTTACGAAAGAGGAAGGAAGGAAACATAGGTATGATGAAGATAAAAGAAGTTTTGTTGAAATTACAAGAAGAGGTAAATGGCTAGGGTAGTAAGGAGAACTAAATAAAAAAATCCACTTGAACATTTCCTGTATTTTCTATACAATTAGAGAAGGAAAATTCTGAATAGTGCGAGAGGGGGAGAAGGAATGTTAATTAATCATCAATCATTTTTCAGCATTTCTTCACCTATAAAAAGAACTAAAAGGGTATTCATTCCCTTTTTAGTTCTTTTTTTATGTCCAGGGGAGGAATATTGATGAGATACAAGCGTGTGTTAATTAAATTGAGTGGTGGAGCGTTGGCGGATAAGGAAGGAAATAATTTTGGCACTGAAGAGCTTGATCACATTGCAGGCGAAATCATGTCGATCGCCAATATGGGGATTGAAGTTTCCATAGTTGTGGGCGGTGGCAATATATTCCGAGGAAGCTTGGCAGATACTTGGGGAATTGAGCGGGTAGAAGCTGATAGCATTGGTACTCTCGGCACCATCATCAACAGCTTGATGCTTAGAGGTGTGTTGAAAAGTAAGACCGACAAAGAAGTTCGAGTGATGACCTCTATCCCTGTATCAACGGTTGCCGAACCATATATTCGCCTTCGTGCCGTTCACCATCTTGACAAAGGATACATTGTCATATTCGGTGGAGGAAACGGTCAACCCTTCGTAACGACGGATTACCCCAGCGTTCAGCGAGCCATCGAAACAAATAGTGAGGCAATCCTTGTTGCAAAGCAGGGGGTCGATGGTGTTTTCACGAGTGACCCTAAACGGGATAAAAAGGCGAAGATGTACCATAATTTAAATTACGATGACGTTGTAACGAATAATATAAAAGTCATGGATCAATCAGCTCTGCTGTTAGCAAGAGACTATAAACTCCCTGTGCACATTTTTAACTTCGACCAGGCAGGAATCATGGAGAAAATATGCTCTGGTCATAAGCGGGGAACACTGATTAATCATGAAGAGACGCGATTTTGAGACTGGCCATTATATTTACATAAACAAAGATGGGAGCAGTAAAAGATGGATTTTTCTTTTCAAATCATAACACAAGAGCAAGCTGAGCATATTGCTTACACCTGGAAATATGATGGGGAATATGCATTTTATGATCTTACAGCGGATAAGGAGGATTTGGCAGAATTTTTAGATGAAAATCAACGTGGAAATTCCACCTATGCTGTGCTTCAAGAAGGGGAAATGATTGGTTTTTACACATTTAATACATTAAATGAGTCGACTATTGATATCGGTTTAGGCATGCATCCGAATCTTACAGGAAAGGGAAATGGAGAGGCGTTCACAAGGGCGGGTGTTGATTTCTCAATCGAAAGGTATTCTCCGGAGACATTGACTTTGTCCGTTGCCGCCTTCAACAATCGTGCAATCAAGGTGTATAAGAAAGTGGGCTTCGTTCCCATGGAAACATTCATTCAAGAAACAAATGGAGCTCGCTATGAATTTATGAAAATGAGGTATCCCCTTTATAAACAAAGGATAGGGAGAGCATGATGGAGATCAAGATTCATAACAGATTTGATCCGGATAAGCTAGATGAGATTTGTGCAGTGTACCAGTCAGCAGGGTGGTTGAAGCATTCAAAAGAAGTGCTCACCAAGGTTTTTCAAAGAAGTGATATCGTATCTTTGGCTGTTTGTGATGGTAGGGTCATAGGAGTTGGAAGGGCTTTAACGGATGGGGTGTTCAATGCAGCGATATATGATGTTGTCGTTCATCTCAAGTATCAACAAGTTGGAATCGGCAGTCTCATCATTAGTGACTTATTGGAGCAGTTAAAAGATGTTTCCTGCGTTCAGTTAATCTCCACAACGGGTAATGAAGAGTTTTATAGAAAACATGGAATGAAGAAACTGAAAACGGGTATGGCAAGATATTTGAACTCAAGTTTGACGGATGAGTATTTGGAATAAGGTCCAATGAACAAAAGAGACAGCCGCTTGGGACCGTCTCTTTTGTTTACTCCATTCCCTTATACAGATTTTCATACTGATTGGCCAAATCAAAGTCCAAGTACGTCAGGCCATGTTCACTCCATGAGGTCAACTCTACAATAACCAATTTGTATTGAATAGTTATAAAAGGATGATGATTCATTTCCTCGGCTGCCTCTGCCAGTTTATTTACAAACCGTATTCCTTCAAGGTAGTCCTTGAACCGATAGCGCCGTACAATCCACTTCTCTTTTTTTAAGCGCCAATGTTCAAGAGGTTCAAGTTTATGAGAGAGTGCAGCTTCACTTAACTTCTTCATACCGTAACTCCTTTCTTTCCAAAAATGACATCAAGGCCATTTTGAATGAGTCGTGCAAACCGATCCTGCTTACTTAAAACGTATAGGTCTTTCAGAAGATCTTCCTTTAACTGAGATTCTGGCTCGTGAATCTGTAGAAGTTCAATAATCTCAAGTCTAAGCAACCACTCTTCAGGGAAATCCTCTTTCAGCTTGCCTACTATACTATGAGTAAGATCTGTGGAAAAGGCTACTTCTCTCAGTTCCCTGACCTCTCTGAATAGGCTGTCTAATGGTATAAGATCAGCAGATTCGCCATCATCTTCATCGATAAGAGGAGTGTCGCCGAAGAAAGCATCATAATCTGCCGCATGTGGCCGTGCTGAAACGATTGCACTGCCTACTGCCAAATCGTATGTCCCCCATGAAGGGTGGAATAAAATGTCTTCACCCAAAGTAACCAAACATTCATCAATGGTTATGAGGACAAGGCGCTGATGGTGAAAGACGAGATTCTTCACATGTCCAGAAACTTCAATTCCACCATCAAATGTGATTTCCATCATTTTATTTATCTCGATGCCATGCTTCCTTAATGCGGCTTCGCTCTGGTTCTCAAGAATGGTGCCATCCTGAAGGATCCCTATAGGAGCACCGAAGCCATCAGCGTGATGATCAGTCCCGTGATGATCCAGTTGCTCGTTTTGAATGGAAAGTGAAGTAGGTCCTACGGTTTTGACGTAGATTGCTTCACCTTGCTCATTTTTTATGACTTCTTTGAATGTTCCTGTAACTTGTAAACCCGAATTGTATTCGATATGAGCAAGTTGATTTGAACGAATCGCTTTATCAAGCGCTTCAGTCCCACCTTTTCGGAATGCCATGTTCTCTCCAAATTTCTCTACTTCTTCAATGAGTTGTTCGAAACTTTCACAAACAAATAATTGGGTTTGCATGGAGGTAACATCATAGCTCGTATGGATGGCGTCTTCGATTGTGAACGCCCGTTTGATCACTTTATTTGATAAACAGTGCTTGCTTTCTCCAACCGATGAAAGCAGTCCTGCACCGAAGATCTTCGGTTGATGAAAATCCCCGATTAAACCGAATTCCACTGTCCACCAAAAGATTCGCGAAATTTGTTCTGCTTCAGAAAGACCTGATACAGCCTCTTGCTTTCTAACTAACACCTGCTTCGCTTCTTCAATTTCTTCCAATGTGGAGCTCGGATCCTCCATCACAATGGATAAATGCCTGGTTGCCTCAAAAGCTTCGTGTTCTTCTTCAGTGGCAAAAGCGTTCGCTCCGATATTGCCGATTATCTTTACAAATCGGGAATAAGTTTCATCAAACAGAATGGGAGCGTGTCCCGCTGCTTCATGCAATATATCGGGAGCAGGGGTGTATTCAATATTCGATTTTTGACGAATATCCGTCGCTATCGGGAGAATACCGTGAGCTTGAAAATCAAAGAACGCTGTACCAGGGATCAAACCGTCTACAATCGCAGCCCCCCAGCCAATTTTTGCTAAGTGTCTGTTCATATCACTAACCTTAGGAATTTCGTGTATGTTAATACCGGAAGCTTTTAATCCTTCAGTGAAGGCTTCATGTGCGGTATCTTCCAGGAAGTGATGATTTTGTCGCATTACATAACGCCACACGGCATGATTGGTAGGGGTGTATAAATGATAATGCTGCTCAGCTACAAATTGCCGTAAATGACTTGGAATGGTATGGTTCATATTAATTTCTCCTTATTTCTAGATGTTGTTTAGTGCTTAAACGCTTTTATGTGTGAAAGTGGATGCATACAAAAAATCCCTGCTGAATAAATCAGCAGGGACGAATAAGATCGCGGTACCACCCTTGTTGTAAGCAATTGCCTACCACTCAAATTGATAACGGACAATAACCGTCTTGTTCCACTATAGAACAAGAAGCTCCAGAAACGTAATTCATGAATTTCCTATGTACTAGTTCCCAGCACCACTAGCTCTCTATAACAGGGAGGAAATCACTACTTCAAATCCATCACAGCTCTTTTAAAATATGTATGATCAAGATGCTTTATATCTTAAACGCTTTTAAGCGTTAAAGTCAAGCAGAACTTTTACGGAGTATATAATAATATAATTCAAGTGAAGGTGAATCAATAAAGCCCGACAGATAAAAACGCCAGGAAATCCTGGCGTTTTTATTTATAAAATTTGTGTTTTTTCCTTAGGGCCCTGAAGTTTCATTTGTTCTAATTCGAGTCTCATTTTCTGGGTTTCAATTACAAAGTTTTCATGCTTCAGTTTTTCCAGTTCGAGTTGGTCTTCTATCATTTTTTGCTTTAGCTTGGATTGTTTTTGGAAATGGTCCGTAATGATTCCGAGGATGGGTATCGAAAAAATCATGATAACAGCAATGGTTCCAGTCATGACAATCCTCCTTTTTCTCCTAATCGTATTCGTTACTTAATAGTTAAATTATAACAAAACATGAGATGAATTAGTATATAGTGTGATATTGTTAAGATAGAATCTTCATAGAAGTATATACGAATAAAAACGTGAAAGAGTTTCATCATTTATAAAAAAAGGGGGGGATTGCTGTGCAGGAGACAAGACATTTTCCTGAATTGGAAACAACCCGTTTACGTTTAAGAGAGCTTCAATTAAATGATGCACATTTTATCTTGAACTTGTATTCAGATGAAAATGTGTGCAAATTTCTCTATGACGAGGAATTGTATACGAATATTGATGAGGCCAATAACTTTATAGAGTGGAATACATATTGCGAAAACAAAAACCATAATCGTTGGGGGATCATAAGGAAAGCGGATGAAGTTATTATGGGAACCGTCGGATTTCATTTGTGGGATCGCTATAATCATATTGCAGAAATAGGGTACGATTTGGCTGAGGAATTCTGGGGGGGAGGCTATATAACTGAAGCCGTGGAAAAATGCTTGGAGCACGGCTTTGTTTTTTTACGAATAAACCGAATTCAGGCTTATGTAGCACCAGAAAATTATTCTTCCATCCATGTCCTGGAGAAGCTCGGATTTAAAAAAGAAGGGATTTACAGAGACAAGCTTTTTTTTCGGGGAGAATACTACGACCTCTATTGTTATTCATTGTTAAAAAGAGAGTGGAAGAGGCTATAAATTCCACTTCTTCTGCACATACGTAAGCATAGTCTCCCGGTATTTTCTTATAATGGAATTCATGATTAAGTACGTGAGGATGC
Organism: Rossellomorea aquimaris; assembly: GCF_035590735.1. Classification (NCBI taxonomy): domain Bacteria; kingdom Bacillati; phylum Bacillota; class Bacilli; order Caryophanales; family Bacillaceae; genus Rossellomorea; species Rossellomorea aquimaris. The sequence continues at coordinate 2,153,970 of NZ_CP141595.1, forward strand.
CGAATAAGGGGATATTGATGAACATCCCTATAAAGAATGCTTTCCCCAATTGCATCCCCACGTCTACTGCTTCACTGGCGTAGTCTACAGAAGGATCGATTACATCAATGGGGTAGAAGAGATATCCTACAACAAGATTCAAGTAGAAGAAAAAAGGGAAAGCCCAAATCAAGGAGACCCCTCCAAGTAATCCAGCGAATGAATTCCCTTTAAACATCTTTGCACAGGCTGTGGAAATGAATGGACCTATGCCAAAAGAGGGAACGAAGTTGATTAATAATCCAACTGTGAATCCTAATGCAATACTGTGAGAGTTATCTTTGATACGCAATAGCTTTAGAGTAAGACATTTACATTCACGAAGCTTTTTTCTAATCATGAGATCAACACCAATTATCGTTTACTAGCATACTCAGTATATAGTATGGTCAACTTTCAGTATTCTAAATAAAAATTTCATAAGATTACATGAAGATTTTTTACAACATTTCTTTAAGAAAATCTGTAACATGGTATCCTATAAGTAATAGAATTTTTTGTAGAGCGAGGATAAAAGATGAAACTAACGAAAAAAATACCCAATATGGTCACGTTGGGAAATCTGTATTGCGGTTTTTTATCAATTGGATTTGCCGCAAGCGGACAATTTAAAAACGCAGCAATACTAATTATTATTGGCATGATGCTTGATAGCATGGACGGCAGACTGGCGAGAATGCTGCAAGCGGATAGTGTATTAGGAAAGGAATTGGATTCATTAGCTGATATTGTTACGTTTGGAGTCGCACCTTCCTTTCTTGTGTATTATACATATTTCTTTCAATTTGGATTGTTAGGGTTTATCGTGGCAGGATTATTTCCATTATTCGGAGCCTATCGCCTGGCAAGGTTCAATACGAGTCCGCCGAAATCTTCCCTTCATTATTTCGTGGGGGTACCGATTACGGCAGCAGGTGGTATCCTGGCGATTCTCACCCTGTTTGGAGACTTTATACCAAATATCGTGACAACGGTCATTTTCACAGCAATGTGTTTTCTCATGGTGAGCCGTATACGAATCCCGAGTCTCAAGGAAGTTCCTTTACCTAAGTACGGAACGATCGTGACTCTCTTCATTGGAGCATTGCTATTTGTCATCTACAAAGGGACTTATGAGCAGTTTCCCTATTTGATTTACATTGCCACACCCCTGTATATCGCATATCTGACGTATCGATTTATAAAAAGATAAAAATAAAAATGATCCAGGCATTCATTGCCCGGATCATTTTTTATTTTCCACTGTAATATCAAAGTGCTAGGACCAGGTCCCTTGCAAAGTCAACTTAATGACTTATATAAAACCCATAACGAGTCCACCCACTGCTCCTGTCATCACGACGATCCAAGGTGGAAGTTTCCAAAAGACCAGCATGCTAAACAAAACCGAAGCAAAGGCAAAATCCAGTGGAGCAAGGATGGATGAAGTCCATATGGGGTGGTAAAAAGCTGCAATCAGAATTCCTACGACAGCGGCATTGACTCCCATCAGCGCGCCTTTTATCTTAGGATTTCTACGGAGGGAATCCCAGAATGGGAGCGTCCCTAAAATGAGTAGAAAGGCTGGAAGGAAAATCGCGAAAGTCGCAAGCAATCCTCCCTGCCACCCATCAATCACAGCACCAATATAAGCTGCAAATGTGAAGAGAGGACCTGGAACCGCCTGGGCTGCACCATACCCTGCCAAAAAAGCTTCTTCCGTTAACCATCCGGTAGGAACAAACTCCCGTTCAAGCAGAGGCAAGACAACATGACCTCCACCAAAAACCAATGACCCGGAACGATAGAAGCTATCGAATAAAGCGATCCATTCAAGTGCAGTCAATTCCCTCAGGAACGGAAGAAGAAATAGTAATCCGAAGAATATAACTAAACAAATCACTGCGAATCTGCGAGAAATCGGGAAGTCGATTCGGGCTTCATCGTCGGGTTTATGTTGTTTAAAGAGTAGATATCCAATGAAAGCTGATAGAAGAATGACCCCAATTTGTGAAAACGCTGTCTGCCATAATAAAATGACCACTAAAGCAAACAATGCAATCGCTTTTCGTTTTAAATCGGGCGTCAACTTTTTCGCCATTCCTAAAATAGCATGAGCAACGACTGCAACTGCGACAATCTTTAACCCGTGTATCCACCCTGCATCTGCCACATCTAATCCTTGAAGAATAATGGCGAAAAGAATCAATGCAATGACAGAAGGGAGTGTAAAACCTAAAAATGAAACAATTCCTCCAAGCACTCCCGCCCGCATGATACCAATGCCCATTCCGACTTGAGAGCTTGCAGGACCAGGGAGAAATTGGCAAAGAGCGACCAAATCTGCGTAACTCTTTTCATCCATCCATTTTCGTCTGCGAACATATTCTTCATGAAAGTATCCTAAATGGGCAACCGGCCCACCAAACGATGTAAGACCGAGTCTTGTTGAAATGAACAGTATTTCAATCAGAGACTTTAAACTGCTTGATGTTTTCATTATAATTTCACCTTCTTTGCTAGTCTTTGATTTCTTTAAATAGCTCATAAGCTTTCACCCGTGCTTCACTGAGTACTTTAATTCCTTTATCTGTGGTCGTATAATACTTTCTGATCTTGCCGTCCACGTTTTTCTCTTCTTTTGTTAGTAGTCCGTCAATCTCCATTGAGTGAAGTATGGGATACAATGTACCAGAGCTTATGCTATACCCATGTTCTCTTAATTCTTCTAACATCCACGTACCGTAAATGGGCTCTTCTTTGGCGTGGTGGAGAATATGGATTTGAATAAACCCGAGAAAGAGTTTCCTTAATACTTTGTCTTCCAAATAAAGACCTCCTAATATTCAAATCGAATTTCAATATCGAAAGTCGATATCAAAATTTTATACAAAGACTGTAACATGAAAAGTGTGCTGATTCAAAGCTTTGATGGCTAATTTACAAACTCTTAACAAAAGGTATTTATGTATGTAAAAAAGCCATATCCGCAACGGATACAGCTAACGTTCATCAATATCTCTATCTTGATAAAAAAAATGAATAGGTTTTGATTAAGCCAATCAAAAATAAGCCAATGGCAAAGTAGGCGGGCATAAGATGGGTGACCGAGGTGTACCCGATAGCAAAATGAATATATATCCCCGAAATAAAGGCAGGAAGCCCCCCTATCAGAAAGGTCCGCCAAACCCACTTATTTCCTTGCTGAAAGCCCCATAGTGAGAGAGTTAAGACTAGTAATCCCACACTTATAAAGCACTGCCGAATCCCGCTCGATCATGTGCAATTACGGGAATGAGGTTCTGATTGAACTCATGAAGAATCTCCGGTGGCATACAGAGGTAAAGAAGATCCGTCGGAACAAAAACAGAAGTAACCCCATAGTAAGAAATTACAAGTCCACCCAGAACAAAAGAAAATCCAAGTACTACAAATGCAAGCTGACCATACAGAGATTGCATCCATATATTATGATTTCCTCGATTTCGAGATGAAGGGGTTCCTTTTATCCCCCTTGTATGAATCCAGCCATATACGTAAAAAGGTAGCAAAATGAGCCAAAATAAAAGATGAAGCCAGTCAAAATAGCCATAGCCGATAAATAAGAAAATCCCTAGGAATTCTGTAATAGCGGCAATATCTATGGACTGCTTGGCTCATAGGAGACCTCTCCTGACACCATGGAAGGAGAGCTGCATATACACAATCCCTCCAGAAATCATAGTACCTGCTAACGTCATCCGATCATGAGCCATAAATTTTACAATACGGTCGTTGAATCCAGCAATCGATTCCCTCTTCATCCCCAAATAATGTTCATCATAGGGCAGAATTACCGACGTTAAACTAAATAGGAAGGCTATGAGGCCACCTATAAAAATAAATAAATCAAAGTACCAGTAAGATTTCCATCCCTTTTGAGGGGGGAGCTGATCGTTCAAATCATCCAGTAATGCTTCGTTAATGCGTTTGGTTAAGCCTGGACCGGAAAAGACATAACCATCTGAAAGAAGAAGGAGGTCTGCACCCGCGCTTAGTAGAGATAGTGCCTGACTTGGTTCACGAACTCCGCCTGAAGTGATGATTGATAGAGCAGGGATTGCTTTTTTGTATGAACGAACAGTTGAAAGGAGGTCGTTGAATTCATTTTCTTCTACAACGATTCCTGTAATATCCTCGACGTTTAATTCGGAAAGAAATTCTAATGTTGGATTTGAGATGAAAATCGGTTTGTCACTATGTATAGTAGCGGGGATTTCTTCGCCTTCAACAATATAACCATCTGAGAATACATCTAATTTTGCCATCATAATAGATATTTCCTGGGGTGTCCCCGACAGTCTTATGAGGAAGGGCTTTTTTTTCTAATCTTCTTTAATTTCTTCAGGGTCTTCTCTAACCCAATAGATTCAAGAGGATCCGTGAACTGTATACGCTCCTCATTATGATACACATTAGGGTAATCGGATTCTGATGAAGTCTTTAAAGTCACCGGACCAATTTCTATAAACCCAAATCCTAAATGAATAAAGGCAGAGGTTCCGGTAAGTAAGGGATCAATTTTACCGGAGAGACCAACAGGGTTGGTAAATTCCATCAGTTTGATTTGTCGATACAGGAGAGGGGAGCACTCTTCTCTTCCTAGGAAATGGATGATGTTAGGACCCAGAGGGAGAGAAGCGATCGTACTCATTCCTCTATGTATAAACTCTCTCGACATATAAGCAGGGAGTTTGGATAAAGCGGGTTTGAATATTCCGTGGTAGGACCAATCAGGCATAGCACATTCCTCGCAATTTATTATAATACCATCATTCTATCAGGGATTTTGATAGAGTGGGTGGTGAATTTAAAGAAAGAGTCAGTTACGTGAACAATTGAATTACTTTTTGATCCGAATATTTGGTAACCAGCATATTGTGAGGAAAGAACGTGATATAGATAATATTGGGAATCAAGATCCTCATAATGATTGTTTATGGGAAAGACCAGAACATTTTTTAGTTCTTTCTTCCTTAATTCCTTTAGGGCGGTTATATCTTCAGATTTACGTCGATATACTTTACAGGTTTATTTCGATGGAAAAGGAGAGAGTGTATGAATAAAAAGATTTGTATGACAGTTTTTGCACTATTTTTATTGCTGCCGTCCTGGGGCCAGGCGGGTTCATTTGGTAAGGATGACCCTTCTGGAGTTCCCGGACAGTGGTATGTAGGTACAACGCCCTCGTATGTAGCCCCTTCCAAGCATCCGATCCTCTTTGTACACGGACTAAATAGCTCTTCTAACACATGGTGGAATGAAAATAATATGTATGACACAGCATATCAAAATGGTTATGAAACCGCTTTTATCGATCTTTATCCGACGAAAAACATGTGGGATAACGGTGCCCTCCTTGCCCAGAAAATTAGCGACATATATAATTACTACGGTGAAAAGGTAGTGGTTGTGGCACATAGTAAAGGAGGCATCGATACTCAATCAGCACTTGTACACTATGGGGCTTATCCGTATGTCTCAAGGGTGATCACCCTTTCCACACCCCATTATGGTTCCCAGCTGGCAGATCTTGCATATAGCAGCTGGGCAGGGTGGTTGACAGGCATTCTAGGAAGTAAGAATGATGCCACCTATTCACTGCAAACAGGATATATGAGTTATTTCCGCTCTGAAACGGATCATCATCCGAATGTAAATAAAAATCCAGTCTATACGTTTGGCGGGACCAAATGGGGAAGCTTCGGAAGTTCACTTTATTGGGGAGGATTGTACCTGAGCGCTTATGGAAGCAACGATGGTGCCGTTACGGTCAATAGTTCAAGACTTCCCTATGGAACAGAGCTGAGAGTCGGGGACTGGAATCACTCAACCATCAAAGAAGGTTCCTCTACCTTTAGTTTGTTCAAAAATTATTTGAATGAAGCGACCAATACTTCGGGCTTTAACGCTCAAAGTGTGGTCGAGTCAAACATTGTCGAGAATGCTGCCTCTTTTGTTAGAGGAGGAGAATATAGCGGAAAGAAACAAGAAGAGGTCTTAGTAGAACAGGGGGCTCAGTCCGTAACATTTGATTGGATAAGCAATAGCCCTTCGACACAATTAATCCTAAAAGATCCTGGTCAAAAAGCAAATTCAATCTTTAAGGTGATAAAGGATGAAAGTGAATACTTTAACGGTGCGTATCATCATACGGTTACCGTTAAAGATCCCGCACCAGGGCAATGGACGGTTGAAGCATCGTCGTCTTCAGAAGAAAAATACCTTTTACACGTATCTTTTGAAAGTACGATTAATGACGTAATGAGTATCCAATTTGCACAGGATGAAATCAGTTTGAAAGCCAAGGACAGTAAGTTAAAGCATAAAACAGACATGACAATTGAATATTACAAGGATGGTAAGTTGAAGAAGAGTAAGGTGAAAACAAAAAACGGCTCATTAAAACTTCCGAAACTTGGAGAAGGGGTTTATAACGTGACCATTGATGTAGAAGGAATCAAGGACAAAAATACGTTCCAAAGAACCTTCATTAAAACGATTTACGTTGATGATTCTGGGAAGATTTATGGACAGTAGTATAGGTTGGGATTTTTTGGTGAGAAGCTGATATTTCATTAGCTTCTCTTTTTTGATAGAGGATAGGGACTGAATAATTAGTCTCCCCTGCTATTAGTTTGACAAAACTCAACCATTTCCGAAATGTCATAGGAACTTATATTCACACTCAGTTCCGTAGTTCGGTACCATAGTTTCATTTTTGCAAATGGAAAAGGGTTTCAATCCCTTTATCTCTAAATAGATTAGGGAGTCGAAATAAAAGGAGGAATACATAATGAAGAATAAATTAATGGTTGGAGCACTTTCGGGTGTGCTGGTAGCTTCAGGGATCGCTTTCTCTGTACCGGGTGCATCTGTACTTGCAAATGGTCCAGGATATAATGGGAACGAGACGATCAAAAACGAGCGATTACATAATTATGAAGAAATGGTGAGCATGCTTCAACATTTAGATCAGAAATCGGATGCTCTTTCCTTAGAAGTGTATGGTCAATCCGTCAAGGGACGAGATCTTTACCTTGCGAAGTTTGGAACAAATGAAAACAATCCTACGATCCTTTATTTAACTCAGCAGCACGGAAATGAAACATTGACGACTGAAGGGGCTCTTCAGTTCATCAAGCACCTTACATCGAACTCAAAAGAAGTAAAAGAAATGCTCAAAAATGTGAATATTTTGGTTGCTCCGAGATTAAATGTGGATGGAGCAGAAGGAGACGTTAATTTCTCCCTTGAGGATTATGTTTCCGGGACTCACACCCGCTACAATGCGAATGAAGTCGATTTAAATCGTGATCACGTGGACCGCTTACAACCAGAAACACAAGCTCTTCATGGTAACGTTCTCCAAAAGTACAAACCTGATTATATGATCGATCTTCATCATCAAGGAGCCGAAACAACGCTTGGAGATACCGATGAACTCGTATCGGGATCTATACTTTACCCTACGAATGAAGAAGTGGATCCTGAAGTAGTGGAGAAATCGAAACAGCTGGGTACTGTTCTTTACAACACGGTGGAAAGTCGTGGATTTGGTACGTTATCAAAATACATCGGTGGCACAGCACCGACGATTAGCCGTAACGGACTGGCGGTTGAATATGGAATAGCAACTCTTCTTTTTGAAATGAGAGGAATGGCTGATCATTATCGCGATGATTATGTTCTGGGTCAAAAGAGTAATGGGTATCTTATTAAGCAAGCGGTCATTAGTTTAGAAGCTACGGCAAAAGCCATTGCTGACGGATCAATTGAAGATGCAGATACTTCTTTCTGGGACACGCTTCCTGAAAGCTCATACAATCGCAGTGAAAGTGAATAAAAATGTTGAAAAGGGGCCCTTCTTGACGGAAAGGGCCTCTATTAAGTTTGGAGCAATTCTTCAATATACTCTCCGTATTTTTCAGCAACAATCATGGCGCCGTGACTATTTAAATGAATACCATCTATTGTATACTTCAATCCCCGTTTTTTAGAAAGGTGGTCAATTCGGGGAGGACTCTTATAAAAAAGAGCATCTTTCATGATGCTAAAGATGCTGGTGTTGATAAAATTGCTGCTGTCGCCAGTGGTTAAATGTTGAAGGAAAACCTCTTGCATATTAAGAAAGTGGATGGAGGGATTGTTGCCCGTGATGAATTGGATTATGAAAGATAGTTCCTTTAATTCCATGTTGAATTCGTTATCGAGACGCTCACCGATTATAGCTGGAGAAACCGCGATGGTGTATCGGGTTGAGGAAGAAATGTTCTTAAGTATGTTTCGATAATAATCTTTAAACTCATCATGATCTTTTACAACTGGCTGCGACTGAATTTTTAACAGCTTGGAGTATACATCGTTCACGCCGATCCAGAGAAATGTAAGGTCATAGTTTTTTTGCAAAGGGGTATTAGTGATACGTGTATTTAAACTCTTAACAGTTTCACCAGGTTTTCCAAGATTGTCAAAAAGATAATTTGGATACTTTTTTTGAAGAAATGAAACGAATGATACCCCCGGTCTGCCTTCCGTTAAACTATCTCCAATAAGTCCAATTTTCATGGGATGCCCTCCTTTGTTTATATTAGAGCGGGTACTGATGATTTTTGATTATTTGTAAGGTTGAAATAGAGGAAGACTTCCAAATAGGAAGTCTTCCTTTATTTCACGATCATCACTGGGCATTTAGCCCTTTTTGCGACTTTATGGCTTACACTTCCCAAGACCATTTCTTGAAATACATTTAATCCACGGCTTCCAATGACTACTGCATCGAAGTTGTTTTTGTTCGCATGCTCAACAATGATCGGCCCCGGCTCTCCGTGTAAAAAGATAATCTCGTAGTCGATGCCTTCATGTTTGGCTTTTTGCTCTATCATTTGCAGTTTCTGCTTCCGTTTATCTGTTGCATCCTGTCCCCAATGGTGCAAAACATCTTCCTTGGATTGCTTCCCGTCTATTACATAAACAATATCTATTTTGGAGCCCTGATGGCACCTAGCGAGAGCGATCGCTTTTTCACCTGCTCTTAAAGAATGTTCAGATCCGTCTGTTGCGAGAAGAATGTGTTTAAACATTGCTTTTCCTCCATCCGATGAAAGCGTCTAGTATTTAGTTCTATATTATTATTTAATTTCCTCTAATGAAATTTAAGATTATTTTACATGAATTGGAGTAGGTTAACAGTGAAATCGAGAGGAAACGAAAGATAAACAGGTATATTTGCGCTTTCATCCTTATTTCACAAATTGAATCATCCATTATATAATGTCCCTTGTGTTAAACGGCCCCGACTTTCATGAGAGTTGAAAGTCATAAAAAAATAGGAAGAGGTGCATTATGAGTTTAAGTCAAAAAATTAAATATGAGTGGTTTGGTAATATTCGTGGAGATGTGTTAGCCGGTCTAGTCGTGGCTATGGCATTGATACCGGAGGCAATTGCGTTTTCTATTATCGCAGGTGTTGATCCAATGGTTGGGTTATATGCTTCCTTCTGTATTGCAGTGGTGATTGCATTTGTAGGCGGACGTCCAGGAATGATTTCTGCCGCAACGGGTGCTACAGCACTGGTCATGGTGACGTTGGTTGCAGATCATGGTTTACAGTACCTGTTAGCAGCGACCATCTTAACGGGTGTGATTCAAATTATCATGGGTGTCCTTAAACTAGGCCGCTTAATGAAATTTGTACCACGTTCCGTTATGGTTGGATTTGTGAACGCACTTGCCATCTTGATTTTCACTTCACAGTTACCACACTTTGTTGGTGAATCGTGGGTCATGTATGCTATGGTAGCTGGTGCATTGGGGATCATATATATTCTACCCCGCTTTACAAAAGCAGTTCCATCACCATTAGTAGCAATTATCGCTGTGACTGTTTTCGCGGTGCTGACAGGAAGTGGAGTACGTACAGTTGGAGATATGGGAGAGCTTACTCAAGCATTACCAATCTTCTTGATTCCAGATATTCCATTTAACTTCGAGACATTGCAAATCATTTTCCCATATTCTTTATCCATTGCAATCGTAGGGTTAGTGGAGTCTCTATTAACTGCATCTATTGTTGATGATATGACAGATACCACAAGTGATAAAAATAAAGAAGCAAAAGGTCAAGGGATTGCGAATATCGTATCGGGTCTTTTCGGTGGAATGGCTGGTTGTGCGATGATCGGACAATCTGTTATTAATGTTAAGTCAGGGGGACGAGGACGTTTATCAGCATTTGTGGCTGGTACATTCTTGATGATCTTAATCCTATTGCTCAATGATTTCTTGGTTCAAATTCCAATGGCGGCTTTGGTTGGAGTTATGATCATGGTTTCCGTTGGGACATTTGATTGGTCTTCAGTGAAGAACTTACACAAAACGCCGATTACAGACTCTCTTGTTATGATTGCAACAGTTGTTACTGTATTGTTTACACATGATTTATCTAAAGGTGTTCTTGTTGGAATTATCTTAAGTGCTATATTCTTCGCTTCCAAAATATCCAAAGTGAAGATTACTACGATGGGTTCTGAAAATACTCATAAGAAGGTATATCGTGTGTCCGGTCAATTGTTCTTTGCTTCTGTTACGGAATTTGTTGAAAGCTTCAATTTCAATGAAGATGTAAAGGAAGTAACACTGGATTTAACTCACACACATCTATGGGATGATTCTGCCGTGGGAGCAATTGATAAAATTGTTATCAAGTACCATCAGAATGGCGTGAAAGTAAATCTGATTGGTCTGAATACTGAAAGTAATAAATTAATTGATAGATTGGCTGTGCATAACAAGCCGGGTGGATTAGATAAAGCCGTTAACCATTAAGTAAGAATCTGAGAAGTCCTTGGTCAAGTGATCAAGGACTTTTATCTATATACTTATCTGTACATTAGGAGCCCACAACAAAAGAAAATTATAAAAAGGTTGAAATAAGCATATAAGTATTTTATTATATAAGAAAGAGCTTATATAAGAACCTTTAAAAGGGTTCTTGTTTTTCCTCATTATATAAGTAAATAATAATATACTAATGAAATAAGTGATTGAGGAGGTGTATGCATGCTTAAATCAAAAGTTGATATTGAAAGGGCGGCAACGATGTTAAAACTTCTGGGGGATAAAACCCGTCTGACAATGGTGAAACTATTAGAATCCAATGACTGTTGTGTGTGTGAATTTGTCGAGATTTTCAAAATGAGTCAACCTGCAATTTCCCAGCATGTTCGTAAATTGAAAGATGCAGGACTTGTGAAGGAATTAAGAAGGGGTCAGTGGGTCTTTTACTCTCTTAACAAAGAAAGTGATGCGTATCCGTTTGTTCAAAGCTTGATGGAACACTTGCCTAATCAGGATGATCGATTAACAGCATTAGAGAAGCAAGGATTACGCATTTCTTGTAATTAGGAGGAGGGTTTCCCGTGTTATCAGTAATTTTAGCTACCATGATTTTTGTGGCCACATTGGTCCTTGTGATTTGGCAGCCAAAAGGATTGTCCATTGGCTGGTCTGCGTGTGGAGGAGCGGTCCTTGCCTTGATTGTAGGGGTTGTCGACTTCCAGGATGTTGTGGCTGTGACAGGAATAGTATGGAATGCGACTTTAGCATTCATTGCTATTATCATTATTTCTTTAATTCTGGATGAAATTGGATTCTTTGAATGGTCTGCTCTACATATGGCGAGGGCAGCAAAGGGGAATGGCGTTAAAATGTTTGTTTACGTTTCCCTATTAGGAGCGGTTGTCGCAGCATTTTTTGCAAATGATGGAGCTGCGTTGATATTGACTCCGATTGTTTTGGCAATGGTGAGAAACTTGAATTTTGAAGAAAAAATGGTTTTTCCATTTATAATGGCAAGTGGATTCATTGCCGACACGACTTCATTGCCGCTTGTCGTCAGTAACCTTGTGAACATTGTGTCAGCAGATTTCTTTGATATCGGGTTTGTGGAATATGCATCAAGAATGATCATTCCAAACTTCTTCTCATTGTTTGCAAGCATCCTGGTACTGTATCTTTTCTTTAGAAAAAGCATTCCAAAGAATTATGATGCCAGCCAGCTAAAGAAACCGGTTGAAGCGATTAAAGATCAGCGTATGTTTAAGCTATCCTGGATTGTACTTGGTATCTTGCTTGTTGGATACTTTATCAGTGAATCACTGCACATTCCTGTATCGATCATCGCAGGTATTGTGTCAATTTTCTTCTTATTGATGGCTAGAAGGAGCTCAGCGGTCAACACGAAAACTGTCATTAAGGGTGCTCCATGGGCAATTGTCTTTTTCTCGATTGGAATGTACGTGGTAGTGTACGGTTTGCGTAATGTAGGACTGACGAATGTGTTAACCGATGTCTTCCAAGTAGCAGCTGATCAAGGGCTGTTCGTCGCTACGATTTCCATGGGATTCATTGCAGCAATACTTTCATCGGTCATGAACAATATGCCGACCGTTATGATAGATGCGATTGCGATAATGGACACGAACACTACAGGTGTTATTCGGGAGTCCCTTATTTATTCCAATGTAATTGGTTCTGATCTTGGTCCGAAAATCACCCCGATTGGTTCACTGGCAACCCTCTTATGGTTACACGTTTTATCATTAAAAGGCGTGAAAATCTCATGGGGGCAATACTTTAAGACAGGAATTATTTTAACCGTACCAACGTTACTCATTACCCTTATTGGTTTATATATCTGGTTAATGATCATATCTTAAAACTTACAACAAAGGAGCTCGATTACTATGTCTAAAAAAACACTATACTTCTTATGTACAGGTAACTCATGCCGCAGCCAAATGGCAGAAGGTTGGGCAAAGCATCATTTAGGAGAAGGTTGGGATGTGAAAAGTGCAGGTATTGAAGCACATGGATTAAATCCTAACGCAGTAAAAGCAATGAAAGAAGCGGGAATTGACATTTCGAACCAAACTTCTGACATTATCGATCCTGAAATTTTGAACAATGCAGATTTAGTCGTCACTCTTTGTGGTGATGCAGCTGATAAATGTCCAATGACCCCTCCACATGTCAAGCGTGAGCACTGGGGCTTTGATGACCCGGCAAAAGCCGAAGGAACCGATGAAGAAAAATGGGCATTCTTCCAACGTGTACGTGATGAAATCAGTGATCGCATCAAAACATTCGCTGAAACCGGGAAGTAAGAAAAAAAAGAGGGACGGACCTCATGGCAATCTTTAAACTCCTGTCCAATAGGTCCGTCCCTCTTTAATAAAGCCGAGAGAAGTTTCTCGGCTATTTTTTATATTAATTTATGAATGGGAGTGGGATTGTGATGGCTAAGGTTGAAATTTTTGATCCGGCTATGTGTTGTTCGACGGGGATTTGTGGTCCCAGTATTAATCCTGAGCTTACTCGAGTCGCGAATGCTGTATATTCACTTGAAAAACAAGGGTTTGATATTAGAAGATACAATTTAGCGAATGATCCAGGGGCATTTGCTGACCATGAGGTGATCAACCGGATTTTACATGATGAAGGTCCGGATGCTTTACCTGTCACGCTTGTTGATGGAAAACAAGCCGCTGTTGGAAAATATCCTTCAAATGAAGAGTTTTCAAAATGGTTTGAAGTACCGGCTGAGGAATTGAATGAGAAAAGAAAAGTACGACTGACATTGGATATTAATAAGAAATAAGAAAGTTGGGGTACAGTGTTCACATCGTTGCAATTAGGTGCTGTCAATCATACACCATTCCTCTTTTTCACAGGTAAAGGCGGAGTGGGAAAAACGTCTACGGCGAGTGCAACAGCCATTGCCCTTGCTGATGAAGGAAATAGGGTGCTGATCGTCAGTACAGATCCAGCTTCCAATTTACAGGATGTATTAGAAACCGAACTTACCAATCAACCTAAACAAGTTCCAGGAATACCGACATTATCCGCTTGTAATCTTGACCCGGAAGAAGCAGCTGCTTCATACCGTGAAAAAGTAATTGGACCATATAGAGGGAAGCTGCCAGAATCTGTAGTAAGTAATATGGAGGAACAACTGTCTGGTGCTTGTTCAGTTGAAATTGCCGCTTTTGATGAGTTTACAAGCTTGCTGGCTGACCCTGCCATAGTGGATGAGTTTGATCATATTGTATTTGATACGGCACCGACAGGTCATACACTCCGTTTACTGCAACTCCCAACAGCTTGGATGGGATTCTTGGAAGAGAGTACACATGGAGCTTCTTGCTTAGGACCTCTTTCAGGGCTTGGAGATAAGAAGGATTTGTATTCTTCAACTGTTAACGTTCTATCCGATAAGGAAAAAACTACTCTTGTACTTGTTGCACGGCCGGATTCTTCAGCGTTAATGGAGGCTGACCGGGCTTCAACAGAACTCAAGGACATTGGAATAAAAAATCAAATCTTGATTGTAAATGGATTAATGGGTAAGCATCAATGGGATGATTCGATTGCATCTGCCTTTTACAGCCGTCAACAAGAAGCATTACGTTCAATGCCGGTTGCTCTTAAGGAAATTCAAACTTATTCGCTACCTTATGTAGCGTATACCTTAACGGGAACGATTTCCTTGAGGCAATTACTCTCTCATGTAGAAGTTAACCCGAACGCCGTAACTGTTTATGACGATGAATCAATTGAAATTCCCGGATTAAAAAAAGTGATAGATGATTTCTCCAAGAACAACACCCGTGTCATTTTCACAATGGGAAAAGGTGGAGTGGGGAAAACCACTATTGCATCTGCCATAGCTGTTGGATTGGTTGAAAGGGGACATAAGGTACATTTAACCACAACAGATCCCGCAGCCCACTTAACTCATATATTTCAAGAGGAACGAGGGAAGGACGACTTAAGAATCAGCCGGATCGACCCGAAAGAAACAGTCGAGTCGTATAAAAAATCTGTTCTTTCTAAAGCTGCAGAGGGTCTTGATGAAGAAGGAATGGCGTATCTGGAGGAAGATTTAAACTCCCCTTGTACCGAAGAAATCGCCATCTTCCAATCTTTTGCAGAGATAGTAGGGAAAGCGGATGAAGAAATAGTCGTGATTGATACTGCTCCAACTGGCCATACTCTGCTTTTACTGGATGCAACTGAATCTTATACGAAAGAAGTGCCGCGTTCAAAAGGAGAGGTGGAAGACTATGTGAAAAATCTCCTGCCACGTCTTCGTAATTCAAACGAAACGAGCGTAGTGATAGTGACATTACCTGAAGCTACCCCTGTTTTAGAAGCGAAACGACTTCAGGAAGATTTGCACCGAGCGGAGATTCACCCAAAATGGTGGGTCATCAATCAAAGCTTATCGGTAACGAATACAACGGATCCCGTGTTAAGAGGCAGGGCTGTCTCAGAGCGTGAATGGATACAAAAAGTGTATAACGACTATGCAAACAAGACCGCTCTCATTCCATGGATGAGTGAAGAAAAAATAGGATACAAAAAACTGATGGACTTCTCTAAGTAAAGGTGGATAACAATGAATTATAATGAATTAGTAAAAGACCGGATTTATATCGGGAGTTTCGAAGATGCAGACTCAGTTCGTGATAAAGTAGATATAATCGTCGACTTGCGAGCTGAGGCACCTGGAGTGGAATTCGATGATGTGTCCCGCATGCATCGCCCGATCGTAGAGAATGCTGATCAACAAGAAGAGTCCGTAAGACGTGCAATTAATGAAGTGGTAACAGCCTATCAAAATGGCAAAAACGTCTACTTCCACTGTAACGGAGGAAGTAACCGAACAGGAACGGTCGCAGCAGGAACTCTCCTATCACTGGAAGAAGCCTCCACACTAGATGAAGCCGAAACAAAAGCCAAAAACGTCCGACCAAAAATAAACATCAAACCAGAACTGAAAAATGTTTTAAAAGTACTATATTCAAACAATTGAGGGACGGACCTCAAAAAGGAAAGGGGATTGTGTACAATGAATATTACGAATGAAGCAAAAGAAGTACTGTTGAATGCAATGGAAGAGAACAGCTCGGAAGGTATCAGGTTTTTTCTTAATCAAGGTGGCTGCTGTGGTCCACAAATTGGAGTTTCTTTAGATTCAGCTCAAGCAACAGATAAAGTGGAAGAAATTAATGGAGTTTCGGTTGCCTTTGATACGAATGTGATTTCTATGACTGATGATATCACATTAGATGTCCAAGATGGGGGACTAGTATTAGTGGGTGTTCCGGATAGCGGCTGCTGTTAAAGTCATCCTTGATAGAATAAGCCTGATCTGGGTGCTTTTTGTACTTAGATGCAGGCTTTTTTTGTGATGAATAATGAAGAGATTCCAATGAAGAAAACCAGCATGGAACCTAATCCCTGCCGGTCTGGCAAACTCTTTAATTAATTCCAACTGCATCAAATGATAGCTTCACAGCATTGACTTCTGATGAAGTGCTACCATATAAATCGGTTGCAGACTGGACAGCTGCTGCTCTTGCCTGACTGAAGGTTGAGGAAGCTGTCAGGTACACTGTATTCATACGGTAATAAATATCCCCAAGCTTTTCACGGCCAATTCCGGGAACGGTTATTCCATAATGATTACCACCTTCACTTAATAGGTAAGCCTGCTTGTTGATGATTCCACTGTTTGTATGAACACCGCCATTATCTCCTGTACCGGTATAACGTTTAGAGTAGTGGTCAGGGTCATCGTATTTAGCAGGGTTGCTCATGGATCGGAGGGCATCACCGGATGTGCCAGGTGTATAAATATCTTCTCCAATCTCGAAATCTGGATTCGATCCATTCTCGTATTCTACTAATGTACCAAATATATCTGAAATCGCTTCGTTTAAGGCTCCCGATTCATTCTGATATATAAGGTCAGAAGTAAAGTCTGTCACCGCATGAGTTAATTCATGGGCCACAACGTCAATGCCGCCTGAAAGTGGGGCGAACGTCGTGCCATCCCCGTCACCATACACCATTTGAGATCCGTTCCAGAAGGCATTATTGTAGCCGCTGCTGTAGTGAACAGAAGACACCAGGCTGGCGCCATGATTATCATAAGAATTACGATTGTAGTTATCCTTGTAGAAGTCATACGTGACACCAGCGAAATAATGAGCATCAACTGCAGGAGCATCGTATGCAGCATTTAGTACATTATCGCTATCCGACCACAAAGAGCCAGGTAAGAAAAATTGAGGGAAGAAGGTACGGTTGTTCATGTTGTATGTATACACACCATTTCCCCGGGTATTATCCTGCAAATAATATTTTCCGCTTGAA
The DNA here is from genome assembly GCF_035590735.1 of Rossellomorea aquimaris. NCBI lineage: Bacteria > Bacillati > Bacillota > Bacilli > Caryophanales > Bacillaceae > Rossellomorea > Rossellomorea aquimaris. The sequence continues at coordinate 2,171,250 of NZ_CP141595.1, forward strand.
AGGGTTGTGTTCAACGGTTTAGAGTCACCTAATACGCCTTTACCGGTTCCTACTTGATTCGTTCCTGTGACTTCATGCATGTCATTGTATTTATTTAAAATCTTTCCGGTTTTCGCATCAATAAAATAGTTCCAGTTACCAGGAGACGGTTCTAAATAATTCAGGTTCATAAAATATGCAAAGGAAGCAGAATCACCATCTGTATAGACGACTAATTCCGGTTTAGCCTCTTTTTCTAATTTTGGATCAATTCCAAGATCTTTCTTAGCAATCTTTAAGGCTTTTTTCGCGTTCACTATCTTATTTGATGAGGTTATCTTCTGATCCAAGTCAGCTACGACAGTACCGGAAAAAGCTTGAAGTGTGCCATCTTCCTTTACAACTGCTGACTGTGTGGAACCCCAAACCGGTACTCCTTGGTAGGTTTGCTGAATGCGAACGACTCTATTTCCAATTTCATCTTTTTCAACAGACAGCACCTTGAACTGCTCATCCGATTTCCTTTCAGAAAGCTTGAATTTCGCCTTGTTCTTTTCTAAAAAGGAAAGAACGACCGTCTCCGCCTTTTTCCCGGATGGAGGAGATAATAGTCCTGAAACAAATTCCGGTGTTCCTTCTTTTTTATTCATTTGAAAGAGAGCGTTGTCTGATGGTGCAGCTAAACTCCCCGTAGCCATCATTCCAGACAGCAAACCAATGGATAACCCCACGCTAATCATTTTTTTCTTTTTCAAATCAATTCCTCCTATTTTTTCTAAAAATTCTGTCAAAAATAGATTATCATAGGAGAGAAGAAGAAGGTATTGAGAAAATGCAGGACTTTTTGAGGGTGTAGAGTAGGCCATCAATGGTAGTATTCAGGAAAATTTTCATAAAAACGAATCTTTTTAATAGAAAGAAAACTTTTGTTGGAATTTGTTATTTAAAAGCGGGTTGGGTTAAAAAGATGAGGGGTTTAGGACTGAAAGTAATTAAGTCTCATTTATCGTTCAAATTAAGTTGGGGAGGTAGATTCAATAAGTAGAAAAAATCCCGGATAAGGGGCACTTTTTTATCAGTGTCCGTTATCCGGGGTAAAGTTCAAGGTTAAGGGTTGCTTTCTACTTATTAGTATCTTACAGCATCGTAAGAGTTAATTCTTCCATGTTGGAAGTAAGAGCCAGTACCGCTGATAGGATCAGCCGTTTGTTCGATTGCTTGACGGATTTGAACATTGTTTCGTCCTTGCCCTGCAAGTAATCCTGCTAAACCTGCAACGTGAGGGGAAGCCATTGATGTACCTGACATGTATGAGTAGCCATTGTTAGGTACGGTAGAAGCTATGTCAACTCCTGGAGCGGTTACATCCACCCATGTTCCATAGTTAGAGAATGAAGCTTTACGGTCTCTGGAATCAACTGCTCCTACGGCAATCGCGTTAGGGTAGGAAGCTGGTTCAAACGTTGTGGATACTCCGTCATTTCCAGCAGCGGCAATGACGACAGATCCTTTGTTCCAAGCATAATCGACGGCACTTTTTAACGTTGTAGTATTACAGTCACAACCCAGGGAAAGGTTTAGTACTTCAGCGCCTTGATCTGCAGCGTAGCGAATACCTGCCGCGATATCATCAAGTGATCCACTTCCGTTGGCATCCAATACACGAACGGCAAGTATCTTTGTATTAGGAGCCATACCGGCAACCCCGGTTCCGTTGTTCGTTTCAGCCGCTGCGGTACCCGCCACATGTGTACCATGTCCATTTAAATCCATTGGATAATAATCATCGTCAACGAAATCATATCCACGAATCGTTTTGCCATCTAAGTCAGGGTGGTTGTAATCTACACCTGTATCAAGAACGGCGATTTCCTGACCGCTGCTTCCGCGTGCAAGATCCCATGCACTAGGTGTATACGTGTTTTGAGGTCCATATTGATATCCTTGGTAGTAATAATCATTTGGGGTCCAAGTGGCTGAGAAGGTATAGTTTGGTTCAACGTATTCTACATTCGGGTTTTTGCTTAATGCTTTTACGGTTGCTTCTACATTTCCTACTTTTAACACTTCAAAAGGCTTCTTCTTACTCGCTTTTTCCTTTACTGCAGAAGCATTCACTTTTTTGAGAGTGTTTCCTTTTTCAGACTCTGCCACTCCGTCTTTAAATTTTACAATAACCTCACCTTTTGCATAGCTGCCTTTTTCGAGGTTTTTACTGATAACTGTCTTTTTCGGGGCTTTATCAAGAGGGTTTTGATCTTTTGCAAAGGCACTTCCTCCGAAACTTGGTACGAGGGCAAGTGATGCAGCTAGAGATAAAGCAGCAATTTTTTTAAACTTCATAATAGCATTCCTCCATTTTTCTTTTTTTTTGGCTCAACGACAAATGAATTGAGTAGTAAATCGTTTGCTTGTGGAATTACCTCCTCTTATGAAAATTCACAAGAATAATTGAGAGTGTGTATGAGAAACTATGTATATGATTCTTGTTAACTAGGATTCTAGCAGACCCTTTAGAAAAAAAGAATAGGGCAAGAATTATGGGTTTGTAAATATAAGGAAGATAAATCCCGCCAGTTGCAAAAATGACCGAGAATCATGAAAACTTTCCTCCAAACTCCCTCAAAAACAAAAATGACCATAGGACAACAGTCACGCATTTTCCCAACATCATTTTTAAAATTATGAGGGAAGGACCTCCATTTTCGGTGAGAAAAGTAGGGTGATTAAGTAAGATGAAATTCCAATATTAGCATCATAAGGAAAAGGAATTTTTTGGAGGTCCGTCCCTCTTTTGACACTATAGTGATACAGAAAGCTCCCAGTGGATGTGTTTTCCACTGGGAGCTTTCAACTACTTTCATGTATACTACAAAATTTATAAATACAGTGAATTAAAATAAATAACGGTTTCATTTTTATTTCACAACTCCATAGTACATTTAATAATGGAAATTAAGTCAGTTCACGAATGATAAAAAACGAAAGTCATTGTTTGAACTTATTAAGATTACGTATTCCTATTACAAGTCAATCAATAAAGGAGATTAGGGATGGAAACCGCAAAGAAATTAGAATATGCCCCAAAGCAAACAAAGAAACAAGGAAAAGCTGCGCTATACCAAACTGTATGGAGATGGCATTTCTATGCAGGAATCATTTTTGCCCCATTTTTAATTATTTTAGCATTAAGTGGTGCAGTGTACTTATTTAAGCCACAAATTGAATCAGTACTGTATAAAGATGTTTATTTTGTACAAAAAGAAAGTCCTTCTATGATCAGTCCTTCTGAACAAATGGCAAAGGTCAAGGAGGAAGCCCCTGATCAAATCGTCACCTCGATGAAAGTGTATGATGATCCCTCACGTACAACGGAATTCAGTGTAATGAATAATGGTGAGATGTCTTCGGTGTATATCAATCCTTATACAGGAGATGTCGCCGGGTCAATAAAAAATGATGAGAAATTCACAGAAATCTTTAAAAAGCTACATAGTGAATTGATCGTTGGCGGGACGTTAGCCAATCGATTAGTAGAGCTTGCTGCATGTTGGGCTGTTATTTTACTGATAACAGGTCTTTATGTGTGGTGTCCGAGAAACAAATCATCGATTTGGGGTACAATCTTACCAAGGTTTAGACAAAAAGGGAGGACATTCTGGCGAGATATGCATGCAGTACCCGCGTTTTGGTTATCCCTATCCATATTGATCCTTATCTTGACTGGCCTGCCTTGGTCCGGTGTGATGGGTGAGCAAATCAACAGACTGGCTACTTCGACCGATACTGGATATCCGACATATGCTACAAGTTTTGGAGAAAAGCCTCAATCAGTAGTAAGAGCGAAAGACGTGGCAGAGGATGTACCTTGGGCATCGGAAAACATGACAGTACCATCTTCAACTACAGATGGATATGTTCCATTATCTTTAGATGATGCTACGTATATAGCAAGGAATGAAAGCATAGAAAAACCCTATACGATTTCTATGCCTCAAGGGGATATGGGTGTATACACCATCGCGACTTCTCATTCAAAACCCGGGGATAACGCGACTCTCCATGTGGATCAATACTCAGGTTCCATCTTAAGTGATGTACGCTTCAGTGAATATGGCATTATGGCTAAAGCCATCACAATGGGGATTGCCTTACATGAAGGCCGCTTATTTGGACTCGCAAACCAAATTATCGGTCTTATCATCTGTTTTGGGTTGATCGGAATGGTAGTAAGCTCACTTATCCTTTGGAGAAAACGCAAGCCAGAAAGTAAATCGGGGGCGCCAACCAAGTCTAAAGATAAAAAAATGACAAGAGCGGTCTTTATCATCATGATGGTGATGGGTGTCATCATGCCACTCGTTGGTATATCCATTATTATTGTGTTTTTACTCGATCGTTTTGTTATTCCACATAACAAACCAATAAAGTCCTGGTTAAATTAAGAATTAGGGAAGTGTTTATAATGAAGAAACTTATAACAGCTTTAGGAATCGGATTATTAATAGGATTGATATCAGCTTGTACTGGCAATTCTACCCCTTCTGCAAATGAATCAGAAATAGCTCAACTTGTGGAAGTGGATATCTCTTTACCAGAAAAAATATCACCTAATGAGGAAAGTGACTTAAAGGTTAAAGTAACCCAAGCAGGTGAGAGTATAGAAGATGCTGATGATATACAGTTTGAAGTATGGAAAATGAACGACAAAGAGGAAAGTGAAATGATTAAGGCAACCCATGAGAAAGGTGGGGTATATAGTATTAGAAAGACATTCAAGGAAGCCGGAATTTATTATGTTCAAACCCATGTAACGGCACGTGACATGCATGTGATGCCGAAGAAGCAATTTATTGTTGGTAACATTTCTAAAAAAGAGATGGAGAAAATCAAACAAATGGAAGAGGAAAGTGACCAGGAAGGTGAGAGCCGAGGGCATCATCACTAATAAGGAAAAGGACTTCAATCAATGAAGTCCTTTCTGTTATACAATATCATTTTAATGATTTTCTACTGCTTTATTTAATGATTGATAGATTTTCATACTTGAGATGTTTATACCCATCTGTACAAATTCGATGCTCATTTCTGGGCGCATACCTGATAAAACCGGTTCGATTCCCAATAATTTAAGGCTATCAATCAGTTTCATGATTCCTTGTTGGAACAATGGATTCACTTCATACACACCGGAAAGATCGATGATTAATTTATGGATGGATAGCTTTTTGCACTCGAGAAGGACATGCTCTGCCATCATTTCACCACGTACTTCATCCACTTGTCCAATGAGAGGCAAAACAGCTAAGTCGGAGAAGATGGGAACAACCGGAGTGGATAAAGACAAATATTTTTCTTCAGATATTTTCAGCTGTTCTTCTGCATGTTCACTATATGCTTCACAGAAAGCAGATATCATAGTGGTGAATGTGTGATCGATATCATTTGTGATTTGCAGGAGGATTTCTTTAGATATTGTTGCTTCATTGTGCAAAACGATATCTTCTAATATAACTTTTTTATATAAAGAGGATTTACTGATGGACATATGCAAAGGTACTCCTTGACCTGAAGCCAGTCTTCCAACTTCTTTTCCCCATTTACTTGATTTGTCTAAGTTATTTTTCCCCCTTAGCAAGCCTTCACCTATAAGTTCGATAAGCTGCTCAAAATAAGGCAGGCTTTCAGTTCTTCTTGCTTCCACGTAAATATTTGGATAAGCAGCTAAAAGATCTGAGAAAATGTTATTGGCGATTTCCTGCTTTCTCTCAATCAATTGATCCCCAATAGATGTAGTAATTGTATGGTGAGTCATTTTTCTCCTCCAGATGTATGTTTTTCCTTTATTATAAAGTATTATTATTTTTTAGTATAGGCTGGAAAGACTAGAATAATAGTATACCAGGTATATTGACAATATGATGTCATTACCTTATAATTTCATTAATTTAAAATATTTCCAATTAGACGATGAAGAGAAGATCATAATGAAGAAATTGATGTACAGAGAGCTCTATTAGCTGAAAAAGAGCCATCATGATCATTGTGGTAAAAGGCTTGGAGTTATGTATGAAGCTCTTTCAGGCAGTGAATACATCGGGTTCTCCCGTTATAGAGATAGGATATACGTTGTATCCGAAGAGGTTGGTATGGTGACATGCCGACAAACTGAGGTGGTACCGCGAAAAATAAACTCTCGTCCTCAAGAATTATTTCTTGAGAATGAGAGTTTTTTATTTTGATAAAAGGAGTGTTTTGTATGAACCCTGTATTACTTGAAATTCCAACAGTGTTAAAAACGGAAAGGTTAGAACTAAGAATGCCTCAGCCAGGTGATGGCAGAGCAGTGAATGCAGCCATTAATGCTTCTCTATCAGAATTAAAACCATGGTTAGGATTTGCACAAAATGACCCTTCAGTGGAAGATACGGAAACGAACACCCGTGAGGCTCACGCCAAGTTCCTGACAAGGGATAGTTTGAGGTATCTCATCTTCCGGAAAGATACAAATGAATTCGTCGGTTCAACAGGCTTTCACAACATTGATTGGAGTGTGCCGAAATTCGAAATCGGTTATTGGATTGATACAAGAATGAGTGGGCATGGTTACATGGTGGAAGCTGTTGGGAAATTGACCGATTTTGCTTTAACTGAATTAAAAGGAAAAAGAGTAGAGATCAGGTGTGAATCCACGAATGGGAGGAGCAGGGCGATTCCTGAAAGACTTGGCTATGTGCTGGAAGGGGTTTTGCGCAATGAGGATCTTTCGGTTGACGGGGAGAGGTTAACGGATACGTGTGTGTATGGGAAAGTCTAAATAGGTGATGTAGGGTCTTTATCCAGACCCTACATCACCTATGAATATGAAAAACTGGAAGACTGGATTACAGAAGAATTTATGGGAAACATTGCACTGGTGGAGGAGGAAGCGAATCCAACTCATATACATATAGCAATTTTTGAAGTAAGCACATGGCTTGATTGGATGAAAATACACCGGTTTCATAAACGTAATAAAGAATGCAGAATCATTCCTTTGCTGGAACCATCATTAATATAAGTATGGGATCCACCATTATATTGGAGTAGGGTCCATCTATCGAGAACCCCTTCTCCTTCATCATTCATATCGGGAAGCATATAAGCCAGGCGTACGTCACCATATGAGAGATTATTCCTTCGTTATTATGAAGAAATCACAAAGGACCAGCTGATTCAAAAATCTACGGACTATATAGCTCATTGTTGTACAGATAATCTTTCAATAAAACAAGTGGCTGAACAGATTAATTTTAGTGTACCGTATTTCAGCAGGATTTTTAAACAAGAAACAGGACTGGATTTTGTTGAATATGTCACCTTTGTTCGTCTTCAGCGTGCTGTGCGGCTTTTGCGTCATACCAACCATACAATTGAGTTTATTGCTGAAGAGCTTGGTTTCAATACACCCAATTATTTTAGTGGTACCTTTAAAAAATATGTTGGCCTTTCCCCAAGAGAATACAGAGGGACGGAAGAAATTATTTTTATTTAATAAGGCAGGTGACCAGACGATCTTTAGTGAACAAGCAGTTGGTTTGGGAATATTTTTTTCCCAGCGTATTAGTGAACTATATATGATCTAAAAGAGGAGGCGTTTCTCAATGAGAATCGCCTTTGTAATGAGTGACTCTTTAAGACTTAACCCAATCTTTCCTCAACAAACTATACGTTACAAGATCCTCATAGTGATCATATAACCATTGACCATCTCTGGTTACGCCTTCCTTTGTAAATCCTAATCGCTCTGGGATGCCAATGCTTTTTGTGTTGTTAACTGCACATTGAATTTCTACACGATTGAGCTCCATTTGAGTAAATAAATAGTTTAATAGGGAAGGGATTGCACGACTGATAATTCCATTTCCCTGTGCATCTTGAGAAAGAAAATATCCGATACTAGTGCTTTTTGTTTTCCAGTCTATATAATGGAGACCAATCATACCTACCAATTTCCCATGATAACGGATGCCTGCATCAAAACCGTTATTATCCGAGTAATTCCGGATCCAGATAGGAATGATCGGTTCGAAATCCTGAGGTGACTGGCGCTTGTCCACCCATAGCAACCACCTGCGAAGGTGCTCCCGGTTGGAATCAATTAGTTCATACAGTTCATCTTTGTGATGTTGTTGCAAGATCTCAATTGAAATATCTTCATTGACATTGAATGAAAACATTTGAACATCTCCTTGAAAATATTTTAGAAAATTATACCATGTTTATAAGTGGTTTCAATAATAATATTATTTTGTGAAAAAAAAAGTGAAATTATCTTATAATAGAAGAAATGGAGTTTTTTCTTGAAGGAGGTGGTGACATGGTAACGAAAACGATCTTACTAGAGTCCCAAGCGTCTCATGCAAAGCCTATTACTAGAAAGGCGATACTTTGCATGGGGCGGAATCAAACTTAATCGCCCTTAAAGTTCATTTCTAGTAAGTCGGCTTTGCACCTTATTTATTTAATTAGAAAATAAGGGGCTGACTGAAATGAAATATGTGAAAGCGGAGAGTGTTTTACCACAATCACTGCTTGTTGAAATCCAGAAATATGTACAGGGGGAAACCCTTTATATTCCTAAACCTAAAGTTAAATACCGAAAATGGGGCAGCCGTTCTGGAAGTAGAAAACAAATTGATGAACGAAATGTTAAGATCAAAGAGGCTTTTTTGAAAGGAAAGACAATTCAAGAATTAGCGGATCAGCATTACCTATCAACAGAAACCATTAAGAAAATAGTGTATAGAAAGCGCTGAAGTTTATGTCAGCGCTTTTTTATGTTTAGATTGATTCTTAACCAAACTCTACATATCTTTCTGCCATGTACCGGTATATAGTAAAAATAGGGTTGCACGGATTACCTGTGCTCCTTGACTCATCTTGAAAAGCCCATTTAAGATGATAATAATGACAAATGATTTTAGGAGCGATTAACATGGAACCATTTATTCGAAATGATCAATATAATTTCATAACGTATCAGACTCAAGTGCTGATCAATGGATATTCAACAGTGAATGATCTAGGTGTCCTTCAAGCCTTGAAAGGACTTGTTAAAGATAAGGTGACAAATTTGTTCGATGAACTGTCTCAGGCTCAACAGAAAATACTTGATCCAATCGGGAATATCAGGGACGCTGACCAGGCGGAGGATTATTTAATTGGATTAAAATCTTATGTAATTCCATTTCCAGCTGTATCTGATGCCTCATTGAAAAAATTATTCCCGAAAGTGAAAAAGCTAAAGACTCCCGATTGGGAAGATGTCGATTTCAGGGATCTCTCCTATTTAGGCTGGAATGATTACGGACAGGAGCGAAAATATATCGTCGCTGAGTATGAGGGTAAATTGAAAGGATTTAAAGGTACCTTCAAAAGCAGCAGCAAAAAAGGAATTTGCACGATTTGCAACACCTTTGGAAGCATCGGGTTTTACATGTCTGAATCGAAAACGTCATCTCACGGAACCTATGTGAAGAAAGGGAATTACATCTGCCAGGATAGTGATGAGTGTAATGAAAAACTGAAATACAGAGAGAAATTGGTTGATTTCATTCAAAGAATCAATCATTAGAAGGATGCGCCGAACCCGAATCTCGGCGTATTTTTATTGTATTTATACTATATTACGGAATTCCAATTCTTCTCAACACTTATAAATCCCTTGAAACATTACCATACTTTAAGTAGTATAGATAAGTAGAAAATTGTAGAGTTTTGAAATGAGGGTTTTAAATGGAAAAGAAATCCATATACGGATTAACATTAGATCAACTGACAACATGGCTGGTCGAGCACGGTCAAAAGAAATTCCGTGCGGCTCAAGTGTGGGATTGGTTATATAAAAAGAGAGTGACAAACTTTGCGGATATGAAGAATCTAAACGCTGACTGTGTCCAGTTGCTGGACGATCACTTCTATCTTCATACACTCACTCAAGAGGTTAAACAGGAATCTAAGGATGGTACAATTAAATTCCTGTTCAAGCTTGAAGATGGTAACTTAATTGAAACGGTTCTTATGCGATTCAATTATGGACTAAGTGTCTGTGTGACGACGCAGGTCGGGTGCAACATCGGTTGTACATTCTGTGCGAGTGGACTGCTGAAGAAGAACCGTGATCTTTCAAGCGGTGAAATCGTCGAACAGATCATGAACGTTCAACATCACTTGGACGAAGCAGGAAATGGAGAACGTGTCAGTCATATCGTCGTAATGGGGATCGGTGAACCATTCGATAACTACGATAACATGATGGACTTCTTCCGAGTGGTTAACGACCAAAAAGGTCTTTCCATCGGAGCTCGTCACATCACCGTTTCGACAAGTGGTCTGGCAGATAAGATTTATAAATTTGCCGACGAAAACATTCAAATCAATCTGGCTGTTTCCTTGCACGCACCAAATAACGAATTGCGTACAAAGATCATGAAGATCAATCGTGCATACCCTTTAGAGAAATTAATGCCGGCTATTGATTATTATTTGGAAAAAACAAATCGACGCATCACCTTTGAGTATATTTTATTGAGCGATGTGAACGATCATAAAGAAGAGGCTATACAGCTAGCCAAATTGTTAAAGAACAAGCGTCATCTTTCTTATGTGAACTTGATTCCTTATAATCCAGTTGACGAACACAACCAATATCAAAGAAGTACGAAAGAAGCGATTGTTGAATTCTACGGTACATTACTTGAACATGGAATCAACTGTGGAGTCCGTGTGGAACAAGGGACGGACATTGATGCAGCATGCGGTCAATTGAGAAGTAAGCAGATCAAGAAGGATAAGGTAAAATCTTAATACTTTTTAAATGGAGCACATGAATTCCGGGATGGGATTTGTGTGCTTTATTTGTTATGCAGGTTGAGAGCGACAGGGGAGTTTGAGTTCCATAATTTGCTAAAATACGCAATTATAATTAAATGTGGTGCAATTTCAGTTAATAATGTCGCAATGGTCATCTATAATGACGCAATCCCTATCTTTAACCACCTTATCATTGCTAAAGATGTACACAATTATCTAACTTTATCCCCTGAAGCTTTTGGAATACTGCAGTTTTAGCCTTTTTATACAAAAAAGAGATGCGTGACCACTTTTTCATGAAAACTGGCATCTTTTCTCGGAAGATTGTTCGATAAATGTTGAATTTAATATTTTGTAAGTATAGAATATTCAATAAGGAAGAAATTTTTGAAAAGAGGTGTTTCTAAATGGATGTGCTCCACATGAGCAGTCGAAAAAGAGAGACGTATGAGGTGAGGATCGAGGCTTCGCTTCTTTGGGAATGCGCTTTGGGTGTTGCTGCAGTCACGAATACGAGGTTAATTGATACATTAGAAAAACCAAAAGACTCATGGGACAGGCTAAAGAAATCTTTATCTGGACACTTGATAGAGGATTTGAAATTGGTTGAAAAGAAAAATACGTGGAAATCCCTTCTCCTTTTGTTGCATCAAAAAGAGTTTCGTGATTTATCTGATTTTATCACCTTTTTGGATGAGCTGGATGATGAGAAACTAAGATTTATCTGCATTCCATACACAGGAAATAAATTTCAAGATCTTCGAATACTTGCTTCAAAGGGAGATGTGTCATCGCGAAACAGATTGAAAAAGGAGACAGAGGATAACCCGTATTTTCCCGATTATATTGAGTTTATATGCACTACAAATGTTCACGATCTTCGTGATCACCTAAAGAGAGTCATGACCCTGTGGTATGAAGAGGTAATCATTCCAGAGCAAGAGAATCTATCTCAAATACTCGAAAGGGATAAACAGTCCAAGGAGAAGATGAGTGAAAATCTAAAGCCAGAGGCATTGGTAGAATGGGCAACAGGAGGTATCACATATCTTCCCGAACCGAGCGTACATACAGTTCTGCTGATCCCCCAGTCGATTTATCGCCCTTGGAACGTAGAAGGGGATGTTGAAGGAGTCAAGGTGTTTTATTACCCCGTAGCCAATGAAAGCATTTATCCGGATGATAAGGATATTCCAAGTTATTTTCTGATCCAGAAGCATAAAGCCCTTGGGGATGAAGCTCGCCTCCGAATGGTGAAATTGCTGAAGGGGTCAAATCGTACTCTCCAGGAGATCACGAATGAGCTGGACATGGGAAAATCGACGGTCCATCACCATTTGAAGATTCTCAGGTCCGCAAGGCTCGTCGAAACACAGGATGGGAAGTATCGCCTGAAAGAAAATGCGGTCCAATCTTTATCGAATGAATTGAAACAGTATTTAGCTGAGGATTAAAAGGGGTGTCCGGTATGGGAGAGCGTGGGGTCAGACTAAATCAAGTGGAAGATTTCCCGCATTTAAAGAAAAACTATTCTGTTTTCAGATTTATGGGGGGGAATCTGATTTCATTTTTCGGGGATCAAATCTATTTAATCGCGATTCCACTAATGGTATTAACGATCACTGGATCACCTGTGAGTATGGGGATTGTGGCGGCTCTTGAACGGCTGCCGATTCTATTGCTGCCCTTCGCAGGTATCATGTCAGATAAATTCAACCGGAAGCGCCTGCTCCTTTTATGCGATTTAGGGAGATGTTTACTTGTTGGTATAATTGGTTTTCTATTTATCATGGAGGTACTGGAGATGTGGGTGGTATATCCCGTTGTGTTTGGTATCGGATTATTAAGCCAAATATACAATACATCTCAATTTGCTTCTGTACCAAACCTGGTGAGAAGAGAAGATCTTCAAGCTGTGAATTCACTGAATTCCGGGGTGTTTAATTTGGCGGTTTTTTTAGCACCCGGTTTAGGAGGGTTAATCATCTCCTTTTTTAACCCGGGATTTGCCCTATTGGTGAACAGCGTCAGCTTCCTGGTATCATTTCTTGCCATTGCGAGTATTCGTATGAAGGTGAAGGAGAGGGTTTCATCTAGCTATTCCATATGGGAAGATATCAGGGAGGGATTCGTATTCGTCGCAAAGACTAAACCGATCTTATATACCAATCTTGCAATGATATGTTCTGTGTTCGGAACGACATTATTTCTCACATTATTGGTGTTTCACCTAAAAGATTTCCTCAATGTAAATACGGTCATGATTGGCGGGCTTTTATCAATGGGTGGAGTGGGTGCTATTCTCGGTGCTGTTACGTCAAATCTTTTTCGGAAGCGGTTTTCGTATCGGAGCATTTTATTTACGGCCTCTGTCATTGGAGGGCTTTCGATCCTGTGTTTCGGCTTGATAGAAACCTATTTTTGGCTTGTGATCATGAATGCAGTAGGGACCTTTTGTGCTTCGATGATGAGTCCATGCATCATTACGATCCGACAAACGCTGACGCCTGATCACTTATTGGGAAGGGTACAGGCCACTAGCCGCCTTATGACATGGGTATTCATGCCACTGGCCGCATTTCTTGCAGGAATACTGGCTGAAACAATAGGTACAGACCTGACCATCATGCTTGCTGGAGCCATCTCGACACTTGCTTCCATTCCCTATCTCCATCACAGTTTGAAAGATAAATAGAGGGACGGACCTCTCTCAATTCTGTTTTATGGTAGGATGGAAATGGAAACCATTTAGGTGAAGAGATTTGATTTATAATTACTGAAAGTCAATTCAAAGAGAAAGAGAAATAAAAAAGATCGCTTTTAACCGTTTTAATATAAAGTCGCATAAGAACCATTACAACTAAGAAAGGGGAGCAGAGGATGCAATCGAATCATTATGACATCACGATCATCGGAGCAGGAGTGAGCAGTGTGTTTCTCGCTTACACCTTGATGAAGCACAATGAACATATCTCCATTCACATGATTGATCTCGGCAAAAAGCTGAGTGAACGTACATGCGGTTTAGATGAAGGGCGCGTGTGTAAATGTGAAGGATTGTGCAGTAAATACATTGGTTTTGCCGGTCTTGGGAAATCAGAGGGAAAATTTAATTACACGAATGATTTCGGAGGGGAGCTTGGCAGGAAAATAGGTGACCAAACGACACTTGATTTGATGAAAGAAGTAGACGCTATTCTCTGTGAGTTTGGCGGTGACATCATCCCGTCCTATAGCACGAGAAATGATACACTTTCAAAACGAGCCAGAATGGTGGACGTGAAGGTTCTTTCAACCGAGGTACGTCATTTAGGAACACGTTTAGCGAGTGATATATTTCAAAGGATGTATGAAGTGCTCAAAAATCGCATTACGATTAGTTTCGAAACTCATGTTGAGACAATTTCAAAACATGATGCGGGCTTTCACTTAATATCTAATAGCGGTGACTTTAAGACGGAGAAATTAGTGATCGGTACAGGAATGAGCGGCAGCACATGGCTGAAAAAACAAGCAGCATCACTTGGACTTTTTCCAGGAAAGACACGTCTGGATATGGGGGTTCGGGTGGAAATGAAAGGGGATCAGCTTCAATCGATATTAGAAGATACGTTTGAAACGAAGCTGAAAATCGAAAGGGATTCATTTAGCGCGACGACTTATTGTATGAATCCGCGAGGGAGGATCATACGAAAACACCAACATGGACTCGTGATGCCAGACGGACAAAATGCCCGTGAAGAAGATATACCAAGTGCAAATTTGAACTTCAGTTTGTTCGTTCCACGTTATTTTAATTCCCATGGTGAGGCAATGGATTATGCAGTGAGCACTATAGGAGGGATTAATCAAGGAAAAGAGCGGATTGTCGTTCAGAGATTGGAAGATTTCAAATTACATAGGAATACAGAATCGCTAGAGAGGAATCTGATAGGTCCGTCCCTCAAAGCGGAATGTGGGAATCTTCGGGAAGAGGTTCCGGAATTATATAGTATTGCGCTTAAGGAATTTTTTGCTTCTTTGGAAAGACTTATTGGGAAACCGATACACCATGATACGCTTCTTTACGGTTTGGATGCGAAGTATTATGAACCTAAATTAGCGACGGATAAGAACTTTGAAACAGATGTGTCAAATCTGTATCTCATTGGTGACTGCTCGGGGGAAACCCATTCCTTATCGCAGGCAGCTGCAAGTGGTATTTATTTAGGGAAACATCTGGGGAAATAGGATTTTTACCAATTAATAATAAATTGGGAATAATTTGAAACCTTTCTGTTTGTTTTTTCGTATTAGTAGAAAAGAACAGGCAGAAAGGATTTTTTTATGGGGTTAAGAGTAGAAAAAAACGTTCTGGTATATGAAACCATTGTAGATAATCATCCAAAAAAGGAGATGAGTATGTACTCGCTCCTACGTTTATTGGGTATTTTTATTTTCGTTGGGTGGGGAGCCATATTCTTCACAGTCCCCCTGGATCTGAACCATAAATTCGAATGGGTTCAAGTGAAGGGCTTTTATGTAGATAGGCAAAAAACGATAGAATTCTTTCTATGTCTGATCACTGTTGGATTTATATATTTTGGGTTGCTATATTTATATTTTAAAAAAATGTGGGGAAAAACTTTTTTATTGATCTCTCTATTATGTCTCGGAGTAATCGATGGTCTCTTTTTTTTCCTTTCATTATAAACTTTTTATTCATAAATATAATCATTTTCTAATGAACGGGGGCAGCTCAAATTGAATTACTATGTCAACCTATTAATAACGATAATCATTCTAATTATTGGAACCGGTATGGCATTTTTCATTGACCAATTCAGCAAACAATTAGAAAAATTCATTTCTTCAAGGTACTTATCCTTTACGATCATCTTGATCCTCTTCACCTTAATGACTGGCGCTACGCTAATGACCAGCTCATTGGGAGGGTGGAGCATAATGGATACGGCTTTCATTTCCAGCCTTTGCTTTTTTGCACTGGGATGGCTCACCAATATTTCAAAACGAGCTGGAATTAATCAGGCATCAACGGCCGCTAAGTTCATCACAAAAAATCAATTTAAATATGAATATGAATCAGCGAGTTCTTCTAATAAGAGTCCATATTTTATTGCGAGTCTGCTTTTTCTCGTTATGAGTTGGGGAATTTCATTTTGGATGGCTTACAGTTAGTTGAATGAGGAGGAATGTTTTTTGTCTGATTGGGGTGTCTTGTTTCTATTATTCATAATCATCATGACAGTCCTGGCTTTAACTGATTTTACGATTATCAAAGTTGCCGGAAATGATAAGAAGAAGAGAATTTGGGCGGGAGTCATATGTTTATTCCTTACACCTGTGGTTTTAATCTTGACTGGTTTATCCGTAAGTCCATTTGATCCTTCTGGTTTTGGAACAGGCATGGTCATGATGATATATGGGACTTTTTTTGCATTGAATGCCATTGGAGTCATTGTGGTTGGATTGTTCACTGAATAAGGAAGTGCGGCTTTATGAATTCTTACAATACAAAGGAGAGGTTGAGAGCATGTTAGAACTTTTTTCATATAATTGGGAAATACGGGAAGAATGGTATAATTGGTGCAGGGAAATTGATCCGGATGAACTGACGAAAGAGCGTACAGGCGGGATGGGGAGCATTTTGAAGAATCTCTTTCATGTAGCGGACTGTGAGCAAATTTGGATGAATCAATTACAAGGGAAACCCGTGATAAAAAAGGATTTACATACTATTTCGACACTTGACGAAGTCATTGAGTTTTCAGGAATGACCAGGCAGCAAACGGAAAACTTTCTGTCATTATGGACTCCTGCCTATGGAAAGAATGAACTCAATATGACTTCAAGGTCAGGTAAAACAACCCTTTTTACATACCAAAAAGTTATGCAGCATGTAGTGACCCATGAGATCCATCATATTGGTCAATTATCCGTGTGGGCAAGGGAGATAGGTAAGAAACCGGTGTCGAGTGATTTGATTTTTAGATGAATAAGTGATTCCGAGGGAGAGGTTGGCGTATGAGTTTTTGGTCATGGGTTGCTATTTTCACAGTATTAACTGTAAGTATTGCTGTAGCAATCACTGCTGAAAAAAAGAATTAAACTTGCTTTCCAAAGAATTTACATATAGAAAAGAGGAGGATATACAGTGGTAAATCAACGGAATTCACTGATCGAAAAAGTGAAAATCATTCGTGGTGACCATTATGCAACCATTGAGGATACGAAGGAATTATCCACAGAAGAAATGAAAGAGCTCGTCAGATTTCTGGAACAGACTCCAGCCTATCATTCCTTGTCTACCTTAAAGATTCTTGTGAATCAAATATTCTCCCGCGAAGTAGATGAATATTTAGTTGGAAAAGGATATGAAATGGTTGATGAATTTGTTACTGTGTATAAAAAGCTTGAGAATTCGGAAATCGAACACTCTTATACTTTGAAGAATTTACATAAGATTTCAGAAAATGAGTTTGCTCATATCTGGATGCAATCGATGGAGGGCTCCCTTAATGCCCCATCTTCCTTAACCATGGAAGAACATATGAAAAGTGTCATGGCCGAACTGGGTGACAGCTATAAGGATTCCTGTATTGCGATTTATGAAGGCGATCAGGCAATTGGCGTCATAATGCCACATATAGAACCGGGCACGGTAGATGAAGGAAGGTTGTTTTATTTCGGATTAATTTCTGATGAAAGAAGCAAGGGAAAGAGCAAAAATCTACATAAACTGGCACTTAGTCTGTTAGCTAGTGTGTTTCATGCGAAAAAATATATTGGGGGGACGAGTAAAAATAACGTTCCGATGATCCGAACATTTCTTGCCAATGGGTGTGAAGTGAAGGATGTGAACAGGGTCTTCCTTAAGAAATCCCTTTAGTACTGTGACAAGCAATGTTATACTAGATGAATTGTTCAACTAGAAAAGGGGAGTTAAAACCTTATGAAGTATATGAAATCACAAATGAAACTGTTAATCAAAGATAATAAAGAATTGCAAGCCCGCCTGAAAGTATTAATGGATGAGATGAATTTAGAGCGTACGTTTGCTCTTAAAGCACTGTATCATTCAGAGGTAGCAGAAGGCGGAAAATATCAGGCTGCCTATCAAGCGTTAGACCAACCAAAGGAGTAAATCTTTTTTCTGTGAAATTCCAAATATTAATTTCATACAAATGACATAATTAGTGTTTTTATAGTGCATATAGACGGCAAGGTAAGAGAGGACATTCCCTCATTACCTTGCCTTTTCATTTTTTATTCAGAAAAAATCTCTTGTTTTTACTCATTTCAGACTTTCCACATTTGCAAGAAGGTTCCCTTCAAAATCATTAGGGTTTTATCCCAAGATCTATATGTTTGACTTATAAAACCATATGTATTATATTAATTGACAGGTCAATGATTGACCCCTCAATTAAATTGAAGGAGGAGGATGCTTTGTCCATCTCTTGTCGTGAAGAAGAGAAGATAATCGTTCAACTAAATGATATATATAAGCAAATGAGTCCTAAGTTTGAGCGCTGTACCGGAATCAGTCAGTCTCGGTTGGATCTTTTGCACAAGTTATTCGAAGTGGAAGAAATCAGTCAAACGGCTCTACAAAGAGAAGTGAATATTGATAGTGCAGCCGTGACGAGACACTTAAAGCAGCTTGAAGGAAAAGGGATGGTCTCCCGCCGTAAGAATCCTGATGATAACAGGTTTACATTTGTCCGGTTGACAGAGGAAGGCCGTCAGAAAATAGAAGCTTATCGTGAAGAGAAAGAAATCTTTATTTCTAAAGTCTTTAAAAGCTTTACAAAAGAAGAACGTTCGGTTTTATCCGACATGCTTAATCGTATTCAGGATAATGTACAGGACATTGAATACTAAATTATACTCATAAAGGAGAATGCACCATGAATCAAACAAAAATCAATGACTTTAACCAAATCATCACAGGTCGTCGTTCCATCCGTAATTATGACCCGTCTGTGAAAATCAGCAAAGAAGAAATGACAGAGATTCTAACCGAAGCCACTCTTGCACCATCATCAGTAAACTTGCAGCCATGGCGTTTTGTGGTCATCGATAGTCCAGAAGGGAAAGAAAAACTTGCACCTCTTGCGAAATTCAATCAGACGCAAGTCAAAACTTCTTCTGCAGTGATCGCGGTATTTGTAGATATGAACAGCCTTGACTATGCGGATGAGATTTATAATAAAGCAGTAGAAGAAGGGTATATGCCTGCAGATGTAAGAGACAGACAGCTCCCATCTATTAAAGGATTACTACAAATGATGACAACTGAACAGTTTAGGGAAATGAACCTCATTGATGCAGGGTTAGTATCCATGCAACTCATGCTTGCTGCACGTGCTCACGGATTTGATACAAATCCGATTGGTGGATATGAAAAGGATCAAATTGCTGAAGCATACGGTATGGACAAAGACCGTTACTATCCAGTCATGCTGATTTCAATCGGAAAAGCGGCAGATGCAGGCTACAAATCTGTTCGCCTGCCAGTAGAGTCCATCACAGAATGGAAATGAAAATGAGAAAAGAGGAGAAATATATGATTATAATACATGCAGAATTTCATATTAATCCAACCAAAGAACACGCATTTTTAGAAGAAATTCGCCCACTTGTAGCAGCATCCAGAGCAGAAGAGGGAAACATCTCATATGAATTAATGAAAGATACTGAAAGAGAGAGTGTCTATACTATGGTAGAAGTGTGGAGAGATACTGCTGCCGTTGAGAAACACAATGCGAGTGAGCATTTTACTTCATTTGTTGGAAGTGCGCCTGAGTATTTAGCGGCTCCTTTAGATGTGAAGATTTATGAAGGAAATAAGATAGAGAAATAATTAATTTTAGGGCACCTGACTTTGGTTGGGTGCTTTTTTTTATTATTTAAAAAATGCCAGGCGCATAAGCACCCGACATTTCCAACTACACTTCAATAATAATCGGTAATATCATAGGTTTCCTCTTCAAATGCTTGAATAGGTATTGACCTACGTCTTTTTTGATCGCCTGTTTCATTTCTTTCCAGTCGCGAATGTTTTCTGCAGACAATTCATCTACAACTTTTTTAACGAGATGGTTTACGTCCTTTAATAGGTCTTCTGAGTTTCGTACAAAAATGAATCCCCGTGATATGGTATCGGGCCCAGAAATAATCGAATGCTCCGACTTACTAAGGGTAATGACAATGATAAGCATTCCATCTTCAGAAAGCTGTTTTCGATCACGTAACACAATTGATCCAATATCTCCGACGCTCAAGCCATCTACAAAGGTATCTCCTGCAGGAATGGTTCGCGTTTGCCGCGCAACGGAATTCTCGAAATCGACGACTTCACCGTTTTTTATTATAAAAGTATTTCCTGTTTCTACTCCTACCGATTCAGCCAGGATTCTGTGATGATGCAGCATTCGGTATTCACCATGTATAGGAATAAAGTAAGTCGGCTTCATTAATGTTAGCATGAGTTTTAAGTCTTCTTGATACCCGTGTCCAGATACATGCATCCCTGTTGTACTTCCACTTCCGTAAATCACGTGGGCACCTAGTTGAAATAAATGATCCAGAATACGTGATACATCCTTTTCGTTTCCTGGTATAGGTGAAGCAGCCAGAATGACAGTATCGCCTGGATAAACGTATACGTCCCGGAAGCTTCCAGTCGAAAGGCGACCCAGTGCAGCCCTGGGTTCCCCTTGACTTCCCGTACATAAAATTGCAACCTTTTCGGGAGGTAATGCATCAATTTCACGGGCATCGATCAGCATTCCGTCAGGCACGGTTAAATATCCCCGTTCCATGGCGACTGAAACTACATTGATCATGCTCCTTCCTAATAATGCCAGCCTCCTGTTTGTCTTGATGGAAGCATCGACTACCTGTTGGACCCGGTTGACATTCGAAGCAAAGGTTGAGACAAAGATTTTTCCAGTGGCTTTCAAGAACGCTTCATCCATATGATTCCCCACCATTTGTTCAGAAGGGGTCAAGCCTCCCCGCTCCGCATTGGTGCTTTCAGAAAGTAAGACCAATACCCCTTCATCACCGATCCTGGCCATTTTATGAATATCTGAGTATTGATGATTGGCAGGTGTTAAATCGAACTTAAAGTCTCCAGTATGTACGACATTTCCTTCCGGCGTATGAAATACAATACCTAAACAATCCGGAATGCTGTGACTGACCTTGAAGAATGATACATCGATCGTTCCTAAATTCAGGTTGGAATCCGAGTCGATGGTTACAAGTTTCGTCTCTCTTATAAGCCTGTGCTCTTCTAATTTTAGTTCGATCAGTCCCAGGGTGAAATGTGTTGCATAAATGGGCATGTTAATCTTTTTCAGAAGATATGGAATGCCACCTATGTGGTCCTCGTGGCCATGAGTGACGATTAATCCCCGTATTTTATCTTTGTTTTTTTCAAGGTAAGTAACATCGGGAATGATTAAGTCGATTCCCAAAAGACTTTCATCAGGAAACTTACCTCCACAATCGATGATGATAATATCATCACGGTGTTGAATGACATACATGTTTTTTCCGATTTCATTGATCCCGCCAAGTGCAAAAATGGATAATGCCTGTTCATTGGTATGCAAGAATGAACCCTCCAAGACAATTTGTTTTGGTTATTATGCCCGAATAGGTTGATTTCATTAAGGTAAACTTTGTTTTGAGAGATAAAAAGTTACGTGAAATAAATATTTATATGGTAAATTATGCTACTATTGTTTATGAATGATACAATACTAAGGAGTGATGTTGGTGACATCAGAAAACATTTGGACAGAAGTAGATCAATATTTTATGAGTAAACTTCAAGTATCTGATCCACTTATGGATTCTGTATTGAAAGCAAATAGTGAAGCAGAACTGCCTGCAATCGATGTATCTCCGAATCAAGGGAAGTTTCTTTCTTTGCTTGCACGGCTAAAAGGAGCGAAACGCATATTGGAAATCGGGACACTTGGAGGCTATAGTACGATCTGGCTTGCACGTGCACTGCCCGAGGACGGACATCTTGTAACCTTGGAATATAGTGAAAAACATGCAAAAGTCGCCGAAAAAAATATTCAAAACGCTGGAGTAGATCGAAAGGTGGAAATTAAGATAGGTGCTGCCTTGGATACGCTGCCGACTATTGAAGGTGAATTTGATTTCATTTTTATCGATGCAGACAAACAAAACAATGCAAAATATTTAAAATGGGCACTCGAGCTTTCACAGCCTGGAGCTGTAATCATTACAGATAATGTGGTACGTGGTGGAAGAGTAATCGATGAAAACAGTGATGATGAAAGCGTTCAAGGTGTTCGCCATTTTGTTGATATGTTGTCTAAAGAGCCCCGTATTGATTCAACGGCTGTTCAAACTGTCGGCTCTAAAGGTTACGACGGGTTTGTAATGGGGATTGTGAAGAGATAAAAAAATATATTGTATTTTATGGCATTTTTCTGTAAAATAAATGAAAATTCATAATCATACATGTCATGATAGGAATGAGTAGTGACTTATCTCCCTGGTGAAGAGAGCTGATGGCTGGTGGGAATCAGTACAAAGATAAGCGCGAATTACCTCCTTAAACATTCTCTGCGAACCCTTCTTAGTAGCAGAGAACGGCCGGTCCGTTATCCGTATGAAGTGGAAGAGAAATCTTCAATGAGGGTGGTACCGCGTTAACCACGTCCCTTTTTTAGGGGCGTGGTTTTTTGGTGTGATTTTTAGTTGAGAGAGTGGATAACGGCGGAAGGTTCATTTTTTACGGCGGAATTTTCGTTTGAACGGCGAATTTCCGAATATATAGACGAAATCACAAATTCGTCGTCTCTAATCAGAATATATCATCGAAATCCAGAATATATCAGCGGAATTTTCATTTTATCAGCGAAATCCTATCAGCGAAATTAAAATGATCTCAAAGAACACGTTCAACCTGACGAATATTTAAACGAACATATCAATCAAGGAGGAATCACCATGCAACACAAATGGGAATCACTTTCACAAGAACAACAGGCAGAAGTGGAAAGGCAGTTAAGCGTATACAAAAATGGAGTGCATGAAATCATTCCAGAAACAGAATTAAGGAACAAACTTGTCAAGTCAATTGCAACAGGAGTACCATTGAAAATCAAGCTGGGTCTAGACCCAACCGCTCCTGATGTTCACCTGGGTCATACGGTTGTTCTGAACAAATTAAGGCAGTTCCAAGAAAACGGTCATATCATACAGCTCATTATAGGGGATTTCACCGGTAAAATCGGTGATCCAACTGGCAAGTCTGTTGCAAGGAAGCAGCTGACTGATGAAGAAGTGAAGAGAAATGCCCAAACATACTTTGAGCAATTTGGGAAAGTCCTCGACAAAGAGAAGGTGGAGCTTCATTACAATTCTAAATGGCTGTCATCATTGAAACTCAAAGATGTGATTCATTTGTCCTCTAAGATAACGGTTGCTCGATTAATTGAAAGAAACGATTTTTCTAATCGATTGTCATCAGGGAAGCCAGTCTCCCTTCATGAGTTTTTCTACCCGTTAATGCAAGGATACGATTCCGTCGCATTGGAAAGTGATGTGGAGCTTGGCGGGACGGATCAGCAGTTTAATGTGTTGATGGGAAGACATCTTCAGGAGCATTACAGTCAGGAGAAACAAGTTGTCATTTTACTTCCTTTACTTGAAGGCCTCGACGGCGTGGATAAAATGTCAAAATCAAAACTTAATTACATTGGAATTGATGAAGATCCAAACCAAATGTTTGGGAAGACGATGTCGATTCCGGATGAATTGATCATCAAGTATTTCAACCTGATAACGGACTTATCTTTAGATGAGAAATCGAAAATAGAGAAGGAATTAATCGTAGGGACACTCCACCCTAGAGATGCCAAAATACGTTTAGGAAAAACCATCGTGTCCATGTACCACGGAGAAGAAGCAGCGGGGAAAGCCGAGAACAATTTCCAGGAAGTATTCCAAAAAGGCGCCCTGCCTGATGACATTCCAGAGATAAAGTGGACAGGTGAAAGAAGAGTGCCCATTATCACCTTACTTGTTGAGTTAAATATGCAAGGGTCTAAGAGTGAAGCGCGGCGGATGATTCAAAATGGTGGAATCAGAATCAATTCAGAAAAGGTTCTTGATATGCAACTGGAAGTAGAGATTGAAGATGGACTGATTGTGCAGGTAGGGAAGAGGAAATATAAAAAGCTTCGAATAATGTAACTCTTTAAGAAAGTCGTCTAATCAGCATGAATAGATGGCTTTCATATTTTTTACAATAAATCAAATATTTGCGATTTATCAGTTGACTTAATGGAAGATCTTGCATATAGTAAAGGTATATCAAATAAATTTGATTTAAGAGGAGCAGATAGCATGAATAAACAAATTCCATTAAAAGATTTATCACTGGATTCAACCTTTAGTAAATACGAAAAAAAATTCAAGGCGCTTGCAGATCAAAAAAGGTTATTTATCCTGCACCAAATTACTGAAATGCGAGAAATGTGCGTATGTGACTTATCGGATAAATTAGACTTACCCCAATCTAAACTTTCCTACCATCTGAAGATTTTAATGGACGCTGAGTTGATCTTGAAAGAAACGCGTGGCACGTGGAGTTACTATACATTAAATCATACTGAATTGAATCACTTGTTATCAGAACAACTTTGCTGCTTGTTTAGGAAGGAATAAGGTGATTAATAAATCTGGAGTCTCTTTATGATTTATTAATCAAAAAAAATTGATGTAGGAAATGCAATTATTTTAAGAAAGAGATTGCTTTATTTCGATTTATTAATCAAAAAAAGTTGATATATAATTTCCGATAATCGAGCAAAAAAAATCGTCAACAAAAATGGAGGCAGTCAAAATGACTATATTGAAAGATTTCATCATTATCGCTCTTGAACTAACTGTGCTGTTTGTCGGGATTTCATTTGTTATTCATTTACTTCAAGGACTCATTCCCTATAAAAGGATGGAGGAGCTGATGGATAGAAGCCATCCTCTGTGGAGTGCTCTGATTGCTGTTGGTTTTGCGTTTGTCACACCATTTTGCTCCTGTTCAACCATCCCTATTGTCGTAAATCTATTGCGAAACAAAGTCCGTTTTCCCATTGTGATGATTTTCCTTTTTGCCTCTCCTGTACTGGATTTAACGATTTTGTCCTTGATGACTTACTTACTGGGATGGAAAGTAGCAATTGCATATACGTTTTTAACCACTTCCTTTTCTATTATCATCGGATTTGCGTTGAGTGCATTTGGATTTGAAAAACAACTAAAAAATGTCATGGTAGAAAATTTCTCAGCCCCTGAGAATGGTATCGACATTAAGAAAGCGATAAGAGAAACGCTTACACTTATGAGAGATGTCTATCCATTTCTTATTATCGGGGCAGGGATTGGTTCGATTATTCATGGTTCTGTTCCAACTGAATGGATTACAACCTATCTAGGCGGAGAGAATTGGTGGCTGGTGCCTATAGCTGCGATTATCGGGATTCCTTTATACATCCGATTATCTACAATGATCCCCATCTCTCAAATTCTTATTGCTAAAGGAATGGCACTTGGACCAGTAATGGCTCTAATGATTGCATCAGCAGGAGCAAGCCTTCCGGAAGTGACTTTACTCCATAGCATCTTTAAGAAGAAGCTTGTTATCGCATTTATTGGCTCTGTCCTCTTCATGTCTACTATGTCGGGATTCTTATTTTACTTTATATAAGGAGGTGAAAAAAATGAATTGGTTAAAGAGTTTGATTGGTCAGAAAAAACAGAAGGAATGCTGCAAAGTGAAGTTGGTTGA
This sequence comes from Rossellomorea aquimaris, assembly GCF_035590735.1. Classification (NCBI taxonomy): domain Bacteria; kingdom Bacillati; phylum Bacillota; class Bacilli; order Caryophanales; family Bacillaceae; genus Rossellomorea; species Rossellomorea aquimaris. The sequence goes on from NZ_CP141595.1 coordinate 2,196,928, forward strand.
AGTAATAGATGAAAATGCTAAAAAAGAATGTTGTCAAAAATGAAAAATGAAGCCCTCGTTATCTAACGTAGGGCTTCATCCTCTTTTATTGGGATTGTAGTAAAGAGCGTTTGCGATTATCTACTTTCAAATCAATGAGTCGGCGTTTCGGTTAAATTAAAGCCAATATACTTCAAGGCAGATTCTAAATTGCGTACCTTAACAATAGGTAGTTGAGATAATTGTCCGCTTTCCTTTTCGTGAATCGCAATACCAGGTGTGATTCCTGTGAGAATGGATTCAATACCCATTATCTTAAGTGATTTTACTAAGTTAATAAATACCGTAGGAAATACTCCATCTAAAATGAGCAGACCGGATAAGTCGATAATAAAGTACACCGTATCATGACTGGAGCCATAATCGAGAACTTTGTTAATTATTTTTTTTGCACGTATTTCATCGATGACTCCTTGGATACTAAGGCAGGCTATTCCTTCTGTAATCGGGATAATCGGAACACTCAAGTAATTCATATTAAATTTGGTTTGATCCAAATCCACGATATAAGACAGAATATCTGCCATGGATTGAAGGTATTCAATATCCGTCTGACAGAAATTCTTCTCTTCTTTATCCATGACACATAATGTTCCAAATACATCCCCTTGTAAATCTCTTAGTGTAACCCCGAGAAAGCCTTTCACCCCTAATTGAGAAGTAACTTCCAATTCTTTGGTGATGGCATCTTCTTCAAGGTTTATCTTATGCATCTCATTGTTTTCGTTCATTATAATCAACCTACAATATGTATCTCCATATTTAACAGAGTAACCCTCTGGAATGATTTCTTCTTTTTCGTTATAAGAACTTAAAACAGTCATGGCATCTTCGCCTCGTCTTGTTACATAAGCCTTTTGAACATTTAAATGTTTGCTTATGCTTTGGAACAACTTTTTAGAGGTGGCTATTAATGAATGGTATTCGGATGACGCTATATTATACTCATTAGACACGAATCTTTCCCCCTCCTCTAAACTAGAATTCTATGAACTATGTAAAATCAAAAAAATGCAGTTAATGTAACTATATAGATAATGTGAATGAATGTCTAATAAGATATTTTTTTGAAAAAATACTTATTTAAGTTATAATTTCCCATATAATGGAGAGGAAGTGTAATCCGTTATCGGGAAAATAGTAAACAATGAAAAGTATTTCAATGCAGATCTGTTGCCTATTGAGCAATTAATAAGTGATAAAGAGGAGAACCAAATGAGTACAATCACAATAGAAAAAGCACGAATAGAAGATGCAGATATCCTTACAGATATGAAAAGGAGAGTGTTTGATGTTGAAAAAGAAAAATGGCTATCATATAAAGATAATGTCGTCGATTACAATATCCAGCCACCAGGCTACGACTCCGTAGAGATGGGAAAGTATATGATCCTAGAATTGAATTATTTCAAAATCCTTTATCAAGAAGAGCTTGTTGGAGGTGTGATTGTCACGTTAGAGGGAAAGCGCCATGGAAGAGTCGACCGTATCTTTGTTGATCCGGATTACCAGGGAAAAGGAATCGGTTCATCAGCCATAAGATTAATAGAAGAGAAGTTTCCACAGGTGAATTCGTGGGAACTCGAGACATCCAGCCGGCAGCTGAATAATCATGCCTTTTACGAAAAGATGGGGTACAAGAAAATCTTTGAATCAGAAGATGAATTCTGCTATGAGAAAAGGATACAACTTGATGCTACAGAAGAGGGTGAGACGAGGGAGGTTCTCATTCAAGGTGATACCTTGAGACAAGTTGACCTTTCTCGGCTGCAGGTGGAACAGAGCGACATAACGGAGACAGATTTCTATGGGATCTCCGGGAGTCACTTCACATTTAGCAACAGTAACCTAATGGGAGCTCAATTTAGCAATTGCAATCTAAGTGAATCCCGCTTTCAAAATATTAATTTCAAAAAATCCCTGATTGCTGATTTGAATCTTTCACATAGTGAATTCGCCCATGTGACTTTCGGTGGCGTTTATGTTCATGACACGACTCTTGAAGATGAGGGTGAGCCTGTAAGATTTGAGCGTTGTGATCTTAAAGGGAGCCAGTTTAAAAGTTGTAATCTGAATAATGTAGAATTAATAGATTGTGAGACGGAGGGAATGAGGATCAACAATATTTTGGTTAAGGATCTTTTAGATGCGTATGAAGTAGTACTTAAGAAGAGGTAAAGTGAAAATCTACAGACACCCACTTTAGGCGGAAGTCATAAGATACTTAATGACAGAGAGGAAAGAGAGGTGTCTTTCTATATGAATCCTTATCAGTTTTATCGTCAATTCAAACCTTTTCACTTAGATGGTTACTCGCGGGTTCAGGAGAATCAATCACTGATAAAAGATATACAAAAGGCAATTAACGGAGAATATAGTGCGATCGCTTGTTATAAAAAACTTGCAAAATTGGCCTCAACCGTAGAAGAGAAAAATCGCATTCGAGAAATTCGAAAAGATGAAATGCGCCATTTCAAAGCTTTCAGTGATATCTATACGAATATAACAGGAGTCCCGCCCACCCCTCAATTGCAAGAAGGTTGTCCTGATTCATACAAAAAAGGTCTTGAATTCTCCATAAATGACGAGCAAGAAACGGTTGATTTCTATTTAGAGATTGCTGATGGAGCCCAAGATACCTATATAAAGGAATCATTCCGTCGAGCTGCCGCAGATGAACAAAATCATGCCGTTTGGTTTTTGTTTTTCTTTATCAAAAACCAAGGAAGAGGGAGACAGGATAGGCAAATGAATTACGGCGCAAAAGGAGCACTTGATGCAACTTCACTCACTGTTCCTCAAATGCTCGTTTATGCCATGCAGGATGAATACCTGGCTCAGGCTAGATACGATCGAATCATACAGAATTTCGGAAATGTTCGAACCTTCTTAAGAATAAAAGAAGCCGAGATACGACATATTTCAGCTTTGCAAACTCTTTTCCAACGCTATGGTGTGCCATTGCCTGAAGATAATTCCCAAGCCTATACTTCAACTCCGGATTCGATTAAGAGTGCATACGCAGCAGGAGTTCAGGGTGAAATTGACAATATAGCTATGTATAATAAATTTCTGACCTACAATCTTCCTCAAGATGTAAGAATTGTTTTTACACAATTAAGAAATGCTTCACAGAATCATTTAGCTGCTTTTGAGAGAGGGTTAGCTAGATGATGTGGCCACCTGTATGGGTGGTTTTTTCATGGGGTGGGCCTGAGGTTGATGATGGGTAAAAGTGGTGTTGATGGTGCGGAGAAAACCGATGGATTACGATTATCTTCCAAGAATTGCAGTTAAATTGAAAATATCTCAAGGGACCGAAATTTAAGGGACCTCATTTCGACATCTGGATTCCCGCATGGAAAAAATAATGAAAAAAAAAGAGATAGATGATCATTCATCTATCTCTTTTTTCGCTATTTAAATATCCCGAATGGCTTTCCTACAGGAAGTGTTTCTCTCCCAAAGTGGGTGTTCAACACACTTGCAGCAGAGCCGTAGAAGCTGAATAATGCAATAAACAACTCAGAAATGGCCGCTAACTTATGCATGGCTTCAGGTGCAATCCCAAGTGTAGACAGGGAAAGGCCGATAAATAAGAAATCAATCAGGACAAAAATAATGAATAAGACCTTATGTGTTTCCATGGCGCCAACGGTCATGAAAATACTGAAAATCAGATAGCCGATATACGCAATCCCCAGTTGGTGTGGATCAACTGCCGCTGCCGCTGCTTCTCCAAACACACCGAATGAAATTAACCAGGATGTCCCGACACCAAGCCAAAATAAACCGAATGCTCCAAATGCAGTGGATCCGAACGTATTATTATGTTTTGCATCTCCAAAGCATGCGATCAACTGTGCAATTCCACCAAGGAAAATCGCCCATGGTAGTACAAATGAAACGCCATCCGTCCACCCAAGTTTCGCTGAAGAAGCGACAAGGGTAACCATAGCTAATCCGAAAAGTCCAAGAGCAGATGGATCTGCTGTTGTAATTTGAACTCGTTGAATATTTTGTGTTTGATTCATGATGATACCTCCTATTAAACATACTTGACTAATTTACATAAAAAAGTCTCCATATGCAATAGAAAATATTATGTAAGCATAACTTTCATAAAAAAGACGGTATTTTTGATGTAGTTGAGATAAAAAGTGGGTTTCGCTGATAAAATTTTCTCATACGCTAATCCAGCTCTCACAACCTCATCAAAAGAATCAATTTCAACAAGATTACGACTCCTCGAATGAAAATTCATCAAAAACCTCCACACTAATGAAAGAACTCCCGGATTATCCGCAAAAAGATAATCCGGGAGTTCTTTCTTCTGTCCGTACATCCAATTCACAGCAAAAAAACGCATGAATTGAGTATATCCTACATACATATCAACAGGGGACAAATATTTTACTCGAGCGATCCTCTAGAAGGGGGTGAGGGTGGTGGAGAACTACTTTATTTTCATGCTGATATTTCAAGCAGGAAGTTTCATCATTTCGTTGTTGAATCATATTGAAAAGTAGAGGGCTCCTAAATATTTTCCGGACTATGACTGGCCTCATAGTTCGGTTTTTTTCTGTCGGATCGCTTCCATTATAGTCTATGTAGATCATCTCGCGAATATACGTTTCTATTAATATAGTAATCGATGCCGTACAGTTTCTAAATTTGCCCATTGTTGTTATCATAGGATTATTGAAGAAAACCAATTAGGGAACTTTCGCTTACATACAAACATTTCAAGGAAGGAACCAGACACTTGAAGGTCATACATCAAAAACTTATAAAAGAACGATGCGGTGCCGTTTCTTTCAAAAGGGGAGAGGGCTATTACCGTTCCAGTAAAGTGAAAATGCACGAATTCAGTTCAAATTATTGTGTAGCGACCGTTACGGGGGAGGAAGATTTCCACGTAACCGTTACAGGGGGAGCTAATGGAGAAATCCAGGCAAAGTGCAGCTGTCCCAAACTGGCATCATTTGATAAAGATTGTCAACACATCGCTGCTGTCCTCTTCGCCATTCAATATGAGCAGAGTCGTGGAAATAGTCAAGGAAGGGAAGTAACAGAAGAATTTTTTACCTTGTTTCAGGATGAATCCATACGATCCACTGGTCACCAGAGGCATTTTGAAAATAGACAAGTTCTTCAATGTGAAATATTGATTAAGCCTGTAACCTTAAAAACAGGTGGAGTTATGATCGGGATTGAATTAGCGATACACTCTGTCAAGGTTCAACATGTTAGAGGGTTTCTACAGAGCATCAAGGAAGGAGCTCCCTTCCATCTTTCAGACTCATTCATTTTCAATCAACAACTTCATTGCTTGGAAATCGATACCGATGCTGTGATTCAACAGCTTATAAAAGTGGCCCATCAAGAGACAATATACTCTTCAACTGAAGTGAACAATAATGAACAATTGCTCATTCCACCCTCATCATGGGAGCGGCTGTTACCATATCTTATAAAAGCGCCAAGGGTTAAAGTAGAGCAGAGCCAGCACACCGTAGAGGGGCTCAAGCTATTGAAGACCCCGCTCCCAATGAAGTTCGAATTTGGCCAAAATGAGAATGAAAGCTATCAATTACACATAACCGGGTTAAAAAATATGGTCGTCATGGGTGAATATCAAGCAGTTCTTCATGAAGGAACTATGACCCAACTGGACACCAGGGATTGCAAGCGTCTTTCTGAATTAAAGCGACTTCTCACCAAATCAGGAACAGACTCAATCCCCATTCCTCAAACCCAGATAGGCTTTTTTCTAGAAAAAGTAGCAATTGGTTTAAAGAAATTGGGGAATGTCACAATCTCGGACGAAATTTCCAGGAGGTTGGAAATGGCGCCACTTGTTGCAAAGCTGTATCTTGACCGGGTGAAGAATCGCTTGCTGGCGGGTCTTGAATTTCATTACGAAAATGTAGTGATTCACCCATTAGAAAATCGCGAACCACCCTCGGGATCCGTACTTATTAGAGAGGTGGAGAAAGAAGATACCATCCTTGAATTAATGGAAGAATTCTCTTTTGGAAAAACAGAAGGCGGTTATTTTTTACACAATGAGGATTTAGAATATGAATTTTTAACGTACGGAGTGACAAAGATCCAGAAGCTTGTCCAAATCTATGCGACTACTGCAGTGAGAAACCGTGTTTTCAAGGGGAATAATGGTCCAAAAATCAGGGTCAAGGTGAAGAAAGAACGAATGAACTGGTTGGAATTCAAGTTTGAAATGGATGGGATACCTGACCGACAGATTATGGAGATCCTTGAGGCATTAGATGAAAAACGCAAATATTACCGGATGCGAAACGGATCACTTCTGTCACTGGAATCCACTGAATTCCAGGACATTCATCGATTTCTTCATAAGTCACAAGCGGAGAAAAATGATTTAATCAAGGGACTCGAGCTTCCATTGCATCAAAGTCTCCAACTCCTTGATTCGGTTGATGCGAGCCACACGTTCAAATTAGGGGAATCGTATAAAGAGTTCCTGCAACATATCATGAATCCCGGCAGTATGGAATTTGCCATACCACCCACCTTGAATACACTGTTGAGAGAATATCAAAAAGACGGCTATCAATGGATGAAAACTCTGGCCTTTTATGGTCTGGGCGGGATCTTAGCCGACGATATGGGGTTAGGGAAGACCATCCAAAGCATTTCTTTTATTTTTTCTGAGTTAGATGAGATTCGGAAGAATAAACTTCCGGCTCTGATTGTTTGTCCTTCGTCCCTCACCTATAACTGGCAAAGCGAATTTACGAAGTTTGCACCTGAAATACAAACAGTGATACTAGATGGAAATAAAGCAGAACGAATGAAAAAGCAGAATGGATTAAAGGATGTCGATGTGATCATCATTTCCTATCCGTTACTCCGAAGTGACATCAAGTGGTACGAGCAACAGAAATTTCACACGGTGTTCTATGATGAGGCTCAGGCGTTCAAAAATCCAATAACGCAAACAGCAAGAAGCGTAAAGAAAATTGAAGCCAATCACCGTTTCGCATTAACGGGAACCCCTGTTGAGAATTCACTTGAAGAGCTGTGGTCAATCTTCCACGTAATATTCCCGGGGTTATTCCGAGGGCTTAAAGATTACAGCCGTCTTACAAAAAAAGATATCGCCAAAAGAATTCGCCCGTTTGTCCTGCGCAGGATGAAGGAAGATGTTTTATCAGAACTACCGGAAAAACAGGAGATCATGGAATCTGTGGAATTGCTGCCGCCTCAAAAGGAATTGTACGCTGCTTATTTAGCCAAGCTGCGTCACGATACGCTTAAGCACCTGGATAAAAATACTTTGAGGAAAAACAGAATTAAAATTCTTGCTGGTTTAACCAGACTTCGTCAAATATGCTGTCATCCAGGTTTATTTGTAGAGGGCTACCAGGGTACATCAGCAAAATTCATTCAGCTCATGGAGATTTTGGAAGAATCAAGGCTTTCAGGAAGGCGGGTGTTGATTTTTTCACAGTTTACTAAAATGCTTGAGTTCATCGGAAGAGAGCTTTCGGCAAAGGGACAGACCTTCTTTTACCTTAATGGATCAACTCCTTCTGAAGAGCGGGTAGGCATGTCCAACAGATTTAATGAAGGCGAACGCGACCTGTTTCTTATTTCATTGAAGGCGGGAGGTACGGGACTCAACTTAACAAGCGCTGATACCGTCATCCTCTATGATACATGGTGGAATCCCGCTGTCGAAGAGCAAGCAGCGGATCGAGCCCACCGCATGGGGCAAAAAAATGAAGTGCAAGTCATCAAGCTTATTTCACGCGGAACCATTGAAGAAAAAATGAATGAGCTGCAAGAAAAAAAGAGGCACCTCATTCAAGAGGTTATCGCCCCTGAAGAAAAAATCGTTTCTTCCATGACGGAAGATGAACTTAGAGAAATACTATCATTTTAGTCAATATAAAGGTGGAGCTTCTAAATAAATGAAGCTTCACCTTTTATTTATACTTCCTGGTTTTTACAAAGAGGGCTCGACATCGAACGAATAAATATTTTATAAATAAGCATGATAAATGGGAAAGAATAGAAAGTTTCATGGGGAGAAGAGATTGTTGTTTTTTCAAAATGCTTGTGATCTATTAGTTGAAATGAATGTGGGAACTAATGATAAAAATTTGTGCATAAAGTCAGGTGTAATTCATGCGAAGCCGTTCAAAAATAAATAAAGAAGAAGAGACAGATCCGATCTCCACACCTCAAGATAATAACAAGGGTACATCACAAGTGAATCAATTACTTCCAAGCTTAGAAGAAAATTTAAAGTCCATCTCAAAAGCAATAGGAAATAGTGATGATGTTGTCATAAGGAAAATTAAAATAGGAAAAGAAGGGTGCATAGAGGCAGGGATCATTTATACAGATGGAATTGTTGACACAAAATCAATCAATGATTTTATCTTAGAATCTCTCATGCTTGATTTTAATTATGAAGACAATAGTGATTCTAAAAGAGATTTATTGGATTGTTTGAGAGATTCTGTTGTTGCTGTTGGAAATATTCAAGAATGTAAGGATTTTGAGACACTATATTCCTCTCTCTTTTCTGGACACGTCATCGTTTTAATAAATGGATTCTCGAGAGGATTCACTATCGATTTAAGTGGAGGGAAAGACAGGGAAGTAGCAGAAGCCACTCAGGAATCTGTTGTCAGAGGGCCGAGGGAAGCGTTTACAGAGTCGTTACGGACGAATACAGCTTTAATAAGACGGAAAATCAATGATTCAAACCTTTGGGTAGAGTCTAAAAGGATTGGTAGAGTCACAAAAACTCAGGTTTCTGTTATGTACATTAAAGGAATCGTCAATGACAAAGTGCTGGAAGAAGTAAGAGAGCGTCTCGATCGAATTGAGATTGATGGGATATTAGAAAGCGGTTATATTGAGGAACTGATTGAAGATAAAACATTCTCTCCATTCCCTACAATATATAACACAGAACGCCCCGACGTGGTTGCCGCTTGCCTATTGGAAGGACGTGTGGCCATTTTGGTAAATGGTACTCCTTTTGTTCTAGTGGTCCCTTCATTGTTCACCCAGTTTTTCCAGGCTGCTGAAGACTATTATCAAAGGTGGGATTTTAGTACCCTCATACGTTTCCTTCGTTTAATTTGCTTTTTTATTGCTTTATTAGCCCCGTCAATTTTTATTGCTGTCACTACGTATCATCATGAGATGATACCGACCCCACTTCTTATTAGTTTGGCGTCTCAGCGTGAAGGTGTACCTTTTCCTGCATTTGTTGAAGCACTAATAATGGAAGTGACGTTTGAAATATTACGGGAAGGCGGTATAAGGATGCCGAGAGCAATTGGGCAAGCCGTCTCCATAGTTGGCACATTGGTCATTGGAACAGCAGCAGTAGAAGCCGGAATTGTTTCTGCTGCAATGGTCATCGTTGTATCTATTACAGCGATCGCGAGTTTCGTGGTACCGTCTAACAATATGGGTATTTCTATTAGAATGATTCGCTTTATATTTATGGGATTGGCTGCGTCATTTGGTATTTTCGGGATTACCGCTGCGTTTATTGCAATGATTCTCCATTTATGTAGTTTACGTTCGTTCGGCATTCCTTATATGAGTCCTTTTGGACCGTTTAATGTTGAAGATCAAAAGGATTCCTTATTCAGATTCCCTCACTGGGGATTGGTTTCACGCCCACATCTAATGAATCAGAAGAATGTGAATCGTGAAGATAGTCCATCCCCAACCCCACCTGATAATCAATAATAGATAGATGGAGGTTGTTAGATGCTTAGAAAAACAATAACTCTCCTTTATATTTTTCTTTTGATTCTTTGTACTACAGGTTGTTGGAACCGGGTTGAGTTAAATGAGCTGGCCATTAGTGTAGGTCAAGGAATCGATAAAAAGGATGGTAAATACAAGGTTTCTACACAAATTGTTATTCCGAGTGAAGTTGCTTTAAAAGCAGATACGAGTTCTGGAATACCCGTAACCCTTTTTACAGGGACTGAAGAAACCGTATTTGAAGCAATGCGGGAAATAACGACCGTCAGTCCTAGGAAGATTTATCATTCTCATCTCAGGATTCTTGTCATTGGGGAAGAGTTGGCCAAAGAAGGAATAGGAAAAGTATTGGATTTTTATGCAAGGGATCATGAATATAGGACGGATTTCTTTATTGTAATTGCCAAGGAAACGACTGCTGAGAATATATTATCTATGTTAACTACAATAGAGAAAATACCCGCAAACAATATGCTTTCCTCTCTGGAAACCTCAGAAAAGACATGGGCCCCGACAACCTCCGTAACCTTACATGAACTTATCCGGAGCTTGGTGACTGAAGGAAAAAGTCCTGTACTAACTGGTATTGAAATTAAAGGTGATCCTTCAATTGGAGATAACGTTCAGAACATTGAACAGATTAACCCTGTAGCCTATTTAAAATATTCCGGCATAGCGGTATTCAAGAGAGACAGAATGTTGGGATGGTTAAACAAGGAACAGAGCAGAGGGTACAACGTCATCATGGATAATGTGAAAAACACGGTGGCTAATGTTCAGTGTCCAAGCGAAGGGGAAATGAATTTTGAGGTTATACAGTCAAAAACGAAAGTAAAAGGAAAAGTGGAAAATGGAACTCCAAAAATTGAAGTTTCTATCGAGGCAGAAGGAAATGTAGGAGAAGTGAAATGCGCCATTGATTTAACAAAACCAAAAACCATTTATGAATTAGAGAAGCAAACTGAGGATAGTTTTGTGAAGCTCACTCAAGAAACAATAAAAACAGTCCAGGAAGATTTCGGTGTCGATATTTTCGGATTTGGAGATGTCATTCATCGTTCAGACCCTGGGTTATGGAAGAAGCTAAAAAAGGATTGGAATGAAAAACACTTCACTGATCTTGAAGTGAATGTGAAAGCTGATATTAAAATTCGACGTTTAGGTAAGATAGGAAACTCGTTTTTACCTGAAATGAAGGAGTGACCATAATGTGGGCAACGCTGGGAATTTTTATTGTAGCTATCCTCATATTTATGGCTGAAGCACCTTCCCTTTTAATAAATAAATCTAAAAGAGAGCTATGGGTATTTTCTGTTCTTTTGGTTATAGGAGTTGGATTAAGCATAACGAGAGGTTTAAATGTCAGTATTCCAAATCCCTTGGACCTACTCATCATCGTATATAAACCTCTCAGTGATTTGCTTACGGCGTTGTTAAATTCATAGTAGATGAGGTGTGAATTCTTTTGGAAAACAAAAAAATAGATCTTCCTCAGTTTACTATACTTGTAACACTCATTACGGTCGGAGATTCTATTCTGGTATTACCGGCAATACCAGCTGCTTTAGCCAAACAAGACGCCTGGTTATCAGCGATTCTCGGGTTATTAATTGGTTTATTTGTTGTCTATTTATTAGGAACGGTAGGGAAACTATATCCTCATTTAACTTTAGTCGAATATAACGAAAAGATCCTTGGAAAGTGGCCTGGAATTGTTGTTTCAATCCTATTTATTTTTTACCCGCTGCTATCTGTTGCAGCACATGTAAGAGAAATCGGGGATTTTACAACAACACATATCATGACGAATACACCTGTGTTAATGGTTAACCTGATATTTGTAGTCATTATCGTCATGGGGGCACGATTAGGTATCGAAGTGATTGCGAGATCCGGGGAAATCTTTTTCTTTTTCTTTACGATCTTATTTGTAGTATTTGTTATAGCGCTTGTTCCCTTAATTGATTTGGAGAATGTGAAGCCTATTCTTGAGGGTGGGATAAAACCTGTCATCAACGGTGCCTTTACAGTAGTGGCCTTTCCTTTTATGGAATTATTAGTGTTTTTAATGGTTTTACCCTATGTAAATCATCAAAAAAAAATCAGAAAAAGCTTTCTTATAGGTTCTTTATGTGGGGGGCTAGTACTGGTCATTATCATCGCTTTTACGATTCTAATACTGGGATACGATCTTACACAAAGGTCTTTTTATCCTACATTTGCTTTAGCCAAAATGATCAGGATTGGTGATTTTTTGGAGAGGATAGAAGTGATATTAGCCGTGATGTGGATTTTAACTACTTATTATAAGATTACATTTTATTTCTATATTTTGAACTTAGCAATAGCCCAAATTGTAAGAATAAAGGAATACAAGGTGCTCCTCTATCCTATGGGTATGATTATCACTGTACTTTCAATCGTCATTTCTCCAAATGCAGCCTATTTTAATGATACGATATCAAAATACTGGCCATTTTATGACAGTACATTTGGCGTGTTTTTACCTTTGCTTCTATTGACTGTAGCTTTCATAAGAAAAAAACATGAAAAGATTGGCTATAACTAAGAAAAGAGTAACACTGATAATTGAAAGAAGCGAAAGAATCGTTTGGTTATTGAATAGTTGTAATCTTTTCACTGAGTGGGTGTAAGGGAGGGCTACCTCATAACAACATACAAAATAAATTCAACCCAGTTGTTTGTATTGATTTTCTTGTTTGAATTAGGCAGTTCAATTATCGTTGGATTAGGATTTGAAGCAAACCAGGATGCATGGTTAGTGATTCTATTAGCGATGATAGGTGGAATCATTCTTTTTCTTTTGTATGAATCACTTTTTAAACAATATCCCAACCTTCTTTTAACTGAATATGTGGAAAAGATAGTAGGCAAATACCCTGGAAAAATCATTGCTCTTATGTATATTATTTATTTTTTCTATATTGCAGGAAGAGTATTGCGGGATTTCGGCGACCTCCTCATTACAACCACACTTAGTCAAACACCATTAGTGGTCATAAATTCACTCATGGTATTATTGGTGGTTTACGCATATTACTTAGGGATTGAAGTCATTGCGAGAACTGGCAATATATTTTTCATTATCTTAACGGTCCTCTCTTCATTGTTTTTTATATTCGTATTTATCGATCGCCTCCCGCAAATGGAGCATCTTCAGCCTGTCCTTGAAAAAGGTTGGATTCCCGTTTTAAAAACAGCATTTCCCTTAACCTTTACATTCCCTTTCGGTGAACTTATCGTGTTTACGATGATCTTCCCATTCTTGAATAAAAAGGAAAAGGTATTGAAGACAGGCCTTCTTGCAGTAATATTTAGTGGTGCCGTACTCATGGTAACCATGAGTGTCATCTTAAGTATACTCGGGCCCACTATAGGAAAAAACACAGAATTCCCCCTTATGGAAGCAATAGAAAAAGTAAATATTGCGGAAATAATTCAACGTTTAGATCCCATCGCATTGGGGATTTTCATTATAGGTGTTTATTTTAAAATCACCCTTTTCTTTTTTGCAGGAATGTACGGGTTTGAGAGGTTGTTCCGTATCAAGAAGCAAAAATCCTTTATATTAGTAATGGGTACAGCTCTTCTTTCAAGCTCGGTTTTTATGGCTGAAGGGTTTACACAGCATTTACAAATAGGTCTGAAAGTTGTTCCGTTATATGTACATATGCCATTTCAGGTGTACATACCATTATTATTATTTCTAATTATGGTAGTGAAAAGATTATTCAAACAAAGGAGTCGTTCACTGTAAAAGGTCAAGTTAAAAACATGAAAAAGTGTTAAATTTAGCAGGAATTGACTCTATAGCAAGGAGTAAACATATGAAGTTGGCAGGGACCATTATTCGGCTCGTACTATACAAGTTTAATGTTGATCCTGCCGTTGCTTCTGGTCCTTTAATTACCACAATCAACGATATCTTGTCTCTGAAGATCTATTTTGGGATTGCTACCATGTTTATGACGAGATTAATGTGAGGTAAATGAGCGAGTGTAAAATGAGCACGAATCTTATTCTCGTTTTTATGATGAGAAGGAAATAGTGTGAAAATTCAGTATGCTTTTGTCGTTTGGAAAGAGATGAAAAAGCTCAGAAATTATGAGCTTTTTCTATTTGACGTTATTCGTTAGGAATATCTTCTGATCGAAATAGTTATCAAGGTAAAAGGACGTAAAAAAGGGGTAAACTATTATACAAAGATAGTATTGACCATACTGGTCAAAAAAGGCTATAATGAAATTGACCGATGTGGTCAAACGCCTGTCCCCTTAAAGGAGGAAGAGAAAATATTGTTTAAAACATTGAACATAGATCCTGAGAAAGAAGAAAGGATCATTAATGCAGCTACTCAAGTTTTTGCGAAGAATGGTTACCAAAATGCCTCAACAAACGCGATTGTAAAGGAAGCAAAGATTTCAAAGGGAATTTTATTTCATTATTTTAATAGCAAAAAGGATTTGTATGTTTCACTGTATGAACATCTATCCGACTTATTCACTGAGAAGATTTATGAGCGTATAGACTGGAAAGAGCGCGATATTTTCGTTACGATTCGTGCAGTAACGTTGATAAAATTTGATCTTTTTGCCATTTATCCTTATCTCATAAATTTTCTTACTAGTGCATTTCTCGAAGAAGCACCGGAAGTGAAAGATGATATTGAGCAGATTAAAGCCAAAATGGTGGAGAACAGCTTTGCAAAATTATTCTCCAATATGGATACATCGAAATTCAAAGAAGGAGTAGATGTGAAAAAGTCGATTCAAATTATTTATTGGACCTTTGAAGGAATAGCCAATCAACAACAACAAAAAGCTAAGACACTTTCCGTAGAAGAAATCAATCAAGAAGAAGTACTGGCTGAAATTGATTCCTACATCCAGTTATTGAAGGCATCATTCTATAAATAAGAAATAGAAAAAGGGAGGATGAGAACCATGAATGTGATTGAAATTAATGAATTAACGAAAACGTATGGAAAGTCGAGAGGGATTACCGACATCAGTTTCCAAGTGAAAGAAGGGGAAATCTTTGGCTTTATCGGGCCAAACGGGGCAGGGAAATCAACGACGATTCGAACCCTCCTTTCGCTGATTCATCCGACGAGCGGCAGTGCGAAAATATTCGGTAAGGATTGTATTGAGTCCGCTCCAGAGATTGCGAAGGAAGTAGGATATCTACCATCTGAAGTGTTCTATTACGACAATATGAAGGTGATGGATCTTCTTAAGTATTCTGCCAGCTTCTACAAGAAAGACTGCACGACGAGGATTAAAGAATTAGCCGAAGTGCTGAATTTAGATTTGACGAAGAAGATTGATGATCTCTCACTTGGAAACAAAAAGAAAGTGGGAATCATTCAAGGGTTGCTCCATGAACCGAAGCTCATTATCCTGGATGAACCAACATCAGGTTTGGACCCATTAATGCAACAAAAATTCTTCGAACTGCTTCAAGCTGAAAATAAGAAGGGAGCCACCATTCTATTTTCTTCTCATATATTAAGTGAAGTTCAGCGACTATGTGATCGAGTAGCGATCATTAAAGAAGGAAAAATCGTTCAAGTTGAAAAGATCAGTACGTTAAAAGAAAACAACCATAAGAAATTCAAACTTGAAATTAAAAGTGATGTAGATCAATCATACTTTGAGCTTGAAGGTGTGAGCAATCTTGAAGTGAATCAAAATCATGTAAGCTTCCTGTTCAGGGGTAATATCAACACGGTGATGAAAAAGATTGCCGATATCCAAATTGAGAACCTTTGGATCGAGGAGCCGGATTTAGAAGAAATCTTCATGCACTATTACGAAAAGGAGGCTTGATCCTCTATGAATATTTTTTTATATGAATTAAAGGCTTATCGTAAGTCAACGTTTATTTGGACCGGTGCACTCGTTGTGTTAATGATACTGTTTATGTCGATGTTCCCTTCTATTTCTAAAGAAATTAATGAATTTAAGAAGCTTCTCGAAGGATTCCCAGAAGGAGTAAGAAAAGCGCTGGGTATTCAGGTGGACAGTATAGGCTCTCTAAATGGTTATTATTCGTATATATTTTTGTACATCACACTATGCGGTGCGATTCAAGCCATGAATCTTGGAATCTCAATTAGCTCGAAGGAAATTCGAGAAAAGACGGCTGATTTTCTATTGACCAAACCAGTTACCCGTACGAAGATTCTTTCTTCTAAAATACTCGCAGCTTTAACATCTTTGCTTTTTACAAATATCATGTATGTGATTGCAGCGATCATGGTAGCGAATGTGGTAAAAGTGGAGAATTTCAGTCTGTATGTATTCTTGCTGATTTCTCTAACTCTCTTATTCACTCAATTGATTATGTTTGCAGTAGGAATCATCATTGCTGTTGTATTTCCAAGGGTGAAATCGGTAATCAGCTTATCACTCGGTGTCGTGTTTGCCTTTTTTCTAATTGGTATGGTTGCAGCTGCTGAGGAGGCAACCCGTTATTTATCTCCATTTAAGTACTTTGACTATAGCTATATCATGAGCCATGAGGGGTATGAATGGTCATTCCTGATCTTAGGGATGTTCTTGATTGTCCTTTCACTGATCGGAAGCTTCGTAATTTACAACAAAAAAGATATTCATACGGTATAAGGGGAGGGGAACAAGATGAACGTATATATAAGAGAAATGAAGGCTCACCGCAAATCCCTCATCATTTGGTGTATAGGTATGATTGCCTTGATCGGTTCGGGCATGGGGAAGTTTGCAGGATTTTCTTCTTCAGGTCAATCCATGAATGAGCTAATGGCGCAAATGCCAAAATCACTCCAAGCATTTCTAGGCGTAGGTAGTCTCGATATGTCTACGGCCAGTGGATTTTATGGAGTGCTCTTTCTGTATGTGGTGTTGCTCGCAACGATTCATGCAACAATGCTTGGTGCAACAATCATCTCAAAGGAAGAAAGGGATAAAACCGTAGAGTTTCTGTTCGTAAAACCCATGCCCAGGAAGAAAATCATAGGGATTAAATTGTTGGCAGCTCTCACGCAAGTTGGAATTCTATCAACCATCACATGGTCAGCTTCTTTACTCATAGTAGGAAGGTATAGTAGTGGAGAATCCATTAACAGCGATATCGGGTTCACCATGATTGGAATGTTAATTTTACAAGTACTATTTTTAGTAATTGGAACAGCGATTGCAGCTTCGACCAAAAAGCCTGGAAAAGCCGCTACATTAGCAACAGGCGTTTTATTAGTCACCTTTATTCTTTCCTTTGCCATCGACCTTAGCGAAAAAATCGAAGACTTGAAATACTTCACACCATTCAAATACTTTGAAGCAAAGAATGTGATGGATGCCGGGTTGGAATTGATATTTGTTGGGATTTCAGTTGTTTTGATAGGGGTTCTGGCGGTGTCTACGTTTGTTCTTTATAACAAGCGGGACTTGAATGTATAAAAGTAAGTAATCTAGTGTTAAATAGTATAGTTACGAGGATAAAAGGAGCTTCTCCACTATGGAGAAGCTCTTAAATTAATAGGTTTATAATTTTGCTTTTAGTTCTTCGATCTGCTCTAAATGCCTCTTCTCATGGTACCCGATAAACGGTACCCATTCATCTAATCGAATAAGTCCGAATATAGGATGAGGATACGCTTTTTTCTGTAATTCTTCTTTGCTTGTTGTATGAAGAAAGGTGAGAAGGTCTTTACGGGAAGCATTCAGTTTGTCCCTCATTTCTTGAAGTGTAAGACTTTCTTCAGTAGGAACGACAAATGGAGGTGCATCTACTGTTGTCGATCGGTCTACCGTATAGTGGATCGGCTTCGATGGTACTTCCTGCTCTTCACCTTTAGCTAACGTTGATTGAATCGCTTTCGTCAACGATCTCTCCATTAGATACAGATGATCCAGCACTTGCATGATTGTCCATCGACTTTCCTCAATTCTTTTGTTCATATCATCATTGGTTAAATCGCTCACACTATTCAATAGGTCAGAACGGATGTCCTCAATCATGTTAATCTCTTGATCCATACAAGTTCCTCCTCAAGGGGTAGTTTCTCCATCCATTTTACTCTTTTAGAAAGATGGACGTACAGTAATAGCACTTTTGAAAAAAAAGCTCAGGAATCTGAGCTTTTCAGCAGATATGGTAATTTAACTTTAACTTTCACTTCCGGCCTTTTCTCCTGCTCCATCAAAATCAGGGGCAACAGCTTTCCGGATGAATAACGATATAAGGAAAGCGACGGCAGCTAAGGCAAGAGCAAACCAATAAGCATGATGTACACCATAGGTCATGGCATTATTTAAAAGTCCTTCTGTCACCTCACCCGATTGACCTTCAATATACCCGGCCTGACTTTGTGTCATGATGCTGACAAAGATCGAAACACCCAGAGCTCCTGCGACTGGCTGCAAGGTGTTTGCAATGGCGGTTCCATGTGGATATAAATGCTTTGGTAGTTCATTTAAACCATTCGTTTGTGCAGGCATCATGATTGCTGAAATGGAAAGCATCAGAACCATATAGAAAAGAACGAATAACCAGATTGGTGTAGATGGATTAATCGTGCTGAAGAAAATCATTACCCCCACTAAGGTTAAGGTTCCTGGAATGATCAGTTTTCTTGGGCCGTATTTATCGAATAACGATCCCATCGTTGGAGACATCAGACCATTTAAGAGTGCCCCGGGAAGTAATAATAATCCGGCTGCTTTTGCAGAATATCCGAGAGGTCCTTGTAAGTACATTGGCATGACGATTTCGGATGCAAACATTGCCATGATGACAATGACGAAGATCGATACTCCTCTCGCATAGCTTTTATATCGGAAAACACGAACATCGAGGAGTGGTTCATCAAGCTTTAATTGACGTAAGACGAATAGAATCAAGCTTATAACCGCCATTGAAATAATCACGATAATTTTAAGAGACGTAAATCCAGCAGCCTCTTCTCCCGCCGAACTAAATCCGTAAACAATTCCTCCAATACCGATTGAAGAAAGGATAATGGACAAGATATCCACACTGGGACGGGTGATTTCGCCGACATTTTGTAAATATTTTAGAGCGAATAGAATAGAGAAAACGGCGAAGGGAATGACCGTAATGAATAACCATCTCCACCCTAACAAGTCGACAATCACTCCGGAAAGAGTCGGGCCGATCGCTGGTGCGAACATAATGACAAGTCCGAACGTACCCATGATTTTACCACGGACTTCCGGTCGGTATATTAATAATAAGGCATTCATGATGACCGGAATGAGTAAACCTGTCCCAACTGCCTGAATCATCCGTCCGGCAAGTAACATAGGGAAATTAACGGCACAAGCAGCAATCACCGTCCCGAGAAGAAACACACTCATCACACCGATAAACATTTGACGAGTAGTGAACCATTGGATAAGCAGGGCGGAGATAGGCATCAGTACACCCATGACGAGCATGAATCCTGTCGCTAACCACTGAACTGTGGGAGCATCGACGTTAAATACAGCCATTAATTCGGTTAGGGCGATATTTAATAACGTTTCATTTAATATGGCGAAAAAAGCACCGATCATAAAAGTAATGAGGATCGCTTTTGTATTGATTTTTGATGACATGTTATTCCTCCATTAAAGAAAAAATAAAATACTTATCTATAATGCTTGATTTTGAATTATTTCTCAAGGGAATTGTTCCATAAATCACGAAAAAGAAGGGTGTCACATGGACACCCCTCCAGACCTTTCTTATGCTTCGCGCTTTCTTCTTCTAAAGCGGTGGAAGACAAGATACAACATGGGAACTATGATAAGCGTTAATACAGCTGAGAACATGATACCTGAAATAATGGTAACAGCAAGTGGTGTGAAAAGGGCATCTCCGCTGACTGCAACTGGAATAAGTGCCACAATCGATGTCAGTGCTGTAAGTAGAATTGGACGGATTCTTGTACGTCCTGATTCAATCACAGCTTCTTTAACGTTCATTCCATTTTTCAATCCTTGTTCAATGAATTCAATCAGAACAACCGAGTTTCTGACAACAATCCCGGTCAAGGATACCATACCCATCACAGCCAGGAAGCTGATCGGGGTTTGAGTAACGAATAACCCGAGAATAGCACCTGCAATCGCAAGATAAACCGCAACAAGAACTAAGAACGGAAGTGATATAGAATTAAATTGAAGAGCAATGACTAAATACACTAAGAATATAACGATTGTAAAGAGTATGGTGATTTCAGAGAAGAAGTCATTCTGGGCTTGATTTTCTCCACCAAGTGTAATCGAATAGTCATTATCATCAAGACTTTCTCGTACATCTTTCACTATATCCTGTACATTTTCTTTATAGTTCTCCTCATTCTCAGGGAAGGCACGAATTGTGATTGCACGCTCGCCGTCTTTATGAGGGATGAGTTGTAGTTCTTCTCTCTTCTCGGGAGTCACTAGCTCATCAAGAGAAATCAGCTTCGGTGGTCCAGCAGAATTAGCTGTTTCAGCGGGAACCTCAAGTGATGACAGGTCGACTTCTTCATCATTTCCTTCCAAAACCAGTGTCATATCACGTTTTGTGACACCATTATCAAAGGCTTTCATCGGAATGCCTTCTGTAGCCAATCGCAGCTGTTGGCTGATCTGATTGATCGTAATACCATTTTCCTCGAGAAGCTCGCGGTTAGGAACATATTCAACCGTTGGTTCCATTTCCCCGACATTATCAACGACTAGATCAGTATCCAGTTTTTCAATTTCAGATGAAATCGTATTACGAATTTTAATTAATTGTTCCATCTCAGGACCAGAAACCGTAACTGTAACGGGAGCCCCTGCCGGTGGACCTTGCTGGATTGTTTCCAAGAAGATCAACGCATCTGGATATTTTTCTCTCAGTTTGTCAGTCCATTCGTCAATCAGACCTTGAGCTGTTTGATTTTCACGATCGACTCTCGCGACTAATTGACCTGTGTTTTGACCGGAATTTGAAAGAGAGCTGTTAAATAAGTTAGGTAATCCTGAACCGGCAAAAGCAGAGGTTTCATAAACACCTTCATCTGTTTTTAACAGTTGTTCCATGTCTTCTAAAGTGCTCGCTGTTTCTTCAATCTTTGTGCCGATCGGCAATGTTACATCAATCGTTACTTCTTCACGGTCCGCTGACGGGAAGAATTCAAATGGTGTAAGAGCAATCAGGCCAAAGATGGCTGTTGTGAAGACAAGGCCGATGGCAGATACCACGAAAGGTCGCTTTGAAAACTTCTTTAGGACAGTATCAGCATAAAAGTCAGCCAGTTTATTCAATGGTTTTCCTAGTAAACCTGGAGCATCAGATACCTTTTTCGTTGTTTTACTATAAAGCAGGTATCTCATGATTGGAACAAAGATCAATGCAACAAGAGTCGATGCAATGATTGTCGTAATCAGAACTATCGGTAATGCTCTAATGAACGCTCCGTTTCCGCCTGATAAGAAAATAAGCGGTAGGAAGGTGAATACAATGGCTAGAGAAGAGGTCACGATCGAAACCCAGATCTCTTTGACACCATTTACTGCACCCATTAGTGCACGATCACCAAGCTTGTAGCGACGTTGAATATTGTCATTCACAACAATCGAGTCATCCACAAGGATACCGAGAGCGATAATGGCACCAATGACAGAAATTTGGTTAAGGTCAACACCGGCAAATGGTAATGGAATCAACCCCATCAATACGGAAATTGGAACCGCTAATGCAACTACAAATGCTCCAGAAACGGTAAGTCCTAATGCCGTTGTCAAAATAACCGCTACAACGGAAATCGCAAGGGACATAAATAACCCATCAAAGATGTCTGTTACAATCGAAGCCTGAGAGTAGTAAGGTTCAAGTTTCACATCAGAAGGAAGAGACTTTGCCAGTTCATCCACTTTGTCGCTTACTTTCTCATCTACTGAAGGGATATCTTCCCCTGACTGAACAAATGCTGTAAAGGATAGGGATGGCTTTCCTTCAAATGAGACGATATCTTTAACTTCTGTAGGAGCTACTTTAATGTTGGCGATGTCTTGTAGATAGACTGATTCTCCTTGAGGGTCCTTACCAACAAAAAGCTCTTTCATGTCATCAAGAGTCGAGTAATGATCAACCGTTAATTGAACGACTTCGTTATCGACTTCTTGCTTTCCTAGAGGAGTGGGATAGTATTCGTCATTAATCGCACTCATGACAGTGGAAGGATTGAGTCCGGACGCTTTTAGTTCATCCTGTTTTAATTCGATAACAATTTCTTCTTCAGGTAATCCTTTTACCGCTACACTGGAGACACCAGTAATTTCCTTGACTTCTTCCTGCCAGCGATTCATTTCCTCACGAAGAGCGAGTAGGGACTCCTTGTTATCACTTGTGAGATGATAAGAAACAATAGGCATTTTCACCGTGGATTCGTTAATTTCCGGATCGAATACCTCATCAGGAAAAGAGGTGGATGCATCGGAGACAGCTTGTCGCACATCTCCAAACACTTCTTTTTTGTTTTCTCCATCTTCAACCTCTACAATGATAGTAGAGAAACCGGCTGAAGAGGAGGAACTGATTTCTTTAATTCCATCAATCGACTGGAGGGAAGATTCGATGGGATTGGTTACCGTCCTCTCAACTGAGTCAACGGTTGCACCTGGATAAACGGTGCTGACCGTTCCGATGTTTACGCTAGTTTCCGGGATTTCTCGCTGTGGTAATTGTAGGAAAGTTAATACACCGATAACCACAAACAACACGACGAAAATCAGCGTGATTTTGGAACGGTTTAAAATAGCTTTCAACATGAATGTTATCCTCCTTTAATATGTTTCGACTCATGGGTCAAATGTTTTTTAAAAACTTGAGTAATTACTGATATAACAATCATTAATCGGTTGACTCACTAGTCATTTTACCTGTATTTTTTCTGTAGTCAAGAATTAATGCTCTTCTATTTTTGGAAGAGTATGGTTAAAATGATAGAGTGAATTTTTTTCTGGATATAGAGGTGTAGAAATTGGATAAACGTAAATCAATACTCGAATCAGCCGTAGAGCTCTTTGCAGAACACGGATATAATCACACGTCCATGCAGCAAATCGCCGAAAGCGTTGGCATTTCAAAAGGCTCCCTGTATTCATTTTTTCAATCTAAAGAAGATTTAATCATATCAATTTATGAACATTATCAGCAGCTTGTCTTCGAACGGGCTTTTGTCGTCGGACTAGAAGGGAATTTACCACCTCTTGAACGGTTCGCAAAGCAGTTTCAAGTCCAGTTTGAAGGGATACTTGAATATAAGTCATATATGAAGATGCACATGCGGGGAGATTCCTCGAAGAATAGTGAGAAATTGGCTGCAATGGAACACCGTATGAGAGGACGGTTATTTAGCTGGCTCGAGCATAATCTATTAGAAGTATTTGGTGGTAAGATCAAACCTTACATATGGGACCTCATGTGGATGACCCAATCCATCTATTCATCGTATATGATGCTTTTGATTTCTACCGACGATGCCCTTGATCCTTCTGTTCTCGGTAAACATTTAGTTCGACAGATTTCCCTTCTTGCTGGAGACTTTCTTGAAGGTAAGAGCAAGCCATTGTTAAATGATGAGATGATGAAATCATTTTCTGTAAGCATGGATCGGGAAGGTGCCTTCATTTCATTTGAAAAGAGAGAGAATGCCTGGAAGGGATTGTATGAGAAAATAAACGGGTTGAGTGTAGAACATGTCAAGTATTTCATGAATATCGCCAATCGGATTTCAGAGGAATGCCGCCAAGCGGAGCCGGACGAGTTGATCATAAAAGGGTTATTTCGATTGTTGATGGATGTAGAGGAATTGAAAATAGAAGCTGAAGAGTTAGAGATGCAGCTCCTTCCTGATCAATAGGGAGGAGTTTTTTTAAGTTGAATAGTAGAAATAGAAATTAGAAATTTAATAACATCAAGAATGAGCAAAAGAGTTTCATTAGAACCAAAAAATCACACAACTCCAGTAGTTTTTCTAGACGTTTGGTAAGACAAAAATCCTTTTTTTCAATACCATAATTAAGACCATATCATTTAAAGGAGGGTTTTTTATGGCATTTCCCAGTAATGCACAATATACCCCGGTTTTAGTTGGGGGAACACCATTATTTGACGTCTTGGGAGACGAGAGTCCGGTATCGACGGATATTGTAGGAAATTCAACATTCCCTGCAGGATTCTTCGCATACGATGGTACCAATGTCTATTTTCGATTAAGGCTGAATGGGGATCCCCGAAACAATCAGTTGACAGGGTTCAGGAATTTCTCATGGGGGGTTTTAATCAACACTACAGGTGTGGCAGGTACGTACGATTGGCTCTTTAACGTAGATGGGTTGAATAATCGTGTGAGTTTGATTCAGAATACAGTGAAATTAGTGAATTCGTGGAATGATCCAGCTGAAGGAACTGGAGGGGGGAATCCTAATTTCGCCCAGCCGATTACCAATTTCGACTTCGCAAGGGTATCACCTGCTGATTCCAGCATTGGTGGGGGGCAGGATTTCTTTCTTGATTGGTTTCTCCCGGCAAGCACCGTCTTCTCTTTCTTAGGCATAAATGCTTCATCAGCTATTCGTGCCGTGTATTTTACCTCTGCAAACGCTAACAACTACAACAAAGATTCCTTAAGAACGAGCGAGGGTTTTTCATTTGCAAATGCATTGACAGATCCCGTCACTCCAGAACAAGTTGATATAAGAGCGAAATTGACAACGAATAAGGTATTGAACACCGGTCCACAAACAGTTGCTCTTGGTCAGCAAGCAAATTGGACCGGCACCATTACAGTCACAAATTCCGGACGTTCTCAAGCAACTTCCGTCTTTCTGGATGATATTATTGGGCCCGATATCGTTAACTCTTTTGTAGTGAATTCCACTTCACAAGGATTAACAACGTACAATTCAGTGACTAAATTGCTTACCTGGAACGTGGGGAACCTGAACCCGGGTGCCACTGCAACATTAACATTTACATTAAATGGTGCATTCACGACTAGTGGTTCACGGAATTTAGACAGGGTACAAGCTTCAGGTTTTGATACTTCATCAGGAAATGCAATACAATCAAACACATCCGTCATCAGTATCACAGTCCAGCAGAACGCCACAATCAATGGGATAATTACCGATTTATCGACAGGGTTGGCACTCCCGAATACAACAGTGTCTCTTCTTCAAGGAATGAGCACGATTGCTACAACTCAATCAAACGCAAGTGGATTTTATACATTTACGAATGTAGTACCTGGAAACTATACAGTACAGGCTGCTTTAACGAACTATGTAACAGGATCAGCTAACGTAACGGCAGTAGGTGGTACATCAACAACGGCGGATATTGCACTTGTACCTCAGCCAAGTACGATTTCCGGAAATGTATCAAATGGTGGTCCCATTAACAATGCAGCCGTCCAGCTTCTTAATAATTCAGGAACCGTAATAGATACCACAACCACTAACGGAGCAGGAAACTATTCTTTCGTAAATGTAACTCCGGGTATTTATAATGTTTCTGTTATCGCAGCCGGTTTTCAATCTCAAGTTAAATCCGTCATGACAGCGCCCAACCAGGCAGCGGTCGTCAATTTTACCCTCTTTTCAAATCCGGGATCTATTTCAGGTACGGTCCGTGATTCCTCCAATAATACAGCCATCCCACTGGCAAATTTAGAGTTGATTGATTCAAACGGAGTACTCATTGCCACCACGACGGCAGATGGAAGCGGTCAATATACCTTTAATAATTTCGCTCCCGGAAATTATCAAGTGAGGTCTTTCGCTACCAACTATAGTACAACGACAGTATCTTCAACGGTTACAGCCGGTAATACCACAATAACGAACATTTTCCTTGAGCCCAATCCCGGTTCTATTCAAGGCACGGTAGTAGACGGCGATACCATGATGGCCATTTCAGGAGCCTCAGTACAGGCTGTGAACAGTCAAAATGTCATCGTAGCCTCTGCAACAACAAACGGAAGCGGACAATATTCATTTGGTAGTCTTCTGCCTGGATCGTATTCTCTTATCTTTACAGCTGATGGGTTTGCGACCATAAACCTCGGTGCGGTTGTTACATCAAACACTTCTACAACTGTGAATGCGTTTTTATCCAAGCTTGCTGGAGCACTTCAAGGAACAGTGCTGGATCCCAATGCCGCCGGGATACCAAGTGCAACGGTTACCATATTCCAAAATAATATTCAGATTAATTCTGTAGTAACTGACGCAAATGGTAACTACATGATCTCCGGACTGCCGCCAGGAAGCTATACGGTTGTTGCTAGTGCACCCAATTACACCACTGAAACCGTTGCAGCAATGATTGTAAATGGTCAATCTACCTCGTTAAATATAACGTTAAACGAAGATCCGGGTACATTGACGGGGTTTGTTAGAGATACGAATAATGCCCCGATTGCCGGAGGAAGTGTTACGGTTCAAATCAGTACCGGGGCAGGAATCATTGTTGCTACCACTGTCACGGCACCTGACGGATCCTATACGGTTCAGAGCCTTGCCCCCGGGAATTACACCGTTGTCGCAGCATCATCAAATTTTCAGGCTGCCACTCAAGGGGTGACTGTTGTTTCGAATATGACCTCTAACGTGAACTTTAACTTGGCAGCTGATCCAGCTACAATATCTGGAATCGTATCAAATGCCCAAACAGGCACGCCAATAGTAGGTGCAAATGTGGAGGTAAGAATTGTTGATTCAAGTGGAGCAGTCATCGCGACCGTTTTGACAGATAATAATGGAGAATATGTTGTAAATGGATTGGCTCCAAGTATTTACACGGTCCTGGTTTCCGCACCAGATTTTCAAACCAATGCCGCTACTGTACAAGTCACCTCAAATCAAACAGTGGATGGAAGCATCGCACTTGAACCTGATCCCGGTCAGATAACAGGGACAGTCTTAGACAGTGTTGGGAGTAACCCTATCTCTGGAGCAAGTGTCAGCATCGTGAACAGCTCAGGAACATTGATTACAACGGTATTAACGGATCCAAACGGAATATTCATGGTTGAAGGACTCGCACCGGATAACTATACAGTGAACGTTTTTGCAAACGACTTCCAAAACGGGACAGTGGGAGCCCTGGTAAATTCAGGGCAGACAACGCCGGTTTCGGTTTCACTGGTACCAAATCCAGGAGCGATAACGGGGACCATCAGCCCTCTTGTAACGAATACAACCATTCAACTTCGGAATGTTAACAACGTATTAATCGATTCAGTCGTGCCAAATCAGGATGGGACATTTTCTTTCAATAATTTAACGCCGGGAACCTACACCGTTTTAGGATCGGCTCCTAACTTTTCAACTGCCCAGGCTGGAGCTTTCGTCCTGGCGAATCAAACTTCAACCGTGGATTTAACTCTTACCCCAAATCCAGGCACAGTGTCAGGGATCGTGACGGATAATCTCGGAAATCCACTTGTAAACGCCATTGTACAAATCTTTGATCAAAATAATAGTTTAATCGGTTCAGGATTCACTGACTCATCTGGACAATATATTGTCGGAAATCTTCCAAGCGGATCATTCAATGTGGTTGTCAATTCACCCGGGTTCGGGCAGGTCATTACAGGGATATTCGTAGAGGTCGGTCAAGATTTAAGCAATGTAAATATTTCCTTGATACCAAACCCGGGCTCCATCAACGGTCAGATCACTAATCGAACTACAGGAGAACCGATTTCAGGCGTAACTGTAATCATCATTGATGGAAGTTCTCAAATTCCAGTCGCAACAACAACAACTTCAGTATTTGGAAACTATTCAGTTAGTGGTTTATCACCAGGCTCATATATTGTCTCAGCAACTAAAATGAATTTTTCCACAGAGCAGATTGGAGCCATTGTCATTAGTGACACAGATACGAGAGCTGACTTGTCACTAGGGGAAAATCCAGGTGCTTTGGAAGGAAATGTTGAAGATACCAATGGAAATCCAATAACAGGAAATGGTATTCAAATTTCAGTGTACAATGAAAACAACGTTCTGGTAGTTGCATTTCTTGCAAATTCAGACGGCACATACACTGTTCCATCTCTCGCGCCGGGTACGTACTTCATTACAGCTACGGTACCGAACTTTTCGTCCTCAACCGTTTCAGCAATCGTGGAATCCAATCAGACTAGCATTGTAACAAACGTATTAGCTGCAATTCCGGTAATGTTAACCGTTCAAGTCCTGATTGAAGCTACTGCGAATCCAATCCAAGGAGCAACGGTTACGGTGAGGCACGCCAATAACATTCCAATTGCAACAGGAATCACAGATGAAAGTGGATTTGTCACGTTTTTCTCTTTACCAATAGGCACATTGAATATCACAGCTGATGCTTCTTCGTTTGGAACGGATACGAAGTCTGTTATTGGTGGCCCGGGGGATATTCTATTTGCATCCCTGAATCTGGCGCAAAATCCTGGTCAACTCCAAGGGTTTATTTCAAATCTTGTTAACGGAAATGCAATCCCTAACGCCGTCATTCAACTATACGATTTCACGAATGTTCTCGTCCAAACCACGTTATCTAATCAAAACGGAGAATATACCTTCTCGGGAGTAACTCCTGGAGTGTATACGGTCATTGCCAATGCAACAGATTTTGGGCCGGAGACGGCTGGTGTCATCGTAGAATCCAATCAATCCAGTTTCCTAAGCTTTGCATTACGTCCAAATCCGGGTATCGTACAAGGATTTGTCCGTGACTCGATTACGCTTAACCCGATATCAGGTGCAACAGTAGAAGTCAGGGAGCTTTCCGGATCGGGTCCAATCATTTTTACCACGATTACGGATTCGAACGGGTTCTTCCAGACGACGACCTTCTCCGCGAGGGTATATGTATTAGTCGGAAGCAGTCCTGGTTTTGGCACAAGCGCTGTATCGGCAGAAGTGATGAGTGGAGGTGTTACTGAAATTGAGCTTCTTCTTACGCCAAATCCGGGGTCCCTTGTCGGAACTGCTAGAGATGCTGCGACATTACAACCGTTGACAGACACATTAATCAGGGTCATCGACAACCAGGGAACAGTGGTAGCGACCGTACAAACGTCTGTTGACGGAACATATCTTATCGAAGGTCTTGCTCAAGGAAGCTATTCTGTAGCCGCCATTAACCCTGACTACCAATCCGAAATTGTTCAAACAAACATTCAGCCTAATTCTACGACATTATTAGACTTTAATCTTCAGGTCAATCCCGCGACTCTTAGTGGGAACATCGTTGATGCATTTGATCAGTCCCCTTTAACCGGTGTAATTGTTGAAGTTCATTTAAGTGGAACCGACATTCTGGTGAGACGTGTCCTTACTGACGAAAACGGAAACTATTTAATCGAAGGACTGCCGCAAGGAACCTTTGACGTGAAAGCTCAGCTTCAAGATTACGCCATAAATGTGAATACCGTATTTTTATCACCTGGTGATAGTGAAGTGCTAAATGTTGAACTTGTTCCATTCCCTGCAACGGTTCAAGGAACGATTAGAGATGCAGACACATTTGATCTACTTAGCGGTGCACTTGTACAGGTGGTTATACCAAATACCGACATCGTTGTTGGGAGCATCATTACATCCAGTGACGGTACGTATTCTATCGGTAATTTACCACAGGGAAGCTATAATGTAGTCATATCAGCAGACGGCTATGCCACTGAGGTTGTACCGGTCATCCTTGCTCCAAATGGGACAGAAACGGTGAATGCGAATCTTGACCCGAATCCAGCAACCATTTCCGGCGAGGTATTAAATGCTCAATCGGCTGCCGGAATACAAGGTGCGTTAGTGAGAGTTTTTAACTCTGAGGGCGTGTTTATTACAAGTATTTTAACCGATGAAAATGGTTTCTACACAATTTCCGGCTTGGGAGCAGGTCAATACACTGTTATAGCGAGTGCACCCGGTTTCGCAGATGGCATTAACATCGTTACGCTATCACCGGGTGAAACCGAATTACTGAATTTCAGCTTATCAAACCAAACCGCAACTCTTAGAGGAATTGTACGGGATAACGTGAACAATCAACCGCTTCAATCCGCTCTTGTACAAGTTTTCAGAATAGGTACAACGATCCCGATTGCCTCCGTCCTTACCAATGGCTCTGGTGAGTATGTGATTGAGGGGTTAGATCCCAGAGAATATCGAGTCGTCTTTTCAGCTGATGGATACGCAAGTGAAGTCTTCAGGATTTTCCTTACCAATGGCGAAGACCGGACACTTAATGTGAATCTCCTGCGCCAGCCAGCCACAATTACAGGTAATGTAACCGATGCGATAACAGGACTGCCGATCCAAAGTGCCGGCGTCATTACGGTGATCAGTGGAAGTGGAATCGTAGTAGCGTCCACCTTGACGGACCAAGAAGGAAATTATATCTTAACTGGTCTGGCACATGGTGATTACAACGTGATCTTCTCAGCTGATGGATACGTCAGGTCGACGTTCATGATCACATTAAGCCCGAATGAAACAGCCGTCCTCAATGCCGCTTTAGAACCAAATCCCGCTACCATTACGGGAAATGTACGTGACGTTAATACGCTCGATCCGATCGGCAACGCAATCATCCAAGTATTCACACTCGATGGAATATTACTGGGAGTTACCCTTACAGATATGAATGGTAATTACATCATTTCTGGTTTGCCTGGGGGAACAGTCGTACTGGTCGTGCGCGCACAAGGATATCAAAGTCAAATGGAAAATGTTACCGTGATAAGAGGTAACACGACGACAGTCAACTTCTTATTAAAGGATAATCCGTCAAGCGTAAGCGGAATTGTCACAGACATTCGAACAGGCGAACCCATTTCCCAAGTTCTTGTTCAAATCTTTCCGACAGGTTCTGTTGTTCCGATTCGGTCTACCTTGACCGATCCAAATGGATTCTATATCCTGACGGGATTACCTGCAGGAACATACGTGATAAGATTCACTGCAGCAGGCTACCCGGTTAAAGAGATTTCAATTGCACTTGGAGAAAGTGTAGACCTACAGTTAAACGTTCAATTAGGAGAAGAACCCCCGCCTCCGCCACCTGGAAGTATAAGACCTGAATGTATCTCCGTAGAAAAAGTGTATGACTGGGTCATCGCAACCCACAACACCACGCAATCCATGAGTCTCTCACCGGATTGCAGTGAGCTCGTAGATGAGCTAGTGGCAAAAGGGGACGGAATAAATGTAGAGTGTCAGCTTAGTCCAAATACCGATCCGAGATGCTTGCTCGTTACGTTTGAAAGAGGAACATCGGGTTATGTTGTGATTCGTGGGCAAGCTCTACTGCTTGTTACCATCCAATCTTTATACAATGAAGACGATTCCTGCACCATGGAAGTGCCAATCTTTTTTGACAAAAAAATAGCGGTATGCTTTCCAAAAGGAATAGATGCAAGCAAAGTGAACTGTTCAATAGTGGATATAAAGTGTCGTGAGAAAGAAGGAAGCCTTACACGCGAACAAGTGAAAATACAACTCATCGCATGCCTGGAAGTAGAAATACTTCATCCTGTTGTTCTTGAAGTGTTAGGAACATTCTGTACGCCAAGAACCATTGTCAAGCGTGTGGAAGAAGGTGATATGTGTTAAAAAAATATGGTGCCCCCTATGTAGGGCACCTATTTATTTGAATTAAAACTTTCTCTGAAGTTCCCGAATGTTTTTTCGATGAAAAGGAGAGTCTCTTTGTTCATTTACGACGCTGAAGGGATTGTTGTCTAAATCAAAGAAATCAAAGCCTTTCATTCCACCGAAGTCTTCAATAGGGGTGGTGACTACACCTGCATTCGTCAACTTCTCGTGCTCTACTTCAATATTGTCCACTAAAAAATTAAAGTAGACATTTTTCTTTCTACCTCTGATTACAAATTCAGTAGGCTGAGGGGAGTCCACCTGAACCAATCCTAATTGAGTGTCACTATCAGGAAAATAAAATCCTGCACCACCATCCCAAGTATCGATCTTTCTCACACCTAAATTCTTTTCATACCATTTCATCGATTTCTCCATGTCCGTCACCGGGATAAATACACTACCGACTTTATACAAAATACTCACTCCTTCTATTTGGAATTCATTGGTATAACGATTATACTAGAATAAAAGTTACATATGTTTTTATTTTTTTTGAAAGGAAGAAAATTTTGATTTTTGAGGAACTGGAAAATACGATTTTAAAACTTTATAAGTATTGTGTTAAGCTCTCTGGTTCTACTCCAGAGGCAGAAGACCTTGTTCAGGAGACTCTTTTGAAAACGTACAAATTGAAGAAATCTGATCCAGAACGAAACTTTTCCATGTCCTATCTCTATACCATCTCCAAGAACCTTTATATTGATGGGAAAAGGAAAAGGAAAGAAGTGATGTGTTTTCATGAAGAGTATCATTTTGAATCACACGACTTTACCGAATATGACTCTCTGTTGGAATCTCTATTTTCACAGTTACCCCTTAAGCAAGCAATGCTTCTCACATTGAAAGACGTGTTTGGTTACTCATCTAAAGAAATCGCCTCAATGCTTCGAATCAGCGATACATCTGTCAAGACCGCTCTTCACCGTGCCAGGAATAGAATAGTTAAGGGTGTTCCTTATGCAAATTCTAATAAAAAACTCCTATTTGAAATTACAAACTCTATCAAGAAATCAAATACATTACAATTATTTCAATATTATCGACTACTAGAAACCAAGTATTACAGTGCCTCAAGAAATGAAGTGAATACCATTTGCTACGCAGTTGATCCAGATGGAAATGTGTTAGAGATCATTAATTAAGGAGGTATAATGATATGAATACGCGTCACATAGAAGTGAATGAAATTGGTGGATTGACCTTAGTAGGTTTTCGAGTCGTATGTCCTGGTGAACAGTACATCATTGAAATTCCAAAAGCTGCTGTTAAGTTGAAAGAAAGGGTCGATGAGATTCAGTATCTTGTAAATAAGCAGGTTCAACTTGGTGCGTTCGTAGCAGAGGACACTGCTGCAGACTTGGAGGGATACTGGGTAGGGATGGAAGTGGAGAAAATTGAAGTTATTCCCCCTGGCATGGTGTCATTGACGATTCCTCCACAAACCTATGTAAGTACCTTTTATCAAGGGACGAATCATGGAATTAGAGATGCATATCGTGATATGCATGAATGGGCAAAGATGAACGGATATGAAAGACGTAGAGATTTATGGCACATAGAGAGATTTTATCGTTTTGATAGTGGCAAACAGCTAGAAGTGGAATTGTTGGATACAGTTGAATCGAAGTGATTGGATGGCTGACTCTGTTACTAGAGTCGGTTTTTTTAATTGGACGTGGGTGGTGAGGAGGATTTCGAGTTATTAATGTAGAGGAAATGGTTGGAACGCAAATAAGGAACAAATTTTGCAATCACGGATTTGAGTAGACCGATTCGCCGTTAAATTTGAAATTTACCGTTAGAATCATTTTTTCGTCGTTTTCGTCGATAAGACGAAAATATCGCCGTTATCTCCTTTCTCAGCACATGCTTCATCATGAAAATTTAACCCTAATGGATCCAAAACACCCTTATACTATAATAATAGTCGTTTCATAACCCTTTTCACCAAGAGTTCACGGAAGCCATACAAAATACCAATGAATTCCGAAAAAGACTACACAATTAGGGATATCACATTCCCTCCACACCTCCAATTAAACCTGCTAATTCAACAAAATTCCTAGCCCAAACTCATCCTCTCCCACCACTATTTTCCGACAACATGTTTCAAAATTCCACAAACGGGGTAAAGGAATGTTGGCGCAATTATACGGTTATACTAAATCCGTGGGTCGTCAGGACTAGATTAGATCCTGGACGGCTTTTGTTTTGCCTAAAATACATAAATAAAGGAGGGTGTAAACTGTGGAGAAATGGATGAAATTTCTGGAGGTTAATGCACCTAGAATTCTTGATTTGACGATTGAGCATGCAGTGCTCGTCGGACTTGCGATTATCGTTGCCCTTTTAATCGGGATACCTTTAGGGATATATTTAACGACCAATGATTATTTGGCGGAGACGGTTTTGCAGATTGCGTCGGTTATGCTGACCATTCCCAGCATTGCCTTGTTTGGGGTGATGATTCCAATCTTTTCAATCATCAATCAGGGGATAGGGTTTGTTCCGGCCTTTGTGGCATTGGTTCTCTATTCGCAGCTTCCTATTATACGGAATACATATACTGCGATTCGAAATGTGAGCCCTGAGATGCGTGACGCGGCGAAGGGAGTTGGGATGAAGACTCATCAACGTCTGCTGCGCGTTGAGATTCCAAATGCATTTCCTGTAATCATGGCGGGGATCAGAACAGCCGTCGTCTTAAACATAGGAATCGGTGTAATTGCAGCTTATATCGGTGCTGGTGGCCTCGGAGTCCTTATTACTCAAGGGATTTCCAGAGGAGACAATTACTTAATAATTAGTGGTTCTGTAGCGGTGGCAATATTAGCGATGATTGCAGATGCAATCCTATTATGGATTCAAAAGCGATACACACCAAAAAGCATTGCATAAAGTGGAAGAGGTGAAGAGATGATTACATTTGATCATACAACGAAGACTTACGAAGGTGATGTGACAGCGGTTAAAGGTGTCGACTTTACCGTTGAGAAGGGTGACATAGTAGTTTTATTAGGGCCATCCGGGTGCGGGAAAACCACCTTATTACGAATGGTGAACAGGCTGGAATCGATTACAGATGGGAAAATCGTCATCGACGGCCAGGACTCAATGGACTTGAATCAAATTGAATTGCGGAGAAAGATCGGGTACGTCATTCAGAGTAACGGTCTGTTCCCAAATATGACGATTGAGGAAAACGTCATGATTGTTCCCGACATGCTGGGCTGGGGCAAGAAGGAAAAGAAAGAGCGGTTCAATAAGCTGATGGAAATGATCGGACTTAGCGGAGATAAATTCGGTAAGAGATATCCACATGAATTATCCGGAGGACAACAGCAGAGAATCGGTGTCATTCGCGCGCTGGCAGCAGATCCTCCAGTAATGTTGATGGACGAACCGTTTGGGGCACTTGATCCAATCATTCGTGAAAAAATACAGGATGAGTTTCTACAGATACAGCGTGAAGTGAAGAAAACAATTCTTTTTGTGAGTCATGATATCGATGAAGCGATTAAAATGGCTGACAAGATTGTTCTGTTGCGTGGAGGAGAAATCATGCAGTACGATACCCCATCAGAAATGCTTGTCCGTCCAAAAAGTGATTTTGTTTATGAGTTCTTTGGTAAAGATCGTGCCATTAAAAGTTTAAGTTTACATACGATTGAAAACTTGAAGAACATCATAGGCTTAGCTAACTTTGATGAATCCATTCCTGATACGAAAACGATCAATATTCGTCATGATCTTCGAAATACGTTGTCGATGCTATTAAATCAAGAAGCTGACCAGGTCATCGTGACGGATGACGCAGGTATTAAACAAGGGGCCATTACGATTGATCTTGTACAAAAATACTTACACTATGAGATCAAAGGAAAAACGAACCTGGATCAGAAAGGATGATTTTGTGAATACAAAAAAGGTTGTCAGTAATGTTGTTCGGTATTTCGTATATGCACTGGTCATCCTTTTCTTTGCCTGGGCTATTAAAAATCAATACTTCGATTATATGTTCAGTCAATCAAAGACGTTTCTACTTTTATTGAAGCAGCATTTGCAGCTTGTTTTTGTTTCTTCCATATTAGCACTTATAGTCGCGGTACCAGCTGGAATCTTGATTACACGAAAGCAGTTCAGACGAGCAGAGTGGATCGTGTCTAATACAGTCAATTTTGGCCAAACGATACCGAGTTTAGCGGTTCTAGCACTTATGATCAGTATATTAGGAATCGGTTTTAAAACAGCCATTTTTGCACTGTTTATATATTCTCTTTTACCGATTTACCGAAATACAGTTGCAGGTATTGATTCAATAGACGAGAACCTCATTGATGCAGCCAGAGGGATGGGAATGAAACCTTATCAAATCCTTTTCCGCATTGAACTTCCGAATGCAGCATACTCAATCCTGGCTGGAATCCGAACAGCGGTCGTGCTGAACATCGGAACAGCTGCCCTTGCCTATGTCGTCGGTGGTGGGGGATTAGGAGTATGGATTTTTACAGGTATTCAATTGTTCGATAATGGATACTTAATCTCAGGGGCCATACCTGTTACAATTCTGGCGATACTGGTAGATTTACTACTGCGATTGGTGGAGAGAATCGTCGTTCCAAAAGGTACCAAACAAACATTAGAAATGTAATTCATAATCAGGAGGTGACGACCGTGAAACGGAATTCAAAGTGGATAGGGATCCTCATCCTGACTCTTATGCTAAGCGCCTGTTCAAACGTAGGAATAGGAGGCAAACAAATATCCGTTGGGGGGAAGAACTTTACGGAGCAATACCTTCTTTCTGAGATGACCGCCTTTTTATTAAAAGAAGAGGGTTTTAAAGTAAAACAAATGAACAACCTTGGAAGCACGGTTGTTCGTAAAGCATTGGAAAACGAGCAGGTGGATATGATGTGGGAGTACACTGGGACTGCACTCATTACATATATGGGGCAAGAACCGATGTCAGACCCTGAGAAAACTTTTCAAAAAGTGAAGGGGCTTGATGCAAAAAGGGACATTCATTGGATGAATATGTCCAATGTGAATAATACTTACGCGCTGGCTATGAATCAGGATCAGGCAAAGAAATTGGGTATTGAATCCATCAGTGATCTTGCTGAATATGTAAATAACAATCCTGGAGAATTAACAATGGCGTCTGACGCAGAATTTGCGAATCGTCCGGACGGTCTTCCTGGAGTAGAGGAGTTGTACGGTTTCAAATTCGGTTCCGGACAGATCAAACAGATGGATCTCGGTCTGACGCAAAGGGCACTGAATAACCGCCAAGTAGATGTTTCGGTTGCCTTTGAAACAGATGCAACGATTGTAGACTATGACTTGGTAACGTTGAAGGATGATAAGAAATTCTTCCCGCCGTACCGGGCAGCTGTCAGCATAAATAAAAACGTTTATGAAAAATATCCGGAAATCAAAGATATTACGGCGAAATTAGCCGATAAACTTAACAGTGATATTATGCGTGAACTGAATTACAAAGTGGATATCGAAGGGAATAGTGTATCCGTAGTGGCTCATGACTGGCTTGTTGAGAATGAGTTGATTAAAGAATAGAACACACCTAAAAGAAAGAACTAAACCGTCTTTGGTTTAGTTCTTTTTTTGAATATAATACCCACTTTATAGCTCATCCGTCTAAGCACAAAACGGGGAAGTGAATAGTTTATAGTAATCACGTCTTTTTCCAAGGCAGCACTGGAGGAGTTTTCTTGAAACCTACTGTATCTATTGTTATACCTTTTTATAATTGTTCCTATGTCGATCAGGCGATTCGTAGTGCATTAAATCAATCTTATTCAAACATTGAAGTAGTTGTAATTGATGATGGATCAACGAAAGAAGTTGAGAGGCTAACACCCTTTTTAAATCAAATTACCTACTTAAGAAAAGAAAATGGTGGAACGGCAACGGCTATAAATGAAGGAATAAAGAGAGCGAATGGAGAATATATCGCTTGGTTGAGTTCAGATGACTATTTCGATTATCTGAAGATAGAGAGGCAATTGGATTATATGTTACGAAGGGGGGCTAAGGCAAGCTTCCACAATTATGATGTTATTAACCAGACTAATGAAGTGTTGCTCCCCTTCATTGGAAAGAGATTTACCAATGCAGAAGAAATCTATCATACCTTTTTGACTATCAATCCCGTCAATGGGTGTTCCATCATGGTTCATAAGGATGTGTTCAAAGATATAGGGTATTTCAGTACAGATCTTAAATTCACTCAAGATTATGAGATGTGGAACAGAATGTTAATCAATGGGTATGTCATATATTATTTAGATGAGGTGTTATTGAAATATAGATCACACCCTGAGTCGGGAACTAGTAAACATCCTGACAAATTGAAGAAGGAGGTATCCATTATTAAACAACATTATCATCAGAAGATACTTCATTATCTATCAGAAAATGGATCTGCATTGAAGAGCATCAGATTCTAAGAGATGAAAATGATCATGAGAATTTACTGGCCCCCTACTATCCTTTACCACATTCAGATTAGCGATCCATCCATATTTGGCAGCTTTAATTGCTCAGACAGACTCCTTAACCGAACCAGAAGAGCCACTCTTCTGGTATATTTATGTAGCATGTTATATTAATTCGTTTGTATATAATCCAGTGTCACATAAAGTGGGGGTGTTGCATATGTTTCGTAAAATGAGATTCGGAAGAAGCAATCGAACGTGTATATGATAAACTATCTTTAAACGGAACTGTGTTGATGCCCTTGGAGGAGTCTTCCTTTAGGGAGAAATCCGCCTGGGTTGAGGATCGGTTCGGTGTCTCATGCAGTTGAATTTATCGAAAATTGATGAATAATATCAGACTCTCGACAAACTATTCTTCCTATACGGAAGTATAAATTGAGAATATAAATATAGTAAACATACTACATAAAAAGGAGGCATTTAAATGAAAACTGAAAAACAGAAAATGCTCGACGGTGAACTCTACGAACCATGGGACCCGCAATTAATGGAAGAGAGAAAACAAGCCCGTTATTTAACTCGCATGCTTAATCAAACGACAGAAGAAGATGATGAGAAGAGAGTGGCTGCCATAAAAAGGTTGTTCGGATCTACTGGGGAAAGCATTTATTTAGAGCCTGACTTCAGATGTGATTATGGATATAACATTCACGTCGGCAATCATTTCTTTGCTAATTTTAACTGTGTGATTTTAGACGTGTGTGAAGTCCGCTTCGGAGAAAATTGTATGCTCGCACCTGGAGTACATATTTACACAGCGACCCATCCAGTGAATCCGGTTGAGCGAAACAAAGGACCGGAATTCGGAAAGCCTGTCAAAATCGGAGACAACTGCTGGTTCGGTGGAGGCGCAATCATTAATCCCGGAGTGACGATAGGTGATAATGTGGTAATTGCTTCAGGTGCAGTCGTGACAAAGGATGTCCCGTCTAATGTAGTGGTGGGTGGAAATCCTGCCCGTATCATCAAGGAGATTGACTTGGAAGATAAGAGATAGAGCGTTTTTACACATCAGAGTAAAGCAGCTGGAACAGTCTATCCCAGCTGCTTTACTTAAAACTTCTCCGGAAACTGCTTGACAATTCCTTCTGATAAGGCATCAGAAAGGAGAAGAATATGGGCCTTCCCATTATCAAAGCTTTTAATGTTCCCTTTCCAGTCTTTCTTGATTCGTGTGACTGCTTCATCAGTGACGAATTGCAGGTGCATATATAACAGGTCTTTTAGCGCATTTTCGGTCCAGTATGGATTTGCTTGTGCTAAGAATCCTGCAATGTCATCTGCATTTCGATACCATTCTTTGTTTAATCTCTCAACCTCTGCTTGCTTTCCATTTTTAGCAGCATCAACGATTTTGCCTGCCAATACAATATGCTCAGTCAATAAATCAGCCAGCTTATTACCAGCCTCTTCACCGTAATAAGGTTTGATTGCGTTCCCGATGTCTTTCTGATTTTGAAGCAATCGTGCAAGCACCACATCCTGGTCACCTAATCCATCAACAGCACTAATAATATAGTTTCTGGTATAGATAACATGATCGTTCCATAAAATTCTCATGTCTTCTTTTCCTTTCACGCTGGCTACACTTACACATTCAGCCTGCTTAGATTCAGCTGGAGTACTGAGTACAGGTATTAATGAAAGTGTTATCATCACACCCATCACAAGAATTCCAATCTTTTTCACTAAAACTCCTCCATTCATTTGGCTTTCGCCTCTTATTATTCGCTTCTTTTCCCCATTCACTCATAGAAACCCAGTTGGTAAAATGTGCTGATATATTTGAAATGGAAATCTGCGAAAGAGTAGATGTCACTTATTATCCTAGCGGGGAAGAGTTGACAACAACCTTTAGGCCAAATGAGGAGAGGGTGGTAAACAGTTTGCTGGGGAACTCCTCTTTTTGGGGATGAAATAAACTTGGGAAGAGTTCTATTTTTAGAAAAAAGGCTGTCCAATTTTTATAAAAACTCGTTGCTTGTCCTCACCTTCCGATCACTTTCGACATAAAGTATTCTATGGAGGTGATGCATTGGCAAGAAAATTTAAAGTGTATCTTTTTATCAGTCCACCAGTAACTCATTCCAAGTTTGACTTGGGATCTCCTTCTCTCTCAAATATGTACGTTGCACAGTTTGGGGTTACTCTTCGGCCCCTTGCTTAGTAAGAGAACAATGGTTATAAGATCAACAGTTCATACTGAAAAAAATGAAGCGAGCACCAGTATGAAACTCCGCCGGTCAATTGAAAAAAAATGATGAATAAGTACGAGTTTACAGAAATAGAATAAAACCTATAAGAATGTTTCCTCCATAAATATAGAATCGTGCATAAAAAATGTTCCCTTCTCTACAGGGAACATTTTTTCGTAATAAACAATAGGCACAAGTAGGAAAAGTCCAAGCAAGCTTGTCCATATGTGAATATAGTACTATATGTCATACTATTAGGAGGAAATAATATTGAAAACTATATTGATTGATCCTGGTCATGGAGGTACTGATCCAGGTGCTGTTTACAATGGGAATGAAGAGAAAACCTTCAATCTCTTAACATCCCTTATTGTAAGGGACTTTTTATCGAAAAATTACAATGTGAATATTTTGATGACGAGAACTGGAGATGAAACGCTATCTTTAACGGAAAGATCAAACCTCGCCAATCGTACTAATCCAGATTTCTACTTGTCCATCCATCACAATGCTGGAGGTGGAACCGGGTTTGAAAGCTATGTGTATAATGGCAGTGTTCCCTCCCAGACTATTACCTATCAAAGAATCATTCACGATGAAGTGACTTCAGCTATTAAGTCATCTTATAAAGTTTTTGATAGAGGGAAAAAGAGAGCGAATTTTCATGTGTTACGTGAAACGAACATGTCTTCACTCCTATTAGAGATTCTATTTATTGATAATCCAAAAGATATTGCGTTATTGAACAACGCTACATTTAGAAACACTGTAGGAGTGGCTATCGCAATAGGTGTTGCAAAGGCTTTAGGTTTACCTGCGAAAATAGCGAATGAGAAAGAACTATTCAAAGTGATTGCTGGTTCATTTACAAAGCGTGAAAATGCTGAAGATCGGGTAAATGAGTTGAAAAGAAAAGGTATGAATTCATTCATTGATATTGTGGTCGTCTTGGATAAAACCTATTACAGGGTCCAAACCGGTGCTTTTACAAAAAGAGTGAACGCGGAAAAACAAGTGGCCAGCCTAAAAAAAGCGGGTATTGAAGCATTTATTTTAGTAAGAGTCGACGATGATAACCCTAAGCCCCCTGTACCTTCTCCGACTGATCCGCCAAAACCGACACAGCCTCCTCAGCAACCGGGAATACAGTATTCGATCCTGGGTACATCTGTATTACGAGCTGAACAACTAGATGACTTTGCGAGAACGGTTAACCAGTATGCTCCACTTTTAGGCAGATTCTATCTCTTTTACGGGAATCTTTATGGAATCAGAGGAGACGTAGCTTACGCTCAAGCTATACATGAAACCAACTATTTCAGGTTCACGGGACAAGTCAAACCAAATCAAAACAACTATGCAGGGATTGGAACTACCGGTCCTGGTAATGACGGAGCATCATTTAAGACTCCTGAAGAAGGGGTTCTTGCTCATATTCAGCATTTGTACGCATATGCATCAACCAATCCAATTCCCCAAGGTCAATCACTCGTGGATCCCCGATTTTCATTAGTAACACGAGGGAGCGCAAAAAACTGGACAGACTTGAATGGAAAGTGGGCAGTTCCAGGGACTACCTATGGACAA
Source organism: Rossellomorea aquimaris (assembly GCF_035590735.1). Classification (NCBI taxonomy): domain Bacteria; kingdom Bacillati; phylum Bacillota; class Bacilli; order Caryophanales; family Bacillaceae; genus Rossellomorea; species Rossellomorea aquimaris. The sequence goes on from NZ_CP141595.1 coordinate 2,238,751, forward strand.
AGTATCCTTTCTATTTTTAATAGAAACATCCAAAATGCGATAAAAACAATAGATGAACAAAAAATTGTGTTAAATGATACTCTTGGAAAATTGAAATGATGATAGTGGAGTGCCTCGATGGATGGCACTCTTTTTGGGTTGAAAGAGGAACCAAAGTATATTTGTCTTTTTTTATCATAATACACTGCTCCAGAGTCAATACTAAACGTATGTTCGGGAGGTGAACCAGATGGAAAAGAAGAGTTTTGAACAGGTTTATGAAGAATACAAGAAGCAAGGTGAATTCCAGGCTAAAGTAGAAATGGCTCAGGAGCTTGCAACTGGCGCGGAACAGATTGTAGCCGTTCGCCGAAATGAGGATGACGATCTCATCGCTTTTAAAACCGAAAGTGGTAGAGAGCTGGATTATATCACTGCACTCGAAGAAGCAAAGTCAGGAAAACTGGCTCATGTTGATGTGATTCACCGGTATGGCCGAGATGTCCTTCGCAGTGAACCCGACGGATTAAAAGAGAATAATCTTAGTGAACTTCCTTCTTTTTAAAAAGAATAAAATCGAGCATAAAACTTTGATTGGTTTTATGCTCGATTTTATTAATGGAGGTATCCTTGATTATCAACACCGGTAATGAATAAATCCTCTTTCGACCCTCAGTCTTCTTCTTTCAGTAAATGATATATCATCCGTTCCCGGTCATCAAAAAATTGTTTCATAATCTTATAATGGCTCGTATCTTCCAATGTGGCCTCCAATAAACCTTCTTCTGTTAATTCAATCAGGGAAGAAGAGGGGTATGCCATCAGAATGGGTGAATGAGTGGCAATAATGAACTGGGAATCATCATTCACAAGTTCATGTATCCTAGAGAGCATGGATAACTGTCTTAAAGGGGATAGTGCAGCTTCGGGCTCATCCAGTATGTAAATCCCTTTACCTCGGAAACGATTCATAAAGGTTGAGAAAAAGGCTTCTCCGTGTGATTGCTCATGAAGCGATTTCCCTCCGAATGAATCAATCACTCGGGGCCCAAAAGAGGGCTGCTGATCCATTTCCTCAATATTCGTCGCAACATTGTAAAAGCTTTCTGCCCTCAAGAAAAACCCATCCTTAGGTCGATCCACTCCCCTCACTATTTTCAAGTACTTATCCAGATTCGAATACGAATCATACGTGGAGAATGAAAAGTTCAGCGTACCTCCTTCAGGATTAAAACCAATGGCCATTGCAATGGCCTCAAGAAGAGTTGATTTCCCCATTCCGTTTTCCCCCACAATAAATGTAACATGGGGGTGAAAGGTGAGGTCTGTCAGGCTCCGAATACTTGGAATATGAAAAGGATAGGAATGAAAGGAAGGAACGTTTTCGCTATGAAGTGACACTTTTCGAATATATGGCTGTGAATGTAATGACATAATGCCCCTCCTTTTTATCTATAGATTAGCATAACTAAACAGAATCCGGGTACAAAAAAATGCCATCACGATTTACGTAATGGCATTCCATTTTATTATCTGGAAGGTTCGAAAAGAACAACACTTTCTATAGTTGTAGCCAAAAGGCTAATGTCTGTAAACTCTTCAACTTTCATTGAATCCATATATGTGATTTGAAAACAATCCTTGTCCAACTGGTAGGTAACGGTCATAACAGGTGAGTGATCATGACTTGATATCGTATGAACAATCTCACTATCCTTGAATTCCTTAAGAGTCTTGAGCATGGTTACGATATTTTCTAGTGACATATAACATGTCTCCCTTCTACTTGCTCGAGGGATTGACTAAATACAGTCTCTTAGACCCAATGAAACTTAAGTATAACATATAAACGTAAAAATAGAAACATCTGTTCTGAAAACAACTGGAAATGAGCTCTTGGTCTCATAGAATATACGTATAGCTCCTTTTTTGTTTTCATATGATGAAAGAAAGGCGGGTGATGACAGATGGCAGATCAACAATCAAGGGATGACCCTTCCAAATTGAATTATCCAAATGACATGCTGGTTATTATTCGAAATGGATTAAAGCCCGCAAAGTCCAAAAAAGTAATCGTCGTTGGAGCGGGGATGAGTGGTTTAGTCGCAGCTTCATTGTTGAAAAAGGCTGGGCATGACGTAACGATATTAGAAGGTAATAATCGGGTTGGGGGTAGGGTATATACTGTACGCAAGCCCTTCACCCCCGGTAACTATATGGACCTGGGAGCCATGAGGATCCCCGATAACCACAAGTTAGTGTTCGAGTATATCCGTAAATTCAACCTGCCCTATCAAGAATTCATCAATAGTTCACCAAGAGATTTACTATTAGTAAACAATATCCTAACAACACGGGAACAATACGAAAAAAATCCAGACATTCTACAGTATCCGTTACCAGAAAGTGAAAAGGGAAGAACGGCTTCGGAATTGTTTATTGAAGCGACCAAACCCTTTATTGATTTATATAATAACAGTACCCATGATGAACAGCAAAAATTAATTAAACGATACTCTGGTTATTCTATGGGACAATTTTTAGCAAACAACCCATTTGGTAAGTCATTATCCTTAAATGCAATACGAAAAATCAACGTCATTTTAGGGATAGAAGGATTCCCTGAGTTCTCATTCGTAGACATTTTAAAAGACATCATTTTTCCTATATTCAGGAAACAAACAAAATTTTATCAAATAGTAGGAGGAAACGATTACTTACCTTACGGATTTGTACAAGAGCTTGGGTCACACATTCTACTGAATCAAAAAGTGACCCACATTATTCAATCCGATGTCGGTGTAAGCGTTCGCGCAGTAGACCCCGGAGACGGATTGGTGAGGGATTACAATGCCGATTATGTCATCGTAACCATCCCTTTTACTGTCTTCCAGTTCATCGATGTCATACCTTACGATTCAATATCCTTTAAAAAGTGGCAGGCAATTCGGGAAGTAACGAATGTTCCTTCCGTGAAAATAGGAATCGAATTTCGTCGTCGTTTCTGGGAAGATTTGAATTACGGAAACATCGTGTCAGATCTTCCCACACGCTTTACGTATATACCGAGTCACGACAAGGGTAGTAACAAACCTGGGGTCATGTTAGCGAGTTACAGCTGGGGACAGAATGCACTCTTATGGAACAGCAAATCAAAAGAAGTAATCATTAAAGAGGTTTTAGAAGATCTCTCTAAAATCTATGGCGAACAGGTGTATACAGAAATGTTGAACTATGTAGTCTACAACTGGAGTAAAAACCCATTCTCCGCAGGATGTTTTACCCTTTATACCCCTGGGCAGGCAAGTGATATCGGCGATTATATTAAGAAACCCGAAGGCAGAATTCATTTTGCTGGAGAGCACACGTCCTCCTTTCATGGTTGGATCGAAGGGGCGATTGAGTCAGGGGTGAGGGCAGCCAATGAAGTGAATAGCAGATAAGGGTTTAAAACGCATGAGTTTGCTCATGCGTTTGTTAGTTTGTATAAGAAGTATTTAATAGAGAATACAACATCAATAAAATTTTATTGGAAAACAATAAATATCATTATATAATTTAGAAAAACATGGTATCAGAGGTGTGTTATGAAACGAGGAACGACGATTTTTTTAAAAGGGGCAGTAGTGGCAATAGGAGCGATTGTATTCATCCTTTGTGTTGTCTGGTTGCCAACCATGGCAAAGCATTCGGCTGATCTATTCCCGGAATTCGCTTATTTGAAATGGCCGGTTCTAATAGGGTTATACTTAACAGCGGTTCCATTTAATTTAGCGCTGTATCAAGCTTTTAAGCTTTTAAAGTGTATTGAAAAGAAGCATGCTTTTTCAGGAAAAGCAATAAGGGCTCTTGAACGAATTAAACTGTATGCCTTACTGATTACTGCCATTTATGTGGCAGGTATAGTGTTTCTACTTATCCAAAATGCTCTTCATCCGGGTATTGCCATGGTTGGGATTATTATCAGCTTTGCGTCTGTCACCATTTCGATTTTCGCAGCGGTTCTTCAGGAATTGCTGAAGAATGCAAATGAACTAAAATCTGAAAATGATTTAACTGTATGAGGTGAGTATATGACGATTATCATTATATTGATGTGATTCTGGTTAAGAGGGAAATGCAAACCTGTAAGATCTAGGAAATCCGACCGAATCACGGAAAAAACCTTCTACTCTATCACCCCCCTGCATAAGGTTAACTATTAAATACTTTATATAGGGGTACTGATGATGTCGTATAAGTCTCGAAACAACAATAGCTTATTCCCACTAGTATTCGTCTCTATGAAAGCCATCATTCGGGTAGTATTGATCGGTATTGTACTCATGTATTTGACCGTATGGTTGATTTCGTCGACGGCTATTAAATTGAGGGTGGATAGTTTACTGTATTCATCGATGTCCGAACTCGTCCCAAAGGAAACGTTTCTTATGATGTTGTCACAGGAGATGACTGGACTGCGAGCTACCAATGAGGAAGCATTAAACAGTGATTTTGATTGGTTGGAAAGCGTCACAAACGTTTCACTCCTTGATCCACGTAGTTTATTTGGACGGGAAATCCCCGGGATCGAAAATTATCATACTCACATAGCCGTTGCAGGGAAAGGGACGGATATTACGAACCTCCCAAATGAATCACCGGCTCCAACAGAAGATCAGTTGAAAGATCAGGAAATTGATCAGAGCCAAATCGATCAGGCCAACAACAACTCAGGAGACGGTGTTCAAGAGATTGATGAAAAATCCGTTTACATCTATCATTCACACAGTTGGGAAGCATTCAGCCCGCTGATTAAGAATAACGATTCGAAAGATCCAGCCAGTACCAACGAGAAGGTCAACGTCATTGCTGTCGGATCCAAATTGAAGCAAGAGCTTGAAGCGCGCGGGATTGGAGCAGTTCAGGATAAGACAGATGTAAACAAAGCACTCAAAGACAAGTCATGGACATATTTTGAATCCTATCAGTTATCAAGGGGACTAGTACAGGAAGCAATCGCCCAAAACGATGACCTAACGTATCTAATCGATATCCATCGGGATTCTCAGCCACGGAGCATCACTACCAAAACCATTAACGGTAAAAACTATGCACGTTTATTTTTTATCGTAGGAAAAGAAAACAAAAACTTCGAAAAGAACCTTAAGATCGCAAAGGAATTAAATGCTAAACTGGAGGAAAAATATCCTGGCATCAGCAGGGGAGTTTTTATCAAAACAAGAGCAGAAGGTAACGGGGTCTATAATCAGGACCTAACCGAGAGAGCCATGTTACTTGAGTTTGGCGGAGTGGAAAATAACTTAGTGGAATTGTATAACTCTACAGAAGCCTTCGCCGAGATCTTTGCAGAATATTACAAGAAGGATGCTGTCGAGGTGAATGCTCAATAAGTGATAGGGAGAAAAGACGTATGCCACGTGGTGGACGTCTTTTTTCTGTTCCCAAGGAGAGTCGTTTCCGTAACGGCCTCAATTATCTTCTAATGTTCCTCCTCCAACGATATCCCAAATAAAATATCCCCACCACCACTGAACCAGCCAACAAAATACCCGTACCCTTATCTGCATCCAGCACATTCACCACCACGAATGCCTCAATCAACAACGAAGGAATCTTCCCGACAGAGCTGATAATAGAAAAGACAACAATAGAAATAGAGCTGAAGGCAGCGGCAACGGTTACCACACTTGAAGGCACAAACGGAACCATGCGAAATAAGAATAAAAGAAAGATCCATTCCGCTCCTGACGCTTCTTTTAATTTGAGAAAATATTTGTTAGACAGAACCTTATCAATACCTGCAAACTTTATTCCTTTTCGATACAAATAAAAACTAACAATGGCCCCTAATGATTCACCAAGTATGGAAATTCCGACTCCTGGCCAAAACCCAAATGCGGAAATATTAAAGGCCGTCAAGAAAACACTTGGCAGGAAGCCTAGAATACTGATGAATATATTGATGGTTATACTGATAAAAATGAGAGACCAACTATCAACGGCGATAAATTCGTTCATGAAATGCTGCAGTGTGTAAGTCATATTTTAATTCCTTTGTAAGAGATTAGATTATCAGAATAATACATCTGGAATCCTTTTGGAACAATTTTATTTTATAAGGAGTGGATAAGAAACATGATCATGAACATTGCCAAAGGTGTGCAGATGAATGCAGACAGATAGTTTAAGTAAAGAAAAATAAGCAAGCAGCAATCCAATTCCTGGATTGCTGCTTTTTAACTGCTTGATTTTCCACGATTTTTCCAATGGATTGAGCCAACATCGCTATGCGGATGGCATTCCTTTTTAAGATAATTGTATTCATCCTCAAGTTCCAGGAGCGTCAATTCAAATAATTGCTTGTTCCCTTTTTTGAATATGTTGTGGACAATTAATTTGTTTATTAACTCGTTTCTTCGATGGTGAATCGCTTCCTGAAGAATTTTCCCCATATTTAATCACTCCTCTAAAAATGTATACGAGCAGAGGAAGAGGCTCTTTCATTTTAAAAAGCCCTCTTCCTAGTAGATAAGAAGAAGGCTTTATGTATCAAACTTCAACTCATCTTCCAAGCGAAATGCTTGTGGAATTAGCACAGTGTTCTGCAATGTAGAATCTGTTGCTGAGGCATCATCGGGCCAGTCCCTCTTCCTCTCTGGATAAGCGGCTATATAGTTGTAATGGATTTCTTATATTATATATATAAGTATTCATAGTTGTCAACTAGGAATTGGATGATGGGTATAGGATAGATGATTGGAACTGACTCTCATTCCTATACTTTTTCCCAATTCAGACACAGAATCTTTTTCTAATCAACAAAAAACATGATAATCTGTATACATAAACGCAATTATTGGAGTGAATCGTATGAAGACAGTGGTTGTCGTAGGTGGAGGTATTACAGGATTAACAGCTCTGTACCATCTTCAAAAAATGTCTATAGAACGAGAAATAGAGATCGAGTTAATTCTAATCGAGCGAGATCTGCAGCTCGGCGGAAAAATTAAAACCATAAGAGAAGGCGAATTCATTATGGAAGCGGGAGCAGATTCAATCGTAGCCCGTAATGAAGTGGTGCTTCCTCTAGTTGAGGAAATTCAACTTCAAGAGGAACTCGTCTATAATGAAACGGGCACATCCTACATATATACAAATGGGGAATTACACAAAATACCCCAAGATACGATTTTTGGAATTCCCATGTCCGTTGAGTCTCTTAAAAATAGCACCCTGGTGTCAGAAGAAGGGAAGACTGAGGCACTTAAAGACCTTGAAACGGAGAATACACAGTTTACAAAAGAGAGTTCCATCGGTGATTTTTTAGAAGCATTCCTGGGTAAGGAACTTGTTGAGAAGCAGGTAGCTCCAGTATTATCAGGGGTCTACTCTGGAAATTTGCATAAACTCACAATGGCTTCGACACTCCCATACTTACTTGAATATAAAAACGAATACGGCAGCATCATTAAAGGTCTATCTGCAAATAGACAAAAATTCCAAGGGACATCCAATAAAAAGTTCATCTCGTTTAAAAATGGATTATCAACCATCATTGACCGTTTAGAAGAAAAATGTTCCAATGGGACATTTTTAAAGGGAGTAGAAACAACCAAGCTCCAAAAAACAGGAGACAAATATGAGCTGATTCTTAATGGTCACGGGAGGCTTAAAGCGGATTATGTGGTATTCGCAACACCTCATGACATAACCCAGAAGATTCTGACTCATGAAAACCTTGAACCTGTTTTTAACAAATTGAAAAACTCTTCACTTATTTCGATTTACCTTGGATTTAACATTCCAGATGAAGAACTTCCTGCTGATGGAACAGGCTTTATCGTATCAAGCGGTAGAGATGTGAAATGTGATGCATGCACATGGACGAGTAGGAAGTGGAAGCATACATCCAATAATCAAAACCTTTTATTGAGACTTTTTTATAAAAGTACTAACCCCCATTACAATGAGTTGAAAGAGTTTAGCGAGGCAGAACTTGTAAGCACGGCACTTGAAGATATCAGAAAAAGTGTGGGCATAGACGGAGATCCGATTTCTGTCGAAGTAACGAACTGGAAAGACCTAATGCCAAACTACCATCTTGAGCACAGTCAGTCTGTACAATCGTTAGACGAAAATCTCGCAACTGAACTGCCACGTGTGAAGCTGGCAGGTGCTTCATACTTCGGAGTGGGTATTGGCGCGTGTATTCAAAATGGGAAGAAAACTGCAGAATGGATTATAGATGAGTTAGAGGAGAATGGTTGAGGGAGATAAAGAATAAAGGAAAAGAGCTTTGAATTTTCCAAGCTCTTTTCCTTTATGTTTGCACGGGTTATGAAATCATTCGTCATTCTTCATTTTCTTTTTGAAATATTCAAGAGTATTTTCTAAACCGGAGTTCAGATCATATTGAGGTTCCCATTTTAGATGGTATAGAGCTTTCGAATTTGAGAGGTGACTGTGTAAAATATCTCCTTCCCGCTTCGCTTCGTAGTTTGGCTTTTGCGAAGAGTGTAGTTGGTTTGAAAGTAGGGTGTAGAGTAGGTTGACGCTGGTTTGGGTGTTGGTGCCAATATTGATGATTTGATTGTCGGCGTTTGTGATGGCAAGAAGATTTGCCCGGGCTACGTCCTCTACGTAAACAAAGTCCCGAGTCTGGTTTCCATCCCCAAAAATGATTGGTATTTCAATCTTTAATAGTTGCTCAATAAAAATGCTTATAACTCCGCCTTCGCCATCGGACCTTTGCCTAGGACCATATACATTGGCGTATCGCAAGATGGTGTATGGAAGATCATAGAGCTTATTAAATAGTTTGATATAGGTTTCCGATACTAATTTTGAGGTACCGTAAAAGGAAATCGGACTAGTAGAGCTCTCTTCATTAATCATCTCATTTGTATACCCATAAACTGCACTGGAAGAGGAGAAGATGAATTTTTTCACACCGTATCTGGTACTGTACTCCAATAACTTTACGGTTCCTAATACATTGACTGCCGCATCTTCTGCAGGATTTTCCAGTGATTTAGCTACGCTCACTTGGGCAGCGAGGTGCATAACGATGTCGGGTTTTTCTTTTTCGAAAATTCTTTCAACTTTATCGGATAATAGATTTTTTCTATATATTTTAACTCCACTTGGCACGTTTTCCTCCCTGCCATTAGAGAAGTTGTCTAGAATAATTGGGGTATGACCTTCAGCGAGCAGGATTTCTACGAGTTGTGAGCCGATAAATCCGGCACCGCCTGTAACTAAAATCTTCATGTGCGATCCTGGATCAGTTCATTCTCCCTCATGATGAGTCTCCTTTCTTCATAAATATGTTTGATAGATCTTTTCGATTTTTCTCGTCATAACTTGGCTGGTCAAGTGTTGACGAGCATAGGATTCAGCAGCGTTAGCAAACCTAAGACGTTCTTCCCTATTCGTTATGAAACGCTTTATCGCCTGTGCCAGTTGTTCAACGTTACCTGGTTCACAAAGTATGCCTGTTTCTTCATGTTGAACCATTTCCGGGATTCCGCCACATGTAGTGGAGATGACCGCTTGCCGGGAAAACATTGCTTCCATGACGGATAGGGGAAAGTTATCATTCACTGTTGCTAATACATAGATGTCAGACATGGAAAGAATATGGGGTATATCGTGTCGTTTCCCAAAAAAGATCACGTTATTTAGCTTAAGTTCTTTCGCTTGTTCAATCAGTTTTTCCTTCATGACCCCATCTCCGACAATCCATACTTCTACATTACCAAGGTGTTCACGAAGCTCGGACAATGCTTCCAAGAGAAATCCATGACCTTTACGTGGTGACAGTCGGGAGACACACGTTAGGATAGTGTTTTCATGATTTTTATGAGGAAGTGGATTAAAATCGATGCCAGTATGAACGGTGACCATCCTTTCAACTTTTGCACCGAAATCCATTAAATTAGGTCGAAAGGAATCTGAAATCATCACGATTTCAGTACTTGCTTCAATGCCTACTTTCTCAAGTTCAGTAAAGTAGGCTTCTTCAATGGAATCTTTCTGCATTTTGTTGAATTTTAAGCGACTTTTCGTAAAGAACCCGTGTGGCGTAAAGAGTAAAGGTTTTTGGTATGTTTGGTTTAAATGTCCCAGGATGAAGATGGCAAACAGGTCTTGAGCGTGTATGATGTCATATTGTTGGAGGTTTTTTTCTATGAGAAAGAGTTCAAATACATGAAGGTAACTAAGGTTTTTGACGATTTTTTCATTGACTTTTCCGTAGCGTCTATTCATAAACTTACGGGCTTCAGAGGCAGCTTCGGGGATCCATTCTTCCCGCTGTTCTGAAGACATATGGTTGGGCGCTAGTACATCTACACTATGACCTACCTTTTCAAAACCGTTTTTTATAGAAGTGATGTAATGAGATAATCCACCTGTATGAGGGTATTGAAAAAATGTAACGTATAAGATTTTCATTGGCTTTGAATCATCGCCTTTTTTCTTCTGACCGAATGGTTGGAGAGTGAGAGTCTCCTTATAGTCTCTTTCCACATCATAATATTGATCCATGATGGCAAGAAGAGAGGGATGAATGTTGAAAGGGGGCATTCGACTCAAGTTTTCTCATCCTTTCGTATCTATTTATAGATTCCCAGTTCACTTCCCCAGGTTGATATTTTTTCTAAATGGTAGGGAAGAAGCTCACCTCCGCGGTTGTCAAAGATACGTCTCAGCTGAGTGTGTAATCCTTTTTCGAGGGTTCGTTGAAGGTACGCCATTTTGTATAAATGAATGGGTTTGGTTTTAAATTCGATTCCATATTTCTTCATTTCACTCGTGTATACGTCGACCGCATGGGTGCGAATTTCTTCTGCATTGCTTTGCCAATCCTTCCGAAAACCTAGTAAAATTTCTACCAGGACAATCATGTCAAACCATGTTGGGGCATATTTGGCTGATTCCCAATCAATGAATTGAATCGCCCAGGGTTCATTTTTGCTGACATCTTTTGAACAGATATTCTGCATATGAAGATCTCCATGTGTAATGGAATAGCCGCTGGCCAATAGTTCCGGAAAGAATTCAGAACCGTTACTGTATATGTTTTTTAATGGTTTATAATGTGGTTTGATGATGTCCTTCAATTGTTTATCCTTCTTGGCATCGTCTAGAAATGTCATTGTATTTGAAATGAATTTTTCCCGATCATTTTTCATTTTTACCGAGTTGTAAATGGGAAACCAATTTTGAAAAGTCTTTTTTTCTTTTTTGAATTTTTCTTCATGGGTGTGGGCGTGAAGTTTAGCAAGTGTTGGTATAATATAATCAAAATGCTTGGGAGTAAAGGTCAGCTGTCCGCGAATTTGGCGGACAAACTCCATGAACACCCAAGTATCACTTCCTTGTTTCTCAATCAGGTAGATTCCAGGAAGAAACTCTTTTAAAAAAGGGTAGGCTTGACTGTAGACATTAATCTCGACTTCATTTTTGTATTTGGTAGAATGGTAGATTTTAAAAATGATAGGGAAGGTGTCTGTGTGTTTCTCTAGCTGAAGCTGATAAATGCTGCTTCTTTTAGTCGATTTAAGGTTTTGGATTGATGAAGCCTGGATGGTCACTTTACTCCCAAGGGATGTGGAGAGTTTTTCTTCGATTCCATGTTTATGAAACATAGATATCAATTCTTGTGGTGTATACATACTCAATCACTCCTTCTTTTTTTCCACGCATTCCGCAGGTGAGACATGGTACTCCTTATAAATGGCATAGGGTCATCATAGGCAAGAAGAGCGAATACCTTTTTTCCTCTGAATCCATAAAAGAAGTCTTTTAAGCTCATTTCTCCATTTTTTCTTTTTTCAAGAAAGGTAAGGAAGTAACGTACCAGGTAAATCCATTGAACACCGTCAATTTGCTGTAGTTTTGGAGATGGACGTTGACCTGTAAGGTACTGGTAATATTGAAGGGCAAAATCAACTCCGGAGTGTCCGGTTAAACTATGGGTCAGCCAGAACCTGGGATTGATTTCAATGAGCTTATATTGCCCATCCCGTGGATCTTTTTTATACTCGATCATACTTACTCCTTTTAGTCCCAACTCTTTCAATAGTGGAACACCTACATCGATAAGCTCAGGTATCCGTTTGCTCACGATGTGTGCTCCCGTTCCGAATTGTGAAGGGAATTGGTGGTTTTTTTGGAGAGTGAAAAGGGCAAGTAATTCCATATCCTCATCGAAAAATGTCGCCACTTTATAGAAGCATTGGTTGTCTCCAGGAATGATTTCCTGAATAATTAGCTCACCGAACTTGCGATAAATAGGATAGGTTTTCTTTAATTGGACGGCGTCTTGAATCTGAATGGCTTTCTTATTAACATGTTTTCTGAATTCATGTCCGAACACAGGCTTTAAAATACACGGAAATTCTAATTGAGTAACCGCCTCATCAAGCTCCTCTTCATTTTCCACAAAAAAGGTTTTGGCTGTTGGGACATTATATTCCAATGCTAATTCATAGGTTTTCTTTTTATCTAATAAATCCATAATTAAAGAGTGATCGGGATAAAAAAACAGGTAGTACTGGGATAATTCGTTCCGGTATTTTGAGATGAAGACAACATAATCATCTGCACCTGCGTATAGCACAGGCTTCTTATCAAGGTTCATTGCTATTCCTTTTAAAAAAGACAGCAGCTCTGCTTCTTGGGTCAAGGGGCTTGGACATACCCCGCATGTTGCAAGTCTCGATTTCCCCTTTGAATAGGGTCCTTCTGTATCAAATGCATATACATCAATTCCTTTTCGGGAAAGGGCATGAATGATGCCGACTCCATTTGCGCTTAAGTCAAGTACAACAGCTGGATGAGATGACAACATTATTCGCCCCCCGAAGCTATTAGGTTTTGGTAAATATGTTCGATCTTGCCAACCATGGCTTCCCGAGTGAGATGATTTTTGGCATATTGATACGCATTGCTTCCCAGTTTCCTTCGCAATGCTTCATTTCCAATCAAGAGTTTGAGCTGAGCTGCTAATTGACTGACATTGCCTGGCTCAACAATGATTCCGGTTTCATTATGATGAACGATTTCCGTAATACCACCGCAATTAGTTGTCAGGATCGCTGCACCGCTATGCATGGCTTCGATAATGGAAATGGGAAGATTGTCATTGACGGTTGGAAGTACAAAAATATCTGTTTTACTTAGTATTGCAGGGACATCATCGCGTTTACCTAAGAATCGAACGTTTGATAGTTTCAGCGATTTGACTTGAGCTTCAAGCGCTTCACGCATTTCTCCGTCTCCGACAATTTGCACCTCAACCTGATGACTTGTTCCATTCATTCGAGAAAGGGCATTAAATAAATCTGAATGTCCCTTTCTAGGTCCAAGTCTAGCGATGCATGAAATTACAATTTTCCCACTCGTTTTCCCACGATCAATGGTTTTAAAATCAATCCCTGTATTGATGGTTGTCAGATTTACAGGTTTCGCTCCTAGTGTACTCAATGGATCACGGAAAGAGTCACTTAAAATGACCATATGGGTCGCGTATTCAATCGCTTTTTTCTCAATCTCTTTGTAATACACTTCTTCCACTGACCCTTTTTCAATTCGGTTAAATTTGACTCTGCTAAAGGTGAACATGCCATGTGGAGTGAAAAGAAGAGGTTTACCTAAATCTTCATTGAATCTCCCTAATATATTGGCCGTGAATAAATCCTGAGCATGAAGTATATCGTATTTTTCCAGTTTTACAGATTTCATCATCTGTTCAAAGATATAGAGTAAACGACAACTTTGAATGATTTTACTTGTGTATGATCCGTATCGTTGCTCAAAAAAAGTCTTTAATTCAGGAACAATCACCTCACGCAGCTTTTCTGCATTCACTTGTGAAAACTGATTCGGAGCAATGACATCCACTTTGTGACCTAAAGACCTCAAGCCTTCTCGAAGAGTTGTAATGTAATTGGAAAGACCACCCGTATGAGGATAGTCCCAAAAAGTCGCTATCAGAATGGATAATTTCTTACTTCCAGGTTTGCTTTTCATCTTTTTAGTCTTTGATTTCTTTTTGCGTTCTTTTTTTCGTTTAGAATCTTTACCCTTATCCTTTATTTTTGCCGTTATGGGTTTTGACTTTACTCCATAATATTTATCGAGTGCAGAAACAAGATAAGGATAAGGAAAAAATAGTTCTTTCATTTCCAGACCCTCCTTATAACTTCAAATGCTTCAGCATATGGTACCCCAACCGTCATGCCTCGGACACTTGCTAAATGTTTGACTCCCTCATAGGAACGCGGATGTGGAAACTCTCGCATTTCCACTTCATAATGTTTTAAGGAAGCAATTTTCTGAACAATCACCGATGAAATGTTCACATAATAATTTGGTTTAAATTGTTTATCATTTGTATGGGTATTCCATTCACTTGAGGATACCGTTTCAAATGTGATCAATTCAATCGGTTGTTTATTTGGTAGAGGACGAACTGCTGTTAAAACGGCTTGAAACGTAATTTGGTGATCAATATTCAAATCGCCGTAATGATGGGTAAAAATCTTGGTAGGTTGATAGATATCAATTAATTTTTCAATTTCCTTAGTAAATAGATGAAGAGGCATCATTTCTAATTCCAGGTTCGGATGCTCCAGAAAAATAACTTCTTTAATCCCAATCTCTTTGTTTGCTTTCCGGGCAAGCTGCTGAATGTGATGGGCCTCTTCCTTTCTTCCGTTTGCTGTAATGATCGAGACGACTCTATTTCCTTGATCTACTAACCGTTTTAGCGTGCCAGCTGTCCCAAGTAGTTCATCATCTGGATGTGCTGCTATGACCAATACAGTTTCTTTCATTCCCTTCACCCCATTCTAATCTCTATTACATTACTATATGTATCCTTCTATATTGTCGAAACAGACACTAGCACAGGGCTAATGTCTGTTTCTTATTTTTTCTTTTTCGTTTGACCAATACTAATTCCACCGCTGGTAATTTGTAACCGTACATATCCATCACCATCAATCCATATGAAGAAATCAGGTCCGGCTGTTAAAAATGTCCCTTGCAGATCAAGTAGTTTACTTCCCGCATATACATTGATTTTGTCACCAAGTGTGAAATATTTATTCAAAATCGAGGTATGGAGGTCGTCTTTATCCTTGTTATAAGAAGAAGGTGAGGCTGGCTTACTAACCTTTTTATTAGTTTTCTGGTGGAATGGTTGTAATTTCGATTCTTTAATCGGAGTGTTGGTGTGTAAGATATCGAAATCCTGCTCTTTAGTACTTTTAACTTCGTCTTTTACGATATTTTTTTGTTTGTGATTACTGTATTTGACTTGGTTATTAGTGCGAGTTAGTTTGTATTTCACTTCAGTCCCAGGTGACTTGGAGCCTAAGATATCAGATTGAACTTTTTTATTAGCTGTAGTAGATTTTGTGTCGTTTTTTTTCACTCTCATAGGTGAAATATCTTTAGGCTTGATATCATTTTTTACATCTTTGACAGATGAAGCAGAGTGTAAGATATCAAATTGAACTTCTGTAGTAGGTGTAGGTGAATCTGATTCATCACTTGCTGATTCTTTAGCTGAGTGCACTTCACGTTTGACGTTATTATTTCCTTCTTTAGCTGGGAGGCTAAAGTTTAAGATGTTGAAATTGATTTCATCAGCACTTTTCTTATATTCATCAACGATTTTTTTAGTCCTTAAATCAGTCCGATTTAGTTTGTATTTCATTTTCTTACCCGGTGGGCTACAGCTAAGGGGCTCGAAATTGAATTCGGAAGCATACTTCATATGTTCATTAACGATTTTCTTTGCCCTGACGCAAGTGCGATTTAGTTTGTATTTCACATCTTTCGCTGAATCAATGGTGCATGGTATGTTGGTTTCGACAGTATCCATTGTTAATGATGATTGGTTAGAAATATCTTGATCAACTTCATCTTTTACTAATTGGGTATAAGGCTGCTCATCTTTTTTAACTTCCAGAAGGTCATCATGTAAAACTGCTTTCATTTTTTCTTCTTCTTTCAAAATAATGTCACGAATAACATCTTCATTAGCCGAGCCGGCAGAGTAATTTTGTTTCGTAATATCTGTTTTTAATAAGTGGGAGGGACGCATAGATTCCATTTCATGTCTCTTATGGTCATGTGGTTGTTCTTCATGAGAAACCTTATCGTTAACTGATTCATCATCTTGGCTCTTTATATAGGTTTTTTGACTATTATGGATGTCTTTTCTAGTCACTTTTCTTAATATATTTTCCTGCTCATGCTTTATTTCGATATTCTCTTCCTTACTTTCTACAATGTCACATTGGCGGTTCGATGGATTATTTTTTTGTACATGTTGTATGGTTGGTGCGCTTGTTTGATATTTTGATTGGGGGATACTGTTGTTGGGATCGACATAATTGAATCTTTCGAATGGTCGCACATCCCGGGACAGTAAGCGCGGACATTTGCCTCGTCTTTTACGGTGTTTTGGCTTAGATATTTGAGAAAGTACTATGCTGGGTTGATCTTCGGTTGTTAGAGTAATGTCGAAAGAAGGTCTCTCAGTCGATTGATGGTGAGTATTGGTTTCATTCAAGCTGCTCATCATACTGTGAATGATTTGAGATACATGGGTTTGATCAAGGAAAGGAGTATTTTGCAGCTGTTCTACGGGAGAAGTAACTGATTCTGTTTTGGATTCTTGGTAGCTCACAAAGATGGATTGATTGTGACAAGGAACCATAAAGTCATCGTAATAAAAAGATGAAAAGATTCTTGGCAATATATATTCATTAATAAAAAGATAACAATTGGGCATGTGCTTCACTCCACGTCTCTGTATCTATTATTAACCTATTCAAAAGCCCGGTTAGAGTGAGCGGAATTTGGGATAATACCATAAAAATAGGCTATACATTCCTTTTTTATATACATATATTGATTATGAATTGTAGACAAAATGTAAAGGAGTGGAAAACCTATGGTAGAAGAGTATGATGATTACACTAGAAAATATTCTGATCATCATGACGATGAAGAGCATTGTGAGGGAGATCCTGATGAACAAGATGAGTTGTGCTTAGGAGACGCCGGTGAACAAGAAAAATCAGGTAATCATGATCTTCCCGAAACAGATGAGAATAGTGCACACGATCAAGAAGAGAATTGTTCAAATCAGGATTTTGACGGCCTTCCGTGTAAATCAGTCGAAGGGGTGTTGAATTCAATGTTCCAGCTTGGAGATCATCTTGAAGTATTCTTTGAAGATGAAATGATTGACAGTGGAGGAACATTTGTAGCAGCTTTTGACAATACTCTCATTTGGATGGATTATGATGCAAATGTCAATTTCACAGATTTATGCGGTCCGATCAGTGTAAGGAAAATTGGCTCCAAGAAAAAGAAAAACCAGAAACACAATGACAAAAACAAAAATGTGACTAAACATAAAGGTGAGAACAAGGTCGAAAAGAAGAAAAAAGAAAAATCGGAAAAGAAAGATCAAAGTCCAAAGAAAAAGGATAAAAAGAACGAACAGTCCGGCGTGAATGAAGAACTGCTGACCTTCGTAAAGCTGGAGAAAGAAGAACATGAGACTGAGGGAATGTCCAGGGAGAGTCAAAGCCTTCAACAAGTACACGAAGACGATGAAACAATTGAAAATGCGAGTATTACTTCAGGAATTTTTGATTCCTCTGATGATGAAGGAGAAGACTCCGTACCTGATTCAATTGATATAAAGGAAGAGGTAATCAATTTGTACGTTGATGAGTACTCTGACGATTCAGAGGAAGAAGAGGAAGAGGACTACACTCCGCAATGGGGAACAGATGAAGGTCAATCGGCAAAAGAGGTAGACCCAGGCATTGAAGAGAACACTTATGAAAACGAAAGTGACTCTCAAGGGTTGTTAGAGGAAGAACTAGTCATCATTAACACTGAGGTGAGCACGGCTTCTTCACCTGTAGATGATGAAGGTACAGATGCAGTTGAAGAGTTCGAAAGCCAGGAGGAGCCTTTATTAAGTATGGAGGAAAGCTCTTCAGAAGATAACTCGGAACATTCACCAACCAACTAACTCCTTGAGAATGATAAAGAATAATTAATCTAGTAAATGACTATTTCGAAATATTTTTATGAAATCTAGTTATCTGCCTTTACGCATTTAACGGTTCAGCATAAAAATAGAGTAAACACCGAAAGGAGGAAACATAATGTCTAATTTGTTCAAAGATGGTAATATGGCTGATTTTCTTAATAAAATTTTATCTCTAGGTGATAAAATCGAGGTCCTATCTGGTGACGAAGAAATCGAAGAGGGTTCATATGTTTACGCTAGCGATAACTTCGTTGTATGGGCTGATGATAACGGCCATATGAACACGTCTAACTTAAATAATGTTACTGTTCGTAAAGTTTAGTTAACATTATTTAGAAACGAAAAAAATGACTGGACGCAATCCAGTCATTTTTTTTTGAGGAAAAACAAATATGATAGGTAATAGCCCTATCATTTTTCGTATTATTTAATATAAATATATAGACTGTTGAATGTTAAAAGAGAAAGGAGGAGGCATTATGGGATTTTCCGATAAACTTAATAAAGTACTCAAGCTTGGTGATAAAATCGAGGTTATTTCGGGAGCAGAAAAAATAGACTGCGACGGAACATTTATAAAAGCTGAAGATCACTATTTAGTGTGGTCTAATGGTAATGGTGACGTTTTATTCACTCACCTGGATAGGGTAACGGTGAAAAAAGTATAATCATTTTTATTATTAACTCTAAGGATAGTACTTTTATGGGAGTACTATCCTTTTTTTGATTTCAGGTGCTTGTCCTAAAACCTTTTAATAAAACATTCTTTCCTTATTGATTATAGGAAAGAACGTTCTTGTTTCTATGATATTTTAGTGAGGAACTTCATCATGTATGGAACTACTTATGTTTCTTCCAAGCATCATGGAGCTCAGGATTTAAATTCTTTACATGTTCCAAAAAATCGCCTGTTAAACCAAATTTCTTCATTCCTTTTAACAATTTCGTTGGAACAGGTGAGTCGGATGTAAATGCTCGCTTGTGATCAATCACTTTGAATCCGCCATTTTCATCCATTAACATATGGCGTACCTCTGTATCCCATCGCTTAAAGCCTATCCGTTTGAATTCTTCTAAAACGAATAATATTTTTTTAGTCATTTCTTCATCAATATGGCCGTGCCGTTTCATATGACGTGCAAGGGATATTCCTTGAACAAACTCCATGACAATGTAATTGTCACCAAATTCATAAAGACGAGGCATAATCGCCGAATTCTGGCCTATTTTCATCGCTTCTAGTTCTCGTTGATGTGTTTCTTCCTTAAAGAAGTACTTAACAACTTTGTCCTCTGCTACCTTGTAGATTTCGCCATCTTTCCCATCACCAATCAATTCAAAGGCTTCCAGGTCTTTCTTTGAGATTTTCCCGTTAAAAAAGTTCTCCATTAATCATCACTCCTTTACATGGTAGACTTTCACTTTTTTTATATTGTATGGTTATAGATTCATTATTGTAACCGAGCCAAATGCTGAAATTTCATATAACTTGGTTTTAAATAATGCTTTCTTAGCAAAGTGTATTGTTTTGTAACATAAGATCCAGGGGTTCAGTCAATCAGTGTGTGCTTGATATAAGAACTGTCTATATTTAATCGATGGAATTAAAGGAGGAATTATTATGGGTATTAACAACAGTGCCAACAGCAAAATGAGTTACGAAGAAGCAGGACGACAAGGAGGAGTAAACACGGAAAGAACCTATGATAAAAAGTTCTAACGATAAATTGGACCAAATGGCGGCAGCGATTAAAGGTAACTCCAATAACTCAAAGAATAACTAAAGATAACTAAAACTATTCTCTCTCCCTATTAAAGATTCTTTGGTATTGATATATCAAAATCTGGTTCATCATCATATAGCCTGCTGCTTTCACAGCAGATGCTACAATATCATAGTATTCTTCCAAAACTTTAGACAAGCGTTTATTTATAGAATCACTGGATGTTTGTCTACACGTACTATTCATATTTTCATAAACTATAGTAATTCTGTTTAGATATTCATCATTTGATTAATAGGATTAAAATAGTGATATATGAAAAGTAGGTGTGTAAATTGGGATCTAAAAGAGGTCATGATAAGGAAGACAAGCATAAAGAGTGTAAGAAAAAAAGCGAGAAAAGCAAAAAACGAGGAAAGCGAGTACCTCATGAAGAATTAGGACCCCAAGAAGACCAAGTTATTCAAGGGGAACAAGGGCCTCATGGCGAACAAGGGCTTCAAGGCGAACAAGGACCTCGAGGCGAACAAGGACCTCAAGGGGAACAAGGGCCTCGAGGCGAACAAGGGCTTCAAGGCGAACAAGGACCTCAAGGGGAACAAGGGCTTCAAGGCGAACGAGGGCCCCATGGCGAACAAGGGCTTCAAGGCGAACAAGGACCTCAAGGGGAACAAGGGCTTCAAGGCGAACAAGGACCTCAAGGCGAACAAGGGCCTCAAGGCGAACAAGGACCTCGAGGCGAACAAGGGCTTCAAGGCGAACAAGGACCTCGAGGGGAACAAGGGCTTCAAGGCGAACAAGGACCTCGAGGCGAACAAGGGCTTCAAGGCGAACAAGGACCTCGAGGCGAACAAGGGCTTCAAGGCGAACAAGGACCTCGAGGGGAACAAGGGCTTCAAGGCGAACAAGGACCTCGAGGGGAACAAGGGCTTCAAGGCGAACGAGGGCCTCATGGCGAACAGGGGCTTCAAGGGGAACAAGGGCTTCAAGGCGAACGAGGGCCTCATGGCGAACAAGGGCTTCAAGGCGAACAAGGACCTCAAGGGGAACAAGGGCTTCAAGGCGAACGAGGGCCACAAGGGGAACAAGGGCTTCAAGGCGAACGAGGGCCACAAGGGGAACAAGGGCTTCAAGGCGAGCAAGGGCTTCAAGGCGAACGAGGGCCACAGGGTGAACAAGGACTTCGTGGCGAACAAGGAGTTCAAGGCGAACCGGGTCCTCAAGGTGAACGTGGAATTCAGGGTGTCAAAGGTCCTCAAGGGGAATGCACATGCAATCGGAGATATTGTAATGTGTATAGAATTGGTGGAGATCTTATAATACCTGACCAACCTGTATCTTTTAACCATACTGGCATTAGTTCTGCCGGAGACTTTATTCACTTGGGAACCTCAATAATCGTAGTAAACGAAGGAGACTACCAAATAAACTATAACGTTGTATTTACTAGTGGAAAAACAGGATTTAGTAGAGGAGGCGCATACGCACTATTCGTGAACGGTTCAATAGTAACATCCAGCAGGTTTGGTAACCAACTAGGCATCTTCACAAGTGCTCCTGTGACCCTGGATTCCATTTTTCAAGTTAATGGAGAAGCGATTGTTTCTATACCAGCAGGAGGAAAAGTAGAACTTAGAAATATTGGGCATACGACAGATAACCTCATTGGTAATGTGGATAATACTCCAACTAATAGTGCGGGATTAACAATGTTAAAGCTAAATTAAAAAAAGAATTAACTATCTATAGTGCGCTTACCGGTCATGTAAAGGTCAGCGCTTTTTTTATATTGTTCTTAATTCCTCAATGCTATTTTCCAATTTTCCATTAACCTTACACGTTAATGGAATTAAATGTTAATATATTTACTGAGTGATGCTCTTTCACTGCTTTTGATACTTAAAAGAGACGCATAATATTAAGGACATCGTATAATTAGAATTTTAAAGGGGGAAATTCAATGGCCAGCGTACCAAGGGTTGTACAATCAGTATTAAATGACTACCTAATTTCATTTAACAAATACTTGCCAAATACAATAAAAGGCGTATATTTACACGGTTCCATCTCGTTGGATGCGTATGTGAATAATTCCAGTGATATTGACTTTATTGCAGTTACCAGCCGCAGAATGACATCTAAAGATGCTGGAAGTTTATATCTTGTACATAAAGAATTAGCGTTGACATACCCTAAGCCGGAAATGGATGGAGTTTATATCATTCAAGAGGAGATTGGAAAACTTAACGCGTGCGACACAAACGAATTTCAAGAAAATGCTTATTACAATAATGGTGAATTGAAATTTGGTGAGTATTTTAATTTCAACCCAATCACTTGGTATTTGTTTAAGCATAAGGGAATTAGCGTTATGGGGCCAGACACCACTTCTTTTGATGTAACCATCTCTTTACACCAATTAAGTTCATATGTTCTTTCAAACATGAATTCGTATTGGACAGGAAGGACCCGTGGGATGGAAACTTCATTTGAGGACGTAATGAATTACCCGACTGAAATCATTGATAATGAGATAGAATGGTCCGTCCTTGGTTTGCTTCGTCAATACTACACATTAAGGGAATATGGTATTACCTCCAAGCAAGAAGCAGGACAATATGGACTGCAACATCTTCATGATGAATGGCACCTCATTATAAGGGAGGCCATGAATATTCGGGAAGGTTTGAAAGTGAGTCTTTTCAACTCAGAAGAAGAACGGATTAAACATACCCTTGGGTTTGCAAAGTATTTAATTTCTTATTGTAATGATATGTTCTCTCCTGTCAATTTTAAGCATACATAAGGTTCCAACTCTCTTAATCAGGGTAAAGATACAGTATACATATTAAAAGGAGGATATCGCTGTGAAACAAGCCATGCTTATCGTTAACCCCTCTTCCGGGAAGGAAAAAGGGCAGGACTATAGTGAACATGCTCTGGAGACCATGTCAAAAATGGGGTATAAAACGGAATTGCGCATTACAGAAGGGGAAGGAGATGCCATGGATTACGCCAGGGAAGCATGTGAGCGAAAATTTGATTTCGTCGCAGCCATGGGAGGGGACGGCACAATCAATGAAGCGATTAACGGAATAGCTGAGCAGGAGCACCGCCCTCTATTTGGCCTGATACCACTCGGAACAGTAAATGATTTCGCACGAGCTTTAAACATTCCTATGAAACCCGAAGAGGCCATCGACATATTCAAGCATAATCATGTGCAGAAGACCGATGTTGGAAAAATCAACGACCGATACTTCATCAATATCGTCGCAGTAGGCGCCTTGGCAGAAGCATCGTTTTCAACGCCAGTCGAACAGAAGTCTAAGCTTGGTCCTCTTGCATATATAATTGAGGGAATGAAGAAAATGAAGGAGAAGCAGCCGTTCGAGCTCAAGGTCCATTCCGACCATGACTGGGAAGGGGACGCCCTTCTCGTGCTTGTTGCCCTGACAAACTCTGTCGGAGGCATGGAAACCATTGCACCCGAGGCCAAAGTAAATGACGGTAAGCTCCATGTCTTTATCATCAAAGACATAGCCCTTCCTCATTTTCTAATGCTCCTTCCAAAGATCATTTCAGGAGAACTGGCAGAAAGTGAACATGTCCATTATATGAAAGTCACCAAGCTGGAAGCGTCATCGACCTATAAGATGATTGCCAATATTGATGGCGACGAGGGGGACGAGCTGCCAATCACAATAGAAAACCTAAAGCAGCATCTTGACATACTTATTCCACTTAAAAAATAGGAGGAACGTACAATGAAATTAAAAATCACAAAATCTGCAAAAGAAAGACTAAATGATATTCCTGATGGCAAAATCATTCAACTATCACTTGACCGTGGAAGCTGCGATATAGTGAACAACCTCTATGAAATAAAGGTAGTAGAAAATAGAGAAGCTGATTCAACAGAGAATATCATCCAATCCGATGATATGTTCTTCATTGTTGACGACGACTTCGAAGATACTTATGAACATGAACTCACGATTGATTTTAAAGATAACTTCTTTGTGTTTAAAAATAAGAATCAGACATTTAATAATCGAATTGGACTTAAGTACGTGTAAGAGGGAAAGGGTAATTTCTTTTTTTAATGGTAAGTGCTACGTTGTATAGTAATTCTATACTTTATGTGTTACCATTACCTCTTACAGCAAACAAAGGACGTGACATTCATGATAAAAATTGAAATCCCACAAGCGGATATTTCCATAACGGAACGCAGACAACCAAGAGACTCAGAAGAACCAAAGATCAAAAGTATCCAAGGGTTCATCGATCTTCACGAAATCCCAAGAGACAAAGGTGGTATCATCTTGTTTTACAACATAAACGATGAACTCCTTTTCGTTGGGAAAGCACGTAAACTAAGACAAAGAGTCAAGAAACATCTTGAAGATACCGTATCACCACTTCGTAACCACAGAGGCGAAATCTACCGAATCGATGTTGCCATTGTAGAAGATGCGATGGATCGTGAGATTTACGAAACTTATATCATTAACAAGCTCCAATCGAAATATAACGTAGAAAAAGTTTTCTATAAATAATATAGAAGGAACCAGTGTCACAAAATAGACGCTGGTTCCTTTTTGGTTACAAATGTATTTCATCAGGTAGTAAGCGTCTTTTCATGTTTTTCACCTAATCACAAATTCTGGATTCCATCTTACCAACAACTCTTCTCGAACCCCGTAATATGTTGTATTAGTCCGATCTGTCACTCCATAAGACACTACACATCCATCATCGGACCAAGAGATGTTGCTTGTTACTATGACAGAAGGTCTCTTCACTCCGGCAATCTCAATATCCACCGACTGATTCAACTCAAAAATCGTCCGAAAACTAATCTCTTCCCGATGAATCGAAGGCGGGGAAGGAGCATCTTCTATATTTACAAACTTTTTATCCCGATCATGGATGTCATACGTAATAAATGACTTCCCAGGCTTTATCCAGTACGTTATTAATGCCACACGACCTGCTTTTAATGGCGTTCCCTTAAAAGCTTCGTGAAATAGATCTTCATACTTAATGACTTCGTTCAGCTTAATTGGATTGATGGTTCCGTTCACAGAAGTACCTCCTTGGTATATGCCTATATATGGTCATAGTTATACATATTGGAGGTTGGGCTTCAATAGAACAGATAGTTAACTGCAGATATTGCTGTAGAATATGCTTATCAAAGGAAGGGTCAGGGAAAAGGTGATCTTGAGACGAGTATAAGAACGAGTGAATTTTATACTATTATATCCTTTTCCAATAAATAAGAAGACTCGTAAAAAACGAATCTTCTTAAATGAAATATTCTTATTTCCCGTACACCATTGATAAACCAAGGGTATCATCTGTCATCACATAATTATGAACTTTTTCAAGGGTTTCTATCAAAGTAGGCGATAAACTGTTTTTAGAGTAAGCACAGACAGAAAGCAGGCCTTCTTGTAAAACGTACTCATCTGCAGTTGATTCAAATTCGTTGAGAAGGAATGTATCTGGTTCACTGGAGGTCCACTCGACATGAGCCCAGGTTCTGATGGAAGGGTTCTGTTTCTTTATGATGGAAATATCTTTTTGGAAATGATTAAGTATCTTTTTAGTATTAAAGTCACCATTTAAAAAGTAGTAGTCAAAGTTATCAACTAAATAAATGGAAGATTGCTGTTCATCATTCAATAACCTTTTCATTCTATTTCTGACCTTGGTGATATTTCTCATGCTTTCAATAACCAGGACATGCTGATTATTTTTCAATCCAGAGCGAATAAATAGCATAAGGTTGCTAAGGTAGGTTTCTTCCGACTTAAATTGATAAAAGACATGGCCTTTGTGTAACGCTACTAATTTCACTTCATTTAACGCTTCCATTACCTCACCTCTCATCCAATGGGAACCTGAACTTCTAAGGCTGAAATGCATGAGCCTTTAGAAATTGTATTGTATAAATCATAACATAACTATTTGTCATTCCATACACATTTTGTTACTAGATTGTTTAGAAGTGTGAAATTTCTGAATATATTAAACTGGTTAATTCTAATTTTCGAGTGATGCAATTAACTAAAAGAAAAGGTTATTGAAATAAGCCGTGTTATAAATGATACTATAAATTCAGTGGTTAAAATATTGAGATAAGAAAGGGAAAATAATGACTATTCATTTTACTGAGGTAATCGAACCAAATCCTATAATTGTTGATGCCTTGAATCGTTGGGAAAACAATCCAGACTTAGTTCCATTAATTCGCCCTAATAAAAACAAGAAGGAACTGGAACAACAATCGCAGATGACTTTAGAAGAGTTCAGAAACCGATTAGACACTCAACATTTTTATCTTATTTATATTGATGACAAGCTTGTGGGAGAAATGAATTACATGGTCGACCCAAGACATCTTTACAAAAGAGCTCCCGGAACTGCTTGGATAGGAATTACAATAGGTGAAGAGGATGGACGTGGTAAGGGAATAGGGTTCAAGGCTATCCAACATTTAGAGGAAGAGATAAAAAAGCAAGGACTTACAAGAATTGAATTAGGTGTTTTTGAGTTTAATACCCGTGCATATATGCTTTATCAACAATTGGGATATCAAGAAATTGCTAGAATTGCTGACTTTACCTATTGGAATAATACAATGTGGTCTGATATCAGGATGGAGAAGTATTTAGGAAAATGAGCTTGAAAAAGATAAATGAAATTAAATTACAAATAGTTAAACAAGTAAATAGGTCAAATTTCTTTTCCTACTTACTATTAGGAGATGGAAGTGAAGAAATTGTAATTAGTACATCAATGATGGAGAAATGTATTCAATTGTGTTTAATGATGAAATTGTTGGTGTCGTATTGTTCACCTACCATTCAGAATACGTCATTGAAATAAAAAACATTGCATTAGATAGAGCTTATCGAGGTATGGGGTTAGGGAAGTCCGTTCTAAAAGAAGCATGTGATATTTTTAGAAGTATAGGATTACATAAGGTCATCGTCGGTACAGCCAACTCCATTACTGATAATTTGGTTTTCTATCAAAAAGCAGGATTTCGAATGAGTGAAATTAAAAAGGACTTCTTCAGGCAGTATCCTGATTCGATATTCGAAGATGGAATCAGGGCATAGGATATTGTGGTGTTTGAACGGGAATTGGGGAAGTAGTAGTGAGTCACCAAGCCTTCTCTTTTCTGATACAATATTGTAATAAATGTAATATTCAATCCTTCTCATTTAGTAGAACTACCCTTACTAATGTGTTTGTATTTAGCCATATTGGATTAAAATGGTTTAGTATACCTTACCTATTAAGAGTGGGTTTGAGAATCTCCTGAACCAACCTTGTCACTCCTGAGCGCATAATAATCATCGCTTTAACTATCCGGCACCATTCTAAAACACAAAAATGTAAAATCGTGGTAACCTTTCTTTCTTTGTAATCAAGTAAAATGAAATTAGCTTTAAAAGGGGGGAACCACATGGAAGAAAACATTCATAATTATGATGATTTACTGGAAATGCTGGATTCATTTTTAAGGGAACCTGCTCACTTTTGGGATGAGTTTTTTTCTGATCGTGATAGATCGGTACCTATATTTGTAAATGCACCTGATGAGAATTTAGTATCATACGTGGAAATGGGAAGGATTACACCTGGAAAAGTACTGGAACTTGGATGTGGATCAGGCAGAAATTCGATTTATTTAGCGGAACAGGGCTTTGAGGTAGATGCAGTTGATTTATCGAAAACGTCCCTCGTTTGGGCAAAGGAACGCGCAGATGAAAGGAATCTCACCATCAACTTTTTACACCAAAATATTTTCGACTTCAATAGTGAACAGGGGAAATATGATTTCATTTTCGATTCAGGTTGTTTTCATCATATAGCACCTCATAGAAGAATGAGTTACATAGATATTATTGACAAATCATTAAAGGAAAAGGGGTATTTCGGTATTACTTGTTTTCTTCAAGGTGGAAGGTTAGGGGGCTCTGATATATCCGATTGGGAAGTATATAGAACAGGCTCACTTATGGGTGGATTAGGTTATACAGAGGAACGGTTAACGAATATATTCCATTCGTTAAAGCCAATTGAACTAAGGAAAATGGTCGATAAAAATGATACAGAAAACCTATTTGGCTCCTCAGGGTTATTGACTGGTCTTTTCCAAAAGAGGTAATCAAAAAAGGGATGACATGATTGTTATTTAGTGACATGTCATCCCTTTTTTACACTCTGAATTGAGACAAGAAACGCAAAAATTCCTTTTGTACTTTATGTTGATATTTTGTAATGGCGAAGGTTTTTGCTTCCGGCATGGGAAAAGCTTTTGTTTCAACCTCCAATAGTCTTCCTTCAAGCAGCTCTCGCCTGACTGTAGACGAGGGAAGATACGAGACACCAAGTCCTTCTGCGATGAATCGTTTCGTAATATGTGTTTGTGAAACCTTCATCATCCTGGTTTTTGGATAGAATTGCTTTATGGTATAACATAGCTCATCCCAATAAGCAGGGTGATTGTGGGTCAATAAGTAATTCGATGCTAATAACTCCTCTTCTTCCAAAGGTGGGGCTGATTCGAAATCTCGTCCATCATGAGGTGCCACCAAAATGACTTTATCTGAAAACAATAGAGTATTTTCAAGTTCAGGACTAAAACAAGGAAGGCAGGAAAGTCCGATATCGACTCTTTCCTCTAAAACAGCCTTCTCTATTTCAGCAGATTCGATAATTTCAACCGAAATCTCAACCTGGGAGTGAGTTTCTAAATATTGTCTTAAAACAAAAGGTAACACATTATCAGCAATCAAGGGGGATATAGCCATTTTAAGTGTTGTCGTGTATCCCTGACTAAAGGATTGAAGATCAGAGATTCCTTCCTCATAGATCTCGATCAATCTCTTAGCATGATTTAAATAGGATCTTCCCGCTTCTGTCAGTTTGATTTTCTTCCCATCTCTCTCAAATAGAATAACTCCCAACTCTTTTTCAAGTTGTTTAATATGAACCGTTACGGACGGCTGTGATATATATAATCGCTCAGCCGCTTTCCTGAAATGATTGAATTCAGCTGCTGTTATAAATGTTTTTACCACATTCAAATCCACATTTCCCACCCTATCCTTATTAATAAATATAATCAATTGAATTAAATATATTTAATTTTCTTAATTATAAATCCATTATACAATAATTGTAGTTAAGGAAAAGGGGATGATACGAATGTTTAGTGAAGGACTAAAAGGAATTATAGCAGCACAAACAACGATCAGTCATATCGATGGGAAGGAGGGTGTCCTTATCTATAGGGGATATGAAATTGGAGAACTCAGTCACCTGGCATTTGAAGAAGCTGCTTTCTTATTATGGTATGGGCATCTTCCTACGGTGGAGGATGCAGTGGAGATCAAAAAGAAACTGAGCACCTATCGTTTCCTGACGCCTGGAATGAGGGACATCCTTCATTCTCTACCACAAGGAATGGACATGATGAGTGTGTTAAGGACCGTTATCTCCTCTGAGGGAGGATCAGCATACAAATGGAAGCCAACTATTGAGCAGTCAATGCGATTGACGGCTGTGATTCCTACCATCATTGCCAACCGATTCAATATAATGATGGAAAAACCTTTAATTGATCCGGATACCCATCTGAATCATGTGGAGAATTATCTCTATATGTTAACCGGAAAGACTCCGTCTAAGGCAGTTGCGGATGCATTGGAAACGTATATGGTCCTGACCCTTGAGCATGGTATGAATGCTTCTGCTTTCTCGGCAAGAGTCACAGCCTCAACGGAATCCGATCTGGTTTCCGCCATCACTGCAGCCATTGGAACAATGAAAGGGCCGCTTCACGGAGGGGCACCATCCGGGGTCATTGATTTACTGAACGAAATAGGTACGGCTGAAAAAGCCGAATGTGTCATCAGAAGAAAATTGCTGAAAGGAGAGAAGCTGATGGGATTTGGCCATCGGGTGTATAAGACTCCTGACCCAAGGGCCATCGCGTTAAGAAAGAAGCTGATAGAAAATATGGGGGAAGATCACTCTCTGGATCTAGCACTCTATGTGGAGAAGAAGGCGATTGAACTTTTAGCTGAAATTAAGCCGGGAAGATCCCTTTACACAAATGTAGAGTTTTATGCTGCTGCCATCATGAAATCGATCCATCTACAATCAGATCTTTTCACACCGACATTTACGGCCAGTCGAATCGTTGGGTGGACAGCACATGTGATGGAGCAGGCTGAAAACAATACAATATACAGACCTCAATCCGAATATATAGGAAAAAGAAACTGCTAGAGAGAAAAACCTGCATGGCTTCATAATGCAGGTTTTTCTCATGTAACCGTTTCAATTGGACCGTGATATAATTGAAACATACTTTTAAAGGAGTGATCTTGATGATCAGTAAAGTTGGTCAAATCATGTTGTATGTTAATAACCAAGATGAGGCAGTACAATTCTGGACTGAAATAGTCGGGTTTAAAGTCCTAACCGAAGAAGACAATGGGCAGGGAATGAGATGGATTGAAATCGCACCGACGAAAGAGGCTGAAACAAGTTTTGTGCTTCACAACAAGGAACTGATTTCGAAAATGCAGCCGGAATTAAATCTGGGAACCCCATCCTTAATGCTGTTTACAGACGATCTGGATGGATTACATAAAAGCTTGTCCGAAAAGAACATAACGGTGGGGGAAATTGTTGAAATGCCTTCTGGCAAAGTATTCAACTTTTCAGATTATGAGGATAATTACTTTGCTGTTAGGGAGAAAAGTAATTAGACTTCGTAATAGAAAGCCGAAGATCTTAATTTGACCTTCGGCTTTCTATATGTTCAGTAAATCATGTACCCCGCCAAAAGATTAGACTTTTAATTGGATTTTTTATCCAATACACTAGGTTTAAGCGGGGTATGTTTACAGAATATTATCCGTTTGCTATCGAGCAAAGTAAACAGCTTTATAAAGGGTATTCGGAAATTTTGTCGAATTGAAATAATACGTATTTGTATAATGGCAAATCTATAAGAATGCTCAATTTTTCAAGATATTAAGAATATGGAGGTATAGAACGTGAAAAGTCGAAATGGGAAAGTGGTTGGCTTTGAACTAAGTAGTCAGGATCCAGAAAAAGCAGCAGCATTTTACTCAAAAGTATTCGGTTGGAATTTGGCTGAACCTCAATGGGACTTCTGGACAGTTTCAACTGGGCATGGTGATGGATTGAGTGGGGGCATAAGCAAAGGTCCTCATGATCATCCACACGGTACACGGATTCAAATTGAAGTAGACTCCATTGAAGAAACCATTTCTGCAGCAAAAGACTACGGTGCGATGGTGGTCCGGGACAAGATGGAATTTGATTATTTCTTCCTTGCATATTTGGTGGATCCTACCGGTGTGGGAATTGGTTTGATTGAAAAGAAATAGAGGGAAGAAAATTTAATATGACAAGGATAATGAATCTACTATGTAAAGGGGAATAGCTATGTTAATGCTAGAAAACATGAATAAAGCGATGGATTACAAGAAAGCGATTGTTACTCACCTGGCTGATCTAAAACAACAGTTTGACGAAGGACTGATTACAGACGAAGTGACTTCAAACAAACAAGGTAGGATTCAGATCCTTACTCAAGCAGCCATGATTGAGGGGGTAGTCAATTTTTTTGATAGTGATGAAGAGATGAAGACATTCCTTGAATATGGGCTCGATCGATTTGGGGAAGAACTCCTGGAACTTTCAAGTGATATGATGGCATCAAATGTAACAGGGCCGATACATATTAAAAACGTTCGACTCAAATCACTTGCAAATCCCGACTCCATTATCGAGATGGATGAAATGATTGTCTTTTCAGATCATGTCGTGGGATTATCCATTATTTCATAAAGTAAAAAATGATATCAAACTAAAAGGAGAAGATCACTTTGTTTGAAAGGGAATTAGGAAAATCAAAAAATGAATTAAACGAATTAAAAATGAAATACAGAACGGCCGTGAAAGCAGTCCTCATTCAAAATAATAAGATTCTCCTTATGCACTCAAACAAAGGAGATTATAAATTCCCTGGAGGCGGAGTTGAAGAAGGTGAAACATTGACTGGTGCCCTGATAAGGGAGGTGGCTGAAGAAACAGGCTTTATAAATTGTGTTGTCAAGAAGCCCATTGGGATTGTGATTCAAAGGCATTTGGATGTGTTTGAAGATGATGCCTTATTCGAAATGACTTCCCACTATTTCCAATGTGATTTAACAGACAGAGAAAGAATACCACAACAATTAGAAGGATATGAATCGGAACTGGATATGATACCAAAATGGGTTACATTGGATGAAGCGATTGAGGGGAATGAAAAGTTGATGGACCTGCTTGATAACAACCGCTGGATTAAACGGGAGAACTATGTATTAAGAGAGTTGAAGAAGTTATACAAGTAATTACAGGAACAAACTGAAAAAAAAGAGCTGCAAATTCCAGATTTCAGCTCTATTCAATATGAATATAGTTCTATGCCTAGAAGTTCAGCCCATACTTTTTCAGTTCTTCTGTATCATTCGGCAATGTCACATAACCTTCTAACTGCATATCAAGTTTTTCCAGCAGTTTACCTGAGGATTCATTGTCCTTCGTCGTAATCGCTATAATACGCTTTATTCCTATGTCCTTTGCAAGTCTCACCGTAGCTTGTGCTGCTTCAAATGCATATCCTTTAGATTGATAGTCAGAGAGAAAAGCAAAGCCAATATCTACATCTTCAAGTCCGTCGCGCTTAATCAATCCACACAATCCGATGGGAGTATGATCCTCCTTACGTTCTGTTAAGAACAAACCAAATCCTTCCCGTTCATACATTGCCCTGGGGCCATTCATTATATAGCCTTTTGCATCATCGATTGTTCGAATTCCTTTGTCACCTATGAACTGCAGCCATCCAGGTTCATTTAATAATCTCATAATGAATTCTGCGTCTGTAGTCTCGACCCATCTGAGGGTGAGTCGATCCGTTTCTAGTACTTTCAAGTGGGACACCTCACTTATTATCATTTCACCTTATTTTACCTCGAAAAATGAATTAGGTACACCAACCATTCCATGAACCACTAAAATCATTGCGAGACACACACCCGAACAAAATCCAAGACTACTATTCTAGTTTCTACATGCTATAGTTTCAATATACAAAAAGAACATAGTAGAGGTGCAGTCATGACAGTAAAATTCAAAATAGAAGCTCCAAAAATCCCGACTCGATTAGAGTCAGCTAATTTTCATGATGTTTATTATGAAGAAGATCCATTCCTATCGAATTGTACGATAGAAAATGCAAGGCTGGATCACGAAGAAATCGATCAGATCGTTTTATCAAAAATTGTTTTTAAAAATGTTTCCTTTATAGGTTCATCTTTTCCTCGAATCGATATGACCGATGTTATATTTGAAAACTGTGACCTTTCGAATGCGAACTTCACTGAAGGCATCATACATCGGGTTACGTTTAGGGAATGCAAATTAATGGGAGTCAATTTTTCCGAGGCGAATTTAGGCAATGTCAGTTTCATAGAGTCCTTGGCAAATATGAGTGATTTTGTTGATGCACGATTAAAGCAGGTGAAATTCAACCAAACCTCCTTACAAAACGCCAACTACTCAGACTGCAAGCTCGTGAAAGTAAACTTTGATCAGTGCGATCTTAATGAGGTTGAATTCACCCAGACTAATCTTAAAGGAATCGATATTAGTACTTGTACGTTTACAAGAATAAATGTAGCTCTTGAGAATCTATATGGATGTGAGGTTTCACAGGAACAAGCGATCGGGTTTGCAAGTTTATTGGGATTGAAGGTGAAGGTGTAAATCAAAAACGTGTAGAGGTTGTTAACTCTACACGTTTTTTTATGCAGTAACTACCATGATAAAACGTAAAATGTATGTATGAAAAAATTTGAAATAGCATATTCATGTATCAACGCCCATTGCGTTCAATACGAAGGGGGAAACAACATGACCATCTTCATCTGGGTTTTACAAGGATTATTGGCAGCGATGTTTTTTATGGCAGCAGTCGGTAAATTAACCGGTTCCAACATGCATCGAGGTGTATTTGATCATTTACGGTTACCACAATGGTTTCGTGTTGTCACTGGATTGGTTGAATTAACAGGTGCTGCGCTCTTAGTGATTGGATACTGGCAGGAAACGTTCATTGTTCCTGGCTCACTTGTTCTTGGTGTAACGGCTTTCGGTGGAATGCTGGCACATATTCGTGTGAAAGATGGGTTTAAAGACATGTTCATGATTGTATTTCTGGGAATCCTCGCATTTTTATTACTATATTTAGTTCGATAAAGAGGTGTTTTCCTGAATGACCATCTCATATAAAAAAGATGATACCCAATCCGATTATATTTGATCGGATTTTTTCATGATTGAAACAGAAATTAAGTTTCGGGGGACCAAACGTGAAATGAAACTTTTTCCAGTGTTTTATCGTATCTCTATTATACACATAGTCATAAAGGATTTAGATGAAAGGAGTGTTTTCAATGATCGAAGTTGGTAACGTAAGTAAGCAATATGATTCCATCCAGGCACTGGACGAAGTTCAATTCAATATACAAAAAGGAAGTTGCTTTGGGCTGGTAGGGCCAAATGGGGCAGGGAAATCGACTTTAATGAAAATTTTATCCGGTGTTCTACAAAGATTTGAAGGGGATATCATAGTCAATAATCAATCAGTATGTAAGGAACGAATGAAAGTAAAGCAGATGATAGGATACATCCCTCAAGATATTTGTTTGGAAGAGACACTTACGGCAAAAGATAATCTCACTTATTTCGGCAGCCTGTATGGATTGAAAGGGAAGGTCCTTCAAGAACGGGCCGAAGATATATTAGAGCAAATCGGTTTGAAGGATCGGGGGAAAGACAAGGTTTTAACCTTTTCAGGAGGGATGAAAAGAAGACTGAATATTGGATGTGCCCTGCTGCATAATCCTTCGATTATCATCATGGATGAACCCACTGTTGGCATTGATCCGCAGTCGAGAAACTCCATTTTCTCCATCATCAATCAATTAAAAGCAAAAGGCAGCACAATCATTTATTCAAGTCATTATATGGAAGAAGTGGAACAGCTATGTGACAGCATCGGTCTAATTGATAAAGGAAAGCTGGTAGAATGCGGTACAATAACTGAATTGCATCATAAATATAATAAGCCTTCATTATTCATTTCTGGAGACCGGTTAGATAATAAAATGCTATCAAGGCATGGTCGAGTGGAATCAAAGGGAAATGGATTTTTGTTAGATAGTGAGGACCCTTTAGAAACGCTCCAAGGTCTGATTGACGAGTTTCGCAATCATAACATTGAACCTCACAGACTGGAATTATATCATCCAAGACTTGAAGATATTTTCTTCAACTTGACTGGAACACAACTGCGAGATTCATAGAAAGGGAGGATAATCATGTGGGCAATTGCACGAACGGAATTAAAGAAGAATATTCAGGATAAAGGGTTATGGTTTTGGACGTTTATCTTACCAATAGTATTTATTATCGCTTTTGTTTCCATTTTTTCAGGGGATGAAAATACAAGTTATAAGGAAGTCGTCACACAAATCATTCCCGGATACACAATTATGTTTGCCTTTTATATTATGATTTCCATGGTGATTGCATTTGTTAAGGATAGGGATAAAGGGATGGTGTCCCGTATCGCCAGTACTCCATTACCAATCAGAGACTATTTTATCGGAAAATGGATTCCATTTTTATTGATTGTGCTGATCCAAGTGGCAGTATTATTTGGTTTTGGTGTGGTTGTTTACGATCTGCCATTAGGAGATCCATTCGCATTGATCATGCTATCTTTATCATTAGCATTTATTGTAACCGGATGGGGTATGGCACTCGCCGTATTGGTGAAAACTGAAAACATGGGGATTGCTATGACTCAGATTATAGCCCTTGGTGGTGCTATGCTTGGGGGTTTATGGCTTCCGGTAGAACTAATGCCGGACTTCATGCAAACCATCAGCAAGGCATTGCCTCAGTATTGGGCTATCGAAGGTTACAAAGAAGTCATCCTTGCAAATGGCACGATAGGAGATGTTTTGTTTAATATCGGCATTTTGCTTATCGCTGGAATAGCAGGTGGTTGCATTGCTTTCGCTGCTTATCCAAGGTTCCTTCGTTTATCAAAGAATTGACGAGATAAGAGGCTTCCGGCTTCCGATTGGGGAGCTTTTTTTATTTAACAAATGCCAATGTTTTAAATGATAAATATGAGGTTCTCCTTGAAAATAGTGGTATAATTCAATAGTCTGAAAATTGTTTTCTGTATTTATCCCAATATGATTAATACAGAATGAATGATTTCAAGTAACAACATCGGGATAAGTCCAATTAACAGGCTACCCGGTATATCGAAAGGGGAAAGTGAATGAATACAAACAGTGTGAAAATAGTAGAAGTAAATAAAGATAATTGGTACGATTGCTGCCAGCTGGAAATATCCGATGATCAAAAGGCATTCATCGAGTCAAATGCGATATCGATTGCCCAATCAAAATTTGAGCCTGCACTGAAGCCCTTTGCCATCTATTATAAGGAGAAAGTGGTCGGTTTCTTAATGTACAACACTTTACCAGAAGAACTCGATGCTTTCTGGGTGTACCGAATCATGGTGGATAAAAGCTATCAGGGTAAGGGCATTGGAAAAGCAGCAACTGCATTAATGGTGGAAGAAATGATTGAAACCCTTGATGCCGATAAGATTGTAGTGGGTTATCATCCTAATAATAAAGGGGCCCATCATTTGTATTCCAGTCTGGGATTTGTTGACCAGGGGGATAGATTCGGCAGGGAAATGGCTGTTGTAAAAAATTTGCAGTAATAAGTAATGAAATAGGAAAGGCCAAGTTAAGATAACTGGCCTTCATTAAGACTATTCTGCTTGAAATATCTTTGATTATTCTCAGCTTTAAAGCAAATCACATCTATAATATCTGGCTATCAATTTACATCCAACAACCCCTTTATTCTCTCCTTTGCTCCCTTGCGCCACTTCTTCACTGCGGAAATCGAAACATTCTCTACCTCTGCAATCTCACTTACCGTCAGCATGTGCATACATGTATAAAGCACCCATTTTCTCTGATTTTCAGTTAAACCCTCACAGTAACTGTACAGTAA
Source organism: Rossellomorea aquimaris (assembly GCF_035590735.1). NCBI lineage: Bacteria > Bacillati > Bacillota > Bacilli > Caryophanales > Bacillaceae > Rossellomorea > Rossellomorea aquimaris. Next base: position 2,275,777 of record NZ_CP141595.1, read on the forward strand.
CTCTTGTGCCAACCCATCATTCACTTTTTCATCCTCGATAATTTCAAAAAAATCCGCTTCTTTGAAAATACTTTTCTCTTCATTCCGGTTTTCCCTTGTTAATTGTGATAGTATTCTGCCACGTACAAATGAGTAAGCATAAGCAGGAAAAACCCCTTTTTCTGAATCGAAATTTTCATGAGCCTCCCAGAGTGCAATGAGACCTGTCTGATAATATTCATGCTTGTTTTTGTAAATGTGCAAAGAATGAATCACTTTATGAATCATTGAATCATATTGCTCATGAAGCTCTTCAAATTTTCCCAACGCAGATTCCTTCTGATTGGCGCGCCTCTCTTTGTATTCCCAGGTAGCTTAACCATACAAAGAAAAAGGGAAGTGGACAAAAGGAATAAGTGTCCGTAAACCTGACGTAAACACAGAGTATTTAATGACGTGGTATACCCCTTTTTCTCATTAAAAACGCATTGTTTGCCTGGATTAGCACCTTTATACAAAAAATACAGAAATACTAATCAGCATTACCTCAATTATTCAAGATTTATTACTATAAGGACAAATTAAGGTAGATTCGTTTACCAAATGACATCAGTAGGCAATACTAAAAGTACCAAGCAATGCTAAGGAGGGACTCCCATGCCAAGGAAAGATGAATCCTCAACTGAAGAAAATGATGAACCGGTACAGGAAAAAGAAAAAACCGAAATGCTCGAACGAATGTTAGCGGCTGTTCTGAACTATTTATCCGATGATGAAATAGAAGAAATTGACCTTGAATATCTCCTGACAAATACAAAAGATCTTCGAATGTGGTGGGATCAGTACCGGGAGAAAAACAAAAAGCAGGTTGAGGATGAAATCAAAAAGTCTTTGAGCAAGTTGACTCTTGAGGAACTAGAAAGTATTAGGGAACAAATAAAGGAAAAGAATGGCTAAGACATTAATGACTTAGCCATTTTAATACAGAATTATTTTATCTACCCTTGATTGAATAAGTACAATGCTAGCTTTCCATATTTCATAGTATACATAATATTATTATGTATACTATGAAATTATTAATAATGGATTTGTTAATAAAATGTATTTTAAGGAGCACAAGCATTGGATTAACGAGCTTATTAGGTAATTTATGTTAAAATAGAGAGAGATTTATAGGGGGGAATAATTATTCTTCATTGGTATCTTACCTCAGCGTTTGCATTAATCTTAGTGATCTTCAACGCTATGATTGAAAAAAAATTAAGAAAATCATTTCATATTTACAAAGAGGATATGAATGAATTTAGACACCCGGTACATCAATGGGGGGAGAGAATACTATTAGTGCTCATGGTATCCGGAGTAATCATAATTCTTTTCAATTATGAAAATATCATTAGACCCGAATTGTATTTTCTATCCTTCTTTATAGTACATCAAGTATTCAGAGCACTCATGGAATGGTTGTTATACCCGAAAACAAAAGAATATGTATTAACGATTTCTTCTATTGCATCTGCCGTCGCCATGTTAATCTTCATGGTGATTCTTGAGCAGCTTTCAATATAGCAGAGGAGAATTTATGACAAAAGCATACGTTCTTTTTATAGGGGGATTACCTATATTTATGCTGGTTTTTCTTATCCATTCAGTGGATTGTTATTGGAACCTTGTTTAGTATCGCTGGTGGTTTAATTATGGGGAGCCGCTCATACTTTTTGGGCAAGAAAGCTGTGAAAAGACGATGACACTAGTTAGTCATTTAATTGAGTAAGAAAAAACGCTCCGATTGAGCGTTTTTTCTTCATTAAAATAGGCAAACCTTTCATTCAAATACCCTTAGTAATTTCTCGAAACAGCTGATCTGTCATTGCCACAACCCCGACTGGCATTTGATTCACGATTACGGTCAAAGACATTTCACAATCAGGATAATAAAGTGTCACTGATTCGTAACCATGTATCCCTCCCTGATGACCAATGGCTTGTCTTCCATCTTCAAAGGTATATTGATGGAGTCCCAATCCATAGGACTGCTTCGGATCATCAGCTTCGAGGAAACACATCATTTCAGTCAAAGATTCCTTAGATAGTAGCTGACCATTAAAAAGAGACTTCATAAACGTTTGAATATCGAGAGGATTGGAAATAACAGCTCCTGCAGTCCATATAATCGAAACGTTGAGATGCGTAATTTCTGATATTTCATCTGAAAGGTCTGTCAGGTCAGGAGTAGCTCTAGAATAACCTGTCGCAAAGGGTTCTCTCAGATCATTCGTACTGGGAAAGTATGTCCTTTCCAATTGAAGCGGTTGGATGATCCATGTCTCCAATAGATATTCTATCGACTTTCCGGTGAGTTTTTCAGCTATCATTCCAAGCAGGATATAACCAGTATTCGAGTAGCCATATTCAGTACCAGGTTCAAATTGGAGGTCGTGGGTGGCAATAAGTCTGATAAGATTCTGTGGCGGGAATTCATCATGAAGGCTGGATACTGCGTGCTGGATACATTTTGTTCCTCCAACATCCATCCATATGTAGTCTTTCAAGCCACTTCTATGTTGAAGCAATTGACGGACGGTTATAAGCGTCCCGTCTTTCATGATGCCAGGTAAGAAGGAATCCACGGTTTGTTCAAGTGATACAATGCCTTCATCCTTCATTTTTAAAATGAGTGTGCTGATGAAGATCTTCGTGATGCTCCCGACCCGTAGATGATCATAAGGGTCTAACCCTGAATCCGATGCTATATGACGAACCCCTGCTGCTATTGGATAGTCCTCTCCATAAGAATCTGTAAAACACACTGAGATGCCAGGAAGCTGATATCTCTCACGAAATGATCGGACGGTATCCTCAACCAATATGCGGTCTATCAAAAAAATCATCCTTTCGAGTTTTAATTAAACTAAGTGTATCAATGGATCATCTTAAAGTACTCAGTCTGGAAACCGATATTCTAACTCCTAAGGGGGAAATCAAAAAGTCAGGCAGGATATGTGATGCATTATATTGAATGGTATTCTAGTAGTCTATAAGAAATGGAGGAAGCTAAATGATCAAGAGTCCGATCAAAAACAAAGTGAACCTGGTTTTTATTCCTGTAAATGACATTGAAAAGTCTAAAGAATGGTATTCTAAAATCCTCGGGATCGAAAAAGGAGAAGACCATTTCGATCATCTATTCGTTGCCGACATGGATGGTGCAGGTATGATCCTTGACACAATGCCCAAGTGGAAAGACGAAAATGGAAAACTGCCAAGGCTGAATTTCCCGGCCATTCAATTTGCCACTGATGATATCCAGGGTTCCTATCAATTTATGAAAGACAATGGTGTCGAATTGGTAACTGATGTTCAAAATGATCAATACTTTGTTTTTAAAGATCCTGACGGGAATGTGATGATGGTTTGTCAATAGTCATCGTTTAATAGTTGGGGGACTTTTTTAGAGTCTCCCGTTAATATACATATGAGAAATGAAAGTAATTAGAAGGAGAGATTATCCATGCCCATCCGAAATTCAGCTAAAGCCATCATAATAAGAGATAACAAAATCCTGCTCACTAAGAATAAAGACAAGGAGGGATTCTTTTATCTTTTTCCAGGTGGGGGGCAGGAACAGGGTGAAACACTTCATGAAGCTTTAAAAAGAGAATGTATCGAGGAAATCGGAAGAGAAGTCGAAGTAGGGGAACTCTCACACATTCGGGAGTATATCGGGCGGAATCATGAACATGCTTCCTTTGATTATGACGTCCACCAGATGGAGTTTTATTTTAAGTGTTCAATGTTTAATGAAATGGACAAAGATTCTGCCCCTACCAATCCAGATAGTCATCAGGTAGGGGTCGAATGGATGGATTTCACTGAGTTATCGAAGTGTAGGTTATATCCTAAAAAAATCATTCATTATCTAAATAGAGACCTAACTCCAGTAGTATATCTTGGAGACATCAACTAATGAAACAAACTCAGGGTTTAAACTCTGAGCTTGTTTCCATCAAGACAAACAGAGTGTCTCCTCGATAAATCGAGAATATTCCATTCTGCACATCAATGATCAGCCGTGCTTTCTTCAAGCGATCCTTCCTTAATGCTCAATTCCCGTAGGTGGTTTCGGTCTTCTGACTAACTCTCCACTACAGTTCGGGCAGATAGAGTCATTTTTAGCTGTACATTCCTCACAAAAGGTACATTCATGCACACAGATGTACGCGTCATTCGTTAAATTCTTCCGGCACGCCTGACAATCCGTCTTCATTTCTAATCCCATATGTATCTCCCTTTCTATTAATCTCTTTCCATTATATTCTAAAATGGGTTAATATAGTGAATATATGGAAAAGTCTTTTGTATCGGTGCGGATTATATGCATTTTATTTACATTAGGAGATTCGATTGATAGGAAGTATTGGGGAAATGTTTATTTTGCATAGGTTACTGGCATAGTGTGAGTTCGCTGATACATATGAAATTCCGCTTGCGCTGATATATTGAAGATATCGCTGATACATGAACACGCAAGACTAAATTTTATAGTATAGGGTAGGACACATCGCCATAAATTCACTAATAATCACAAAAACAGCTGGGGTGAAGACACAAATCCCTTATTCGGACGAAATTTACTACCAGTTTGACAAATTTTTCATATGAACCTTCGACTAAATTGATAGGAATGGAGGACACCACATCATGATCCAAGCGGCCATATTCGACCTGGACGGAACCCTGTTGAACAGAGATGCCTCTGTAAATGAATTCATCACTAGACAATATGAAAGACTGGATAAATGGTTAAGACATATACCAAAAGAATCATACATATCCAGATTCATTGAATTAGACCAGCGCGGCTACGTCTGGAAAGATAAAGTGTACAAGCAGCTTATCGAGGAATTCACTATACCTGAAATAACCTGGGAAGAACTGCTGGAGGATTACATCAGTGAATTCAAGCACAGCTGTTTACCTTTTCCACATTTATATAAAATGTTGGATGAATTAAGAGAGAAAAATATCAAACTGGGAATGATCACAAATGGCTTTGGCCAGTTTCAAATGGACAACATCCTGGCTCTTGAAATAAAAGAATACTTTGATGAAATTCTAGTTTCAGAATGGGAAGGCTTGAAAAAACCAGACCCTGAAATCTTCAAGAGAGCATTAGTAAGGCTGAATTTAGAACCTCATGAATGCATCTTTATAGGGGATCACCCTGAATATGATGTGTATGGTGCTCAAAAAGTCGGGATGAAAGGTATTTGGAAGAGAGACCCTCACTTGAGACATGCGGAACAAGCAGATTGGGTGATTCATGATTTGATGGAATTGCCGAAATATATTGATCATCTAAATAACAATGTAAGGTCATATAAACCATCAACAAACCATTAGTCCAATTAACCCCATACAACACAAATTGGAAATGGGAAACAGAATTTCGAGTAGATATCATTAAAATGGAAAAATTCTTAGAGTCAATCCACTAAGTATTTCCCTTTTACATTTCTATTGAAAAAGTGTTTATATCGATACTCATCTCATCCAAAAATCTTACCTAGCCTTCAACCAGACGTTAACTGTCATTACTAATTTCTACATTTATATACAGCTGTCTAAAATTTCTAGCAAATTACAAAGGTGCAAAATTGATATCATGGTTTGGTAGGTGCTATATTATTCTGAATAAGGTATGAATTCCAATCATACCTTTAATAGAGTTCAATTCCAAAGAAGGGAGAATATATGGAAAATAATTGGGAAACAGCACTGCCATCTCTATCTCAAGTTACCGTGTCTTCCAGTCCGAATAATGAACCTGTCAGGATACATGGCGGAGATGATAGTCTAAGATGCATCGGTGTCGGGACGGATGCAGCGGTCTTTCAATCCATTTATGCTCCAGAGTTTGCGTTCAAATTGTACGCGGAGGATAAGGGATCGAAAATTAAAGTAGAAGAAAAAGTGTACAATAACATTGGGAATTCACCTTTTTTCTCAACCTGCTATGCAGCTTACGATAAATTCCTCGTTTTAAGTTACGAAGAAGGACCAACATTATTCGATTGTCTGCTCCAGGGAATTCATATTCCAGAACAAGTAGTTCAAGATGTCGAGGAAGCCAGACAATATGTTCGTGATCAAGGATTGAATCCCCGTGATATTCATTTAAAGAATATATTGCTTCAAAATGGAAGAGCGAAAATTATAGATGTGTCAGAGTACGTCCTCCCTGGAAATGATTTCAGATGGGAGCATTTAAAGAAAGCATACGAAGAGCATTACCACCTCATTGATGGAAGAGCCATTCCGTTTTGGTTACTTGAAACAATTCGAAAATGGTATAACTCATGGAATAAGCATTTCTCTTCTTATGAGGAATTTATGAAAATTGTATTAAAGTTTACTTCATTTAAAAAAGACTAAAAAAGCATTCAGAGCAATAAAAGCTCTGAATGCCTTTTTCTAGGTAAAGGTACTTCCAGGTGCGCCAATACCACCTTGCAAGTAAGTACTTCTCAATACAGTAAATGAGGAATTCTTATATGAGTTTCTCATGCTAATACACTCAAACTCAATTTAAATCTTACATTTTTCCCCTTCACTTTCTATAGAAGAAAGAGTGAAATCAATTGTAGATGAAGGATAAATTTGTCATAATTTATTTATAATTCAATTTTATGTAATTCAATAAAGGGGAGGGGAAATCATGTGGAATCAAAACAACGTTTCTAATTTACTCGGCACTCATTATCCCATCATCCAAGCAGGAATGGCTGGTGGAGTCACTACTGAAAATCTTGTATCAACGGTTTCAAACTCGGGAGGTTTGGGATCCTTGGGAGCAGGATATATGTCAGCTGATGATATGAAACGAGCAATCAAAGAAATAAAAAATCAAACGAATCAGCCTTTTGGGGTGAACCTCTTTATACCAGAAACTCCAATAGTAAAGGAAGAACAAATAACCAACGCACAAAGATTATTGGAGCCTTTTAAAAAAGAATTACACCTAACGGACGACCGTTCGTTTTCAGAGCTGCAAACCGATTTTGAAAAGCAGCTAGAAATCATCTTCAATGAAAAGATACCCGTTTGCAGCTTTACGTTCGGCGCACCATCCAAAGAGCTTGTGAAAGAGTTAAAAAAGGAAGGAACTATCGTGATCGGCACTGCGACGACTGTTGAAGAGGCAGTTGTCAATGAAGAGCGCGGTGTAGACATCGTTGTCGCCCAAGGAAGTGAAGCCGGTGGGCATCGGGGCACGTTCCTAGGTTCATTTAAACACTCAATGATCGGAACCTTTTCTCTCGTTCCACAAGTGGTGGATGCCGCAAGCATACCTGTGATTGCTTCAGGAGGGATTATGGATGGAAGAGGGGTTATTGCAGCACTTGCTTTAGGGGCAAAAGGAGTACAAATGGGAACTGCTTTTCTTACATGTAAAGAGAGTGGGGCTGGGACTTCCCATAAAAGGGCAGTTCTAGAATCAGCAGAAACTCATACGGTCATCACAGCTGCCTTTAGCGGGAAACCTGCTCGAGGGATCGACAACAGATTTACCAGGGAAATGCAGGAATACGAGAGACAATTACCTCCTTATCCCATACAAAATGCGCTAACGAAAGAACTGAGAAAAGAAGCGGGTATTCAGGGAAACCCAGAATTCATGTCCTTGTGGTCTGGACAAAGTCCAAGGCTCAGCAGGGACATATCTGCTAAAGATCTGCTCGAATCCATAGTAACTCAAGTGGAAGAAACGCTAGGGAGGTTGAATGGATAAATAAGTCACTCTATACATTTCATAGTCCCAATCTCACAAATCCTATTTTCCAAATATTAAACCTTGTAATCATTTCTAGCAAAGGTATAATTTTGATATAAGGAAAGCGTTTTTTTATTTATCGTTAATTTTCTAAATAGTTAAAATCCATTCGTTATGCTGCGTTTTTAGGAGGTACAAATGAGAGAAATATTACCTGGATCTGTACTGTCTCATATTCAGTATGGTTATCAAAAAGTTCCTAAGAAGGTCAAAAGTCAATGTCCAAGCTGCTCGAAGACAAGTGAATTTATTTTGAAAGCCAATTTTTATCAAGTAAATAAAACAGGACTGTTTGCCGAAGCAAATTGTTCAGAGTGTAAGAAATCTGCTCTATTTGTTATTATGCTTAATGATGATTCGGTTAATCGGAGAGAGGAAGCGGGCCTTTATATTTATGATCCCCTGGCAACGAACGGACCGTTGGATCAGATTCAAGGGAATAAACGGATTCCTCAGGACCTCGTCCGATCATTTCGATCCGCATTAAATGTCAGCCAGTCGAAGGATAACTCTGCTACAGCAGTTATGTCTAAGCGAGTGCTTGAGAGTGTCCTGAAGAATTTTAATGGGGACAAAGTAAACGGGCAATCCTTATCGGAACAATTCGACCAGTTACCCAAAAATGTCGACCTTACAAAGCCAATCCAGGCGCTGAGCCACCTTGTTCATCCAAACTCCCCATTCTATGAAATGCTTGAATTGGAAAGGGAAATTGACGATGAAACAGCGGGATTACTTATGGAATTACTAGAAGGCCTCATTGAATACTTATTCGTTCTTCCAGAAAAAATCGAAACCTTACAAGAGAAAATCGAAAAGAAATATTAGTTGAAGTAGAGTGCCGTTTCTAGCACTCTACTTTTTTATAGTGGTTTTAAATTAAGGGAATACAGTGCCTGATTCACGTCATCCATGTCATAGATTTTCTTCTCTAAACAAAACTGAATCACGAGATCGAATAAGTCGCTGTCTGAAAGGGAGAAACCGGCGGCTCTCAACATATCATCGGTTTCTTCCTCTGACAGTTCAAGAGAGAGACACAGGGCTACAATTGTCCGTTTACTCGGCTTGTAGTCAGGAATCGATCTGATTTTCGAAAAGTGCTTTCGGTCGATTCCTGCTTTTTTGTAGATGGAAGCATCTGTCTGACCCTTGCCATCGATATGCTGAAACAACATCTGTGAAAAAGATGCTGATTGATTCAGCTCAATAAATTCTTCCAGCTCACTGGAGTAAATCTTATCACTTAAGAAGGGGTCTTCTTTATGTATATCATATATCCGTATTTCTCTATTTGTTTCCACGAAATCAAGAAGTTCCTGCAAGATCTTTTCACTAAGCAAAGTTTCACCTCCAAAATGTCGCTTACAAGGCGACCCATTTCTTACTATTCGTGGTTATGATTATATCAGAAACCACCAAGAAAGGATGGAAAAAAATGAATACTGACTTAACCGAAATTATATTCCTGTTAGACAGAAGTGGATCAATGGGGGGACTTGAACATGAAACGATTGGAGGTTATAACTCTTTTATTGAAAAGCAGAGTCAATTACCGGGTCAAACACTCGTTACTACCGTTCTTTTTGATGATAAGGTCGAGCAATTATGGAGTGGAGTGGATGCTAATAAGATAAGGCTCACACAAGAGGAGTATTTTGTAAGGGGGTGTACTGCTCTGATGGATTCTGTCGGAAAAACGATTCTCAAAGTAGGTCATCGCTTATCTAGTCTTGAGGAAGTTGAAAGACCTGGTAAAGTCATCTTCGTTATCACAACCGATGGTATGGAAAATGCGAGCGTTGAGTTCTCGGCCAGTAAGGTGAAGGACCTTATCAGTCATCAACAGGAGAGGTACAATTGGGAGTTCATTTTCCTGGGAGCGAATATCAATGTTGCTGAAGAAGCATTGAAAATCGGCATCGATATCGGGAATGCTTATCAATTTGAGGCTTCTTCTGAAGGGGTTGAAAAGATGTATGATGTGGTGAGTGAGGCTGTGTTTGATAAGAGAAGTAGATAGTAATATTGATTTTGGGATCCCATCTATTGGATGGGATTTGTTCATTATAAAGAACACTTTTTTGCACTTTATAATGATTTCGCCGTTAAAATCAAAATATCGCCGTTAAATCAGACCAATAGCAATCAACAGACCAAAATTCCAACCTTAACCCCTCCTAATCATATAAAATCACCACAAAAATCAATATCTTTCTCGATACTAAACAGAATTTATTTAAATTTTGCCAAAACTAGTTTATCATTATGAGGTAGATTCAATTTATACCAATTGGAAGTCAACGGAGTTAAAGGAAGGTACAATATGTCGACAGAAAACGAAAAGAATATTACCAGAATACATATGGAGGGGAAGGAATACATTCTCATCGGAACTGCTCACGTATCGCGTCAGAGTGCAGAGCAGGTAAAAGAAGTAATCGAAGCCGAACAGCCGGACACGGTTTGTGTCGAGCTGGATGAACCAAGGTATCAATCAATTGTCGAGGGAGATAAGTGGAAAGATACAGACATCTTTCAAGTAATTAAAGACAAAAAAGCTACTTTGCTCCTTATGAATCTGGCCATTGGATCATTTCAGAGACGGATGGCCAAACAATTCGGCATCAAACCGGGTCAGGAAATGATTCAAGGAATTGAGTCGGCGAAAGAAATTGACGCTGAACTCGTCCTGGCTGACCGGAATATCCAAATCACGTTTTCCCGTATCTGGAATAGTGTCGGATTCAGTGGCAAAGCGAAACTTATGACCCAAATCATTTACAGCATCTTCAGTAACGATACCATTACAGAAGAAGAACTCGAGAAAATCAAATCTCAAGATATGCTGGATTCGATGCTAAATGAATTCACACAAGTTTTTCCAAAATTGAAAACACCATTAATCGATGAACGGGATCAATACCTTGCCCAGAAAATCAAAGATGCCCCGGGAGAGAAAATTGTTGCGGTGTTAGGTGCAGCACATGTTCCTGGTATCACCAAGGAAATTTATAAAGAACATAATTTGGACAAACTTAACGAACGTCCTGCTAAATCAAAATGGCCAAAGATTATAGGCTGGGCTATTCCTGCAATGATCCTTGCCGTCATTGCCTATACCTTCATCTCCAATCCAGATGCCGGGATACAACAGGGAATTAGTTGGATATTATGGAACGGAGGATTCTCTGCACTTGGCGTAGCCATTGGGTTAGGGCATCCACTAGCCATATTGACAGCATTCGTAGCAGCACCATTCACATCGTTAAATCCACTTCTGGCAGCAGGGTGGTTTGCCGGATTCGTGCAAGCATATTTCCGCAGGCCAAATGTCGGTGACTTTGATTCACTATCTGAAGACGTTTTAAGTGTTAAAGGATTCTGGAGAAACAAAGTAACGCGAATCCTCCTCATTGTCGTGCTCGCTAACTTAGGAAGTACACTTGGTACTGTAATTGGTGGGGCAGATGTTGTGCGACTGTTTCTTGAAAATTTAAAGTAAAGTGAAATAAGTTATCCTTTTGGGGGTAGCTTATTTTTTATTAATAGATGTTGGAATATTATGTTAAAATGAATAGAATAATTGATATTTTGGAGGGATCTTTAAAATGAACCACTTTATAAGCAGATATGCCCACTGGTTGCTTCTCTTTCTGGTAGGAACTAGTTTAATTATGGGATTCACACTCTTCACACATACTGTTCAGGGAACAATCGCCGGTGTTTTTGGGATTATTGGATTTAGTGGTGTGGCTTTCCTTGTTTTTCATATTGAGAGACAGAGGAGGAAGGAGACTAAATAATACAGTGAGGAGTTATTAAGTTCAGGAGGCCTAATAATGTATCCAGAATCACTATTAAACTTGATATCTATTAAAAACGATGTTTTGTGGGGAATCATTTTAGTAATGGGGTAGGATTAATCATTGGTTTCATGTATAGCATTTTATGTTTTGATACTTATTTCTCTTTGAAAAAGAAAATAACCAGGTAAAATCAATTGTGACTTGGTTTTATACCGGGAGTGAATAAATCGTTACATATGTAAGATTGATTGATAGAAAGGAGTGTCTATATGATATGCGTTATCAGACACGGTCAAACTGACTTGAACAAAGAAGGCAGATTACAAGGAAGAAACGGCCTCCCCTTAAATAAAGAAGGTTTCAGACAAGCTGAATACTTAAAGTACAAACTGTCTCAAATTCCTTTTGATTATGTTTATTCCTCTCCACAAGAAAGGGCCGTTCAGACGGCTGAAATTGCCACTGGAAAGAAAGCCCTCATAGATTCAAGATTGGATGTTTATGATTTAGGTGAAGCGGATGGACTGCTGAAAAGCGAGGTGAAAGTGGCTGGGATTCTCCCTGATGCCAGAATTTATAAAGGACTTGAAGAAACGGATTTTTTCATTGAGAGGATTTTTTCATTTATGACTGAACTGAAAAAAGAGCATGGAAATAATGAGAAGAATATTCTGATTTCAGGTCACCGTTGTACGACCGGGGCTATCGGCTCATATTTCACAGCAGGGTCCAAGGATGAAAATATCCTGAAGAACTCTTCTAATAATGGCGACTTTAGATTATTTTCTTTCTGAACTATAATCCTACTGACCAGAGGGATACGATCATTAAACGAAAATTTTTTCCTAGTTGGGGGACAGACGTAAATAAGCTAATTATTAATGCTCGTTATACGTTTTCAAAAAAGATCATTGGGTAAATAGTAAGTAGCCTTTACCCGCAACCTTGTGAGGAGAGAATAATAGGAGCTGTGACGATCGTTGCTCAATATACATGACAAATATTCCATTGTTTTGTATCAAACACATATGGCAAAAAATCAAGCTTCTCGTAAATCTCAGAAAATTACGATCCAAATGCTTTCTCAGTATACAGGTTACTCTGAGGAGATCATTCTCGAAGCACTTGAGTTTGGAAAATTAGCACCTGATTTATCTATTAGATAATCACCTACGTGTAAAGGTCTAAGAAAATTATTTTCTCCTCCAAGGTTGACCTTTAGGGAGCCTGTAATGTAGTTGATTCATTTTTGTTACATAATTAATTTTTTAAGAATATATTGAAAAAACAAGCCTATATTTATTATAATAACAGAAAGGATTTATAGAGGAGGATCTAATGGACACCCACAGGAGTAAAAGGATATCCAAGTTATACAGAAAGTTGATTACTTCTGATGCAACACAAGCTTTCCTTATTTATAAAGGCCTAGATGAGACAACGAAAGCAGAATTACTCGATTTAGTGGCAGAGATGGGCTCTCAGCACTCAGAAAAACTTTTGAATAAAATAAGCTAACATACATTAACCGAGTTTAAGACCTGGAGGTGATTTCTCCAGGTCTTTTCCTATGAAAAGGATTATGTGGGGGAAGATGGAGAAATTGAAAATAAGGATTTTTCGTTTATCAACGTAATCCAGGATATATCAGCGAACCGTAATGAACTAGTAATGCACAGTATCAGATTCTCGCTGTCATCAATCAAATCAAACTGGGCCATTTATCCTTCATGCAATGCTCAAACGCAATAATATACAACATCTACATAAACAATAGGGTGCGGTGTGATTTCGATTATGAAATCCATCGCATTTATTGTTTTTCATTGTATTTGATGATTCTATCTAACTATTTTTTTTGTGGAAAGGCGAAATATCCTTTTGAACGAAATAAAAAATAGTCCTATTTTCCTTATTTTATGAGAATAGGAATAAATTCCTTTTTATTCAAAAAATTGTTGTAATTATATGAATTAATATTTATAATATTAAGAAAATTTAATAAATATTTCCTAGGAAAGGGGGTTACTATATGAATGTATATATGTCGGTGGATATGGAAGGAATTACAGGCTTGGTTGATCACACACACATAGATTCGAGCAAACATAATTATGAGCGTGGGAGAATCATGATGACAGAGGAAGCGAATGCGGTAATTTCTTCTGCCTTTGAGTCAGGTTGCGCTGAAGTACTGGTAAATGATAGTCATTCACAAATGAACAATCTGTTAATTGAAAAGCTGCACCCTGAAACACTCTTGATATCCGGTGGAGTGAAACCATATTCGATGGTTCAAGGACTGGATGCCACGTTTGATGGGGCTTTTTTTGTGGGTTATCACGCACGGGCTTCGACGAAGGGTGTGATGTCCCATTCGATGATCTTCGGCGTTCGCAACATGTATATCAATAATGTTGCAGTGGGTGAACTGGGCTTTAATGCGTATGTTGCAGGATTCTACGGGGTTCCAGTATTAATGGTTGCAGGAGATGACCAGGCAGCACTTGAAGCAGAAGCATTGATCCCTAATGTTACGACAGCCGTCGTGAAGGAAACGATTTCCCGTTCTGTGGCGAAAAGTCTGACACCTCAGAAATCAGCTCAATTATTAAAGGAGAAAACTGAAGAAGCGATACATAATAAAGAAAACGTAAAACCTCTCACTCCACCTGACCATCCGACATTGCGAATCGAATTTGCGAATTATGGCCAAGCGGAGTGGGCAAGTCTTATGCCAGGAACAGTACTGGAAGAAGGCACAACCACTGTACGATTTGAGGCGAAAGATATCCTTGAAGCCTATAGAGCCATGCTTGTGATGACTGAACTGGCGATGCGAACAACATTCTGTTAGAAAGTGTGAGATCAATGGGTACATATTTATTGAAACGACTTCTGGCCATGCTGATTACATTATGGCTGATTGTGACATTAACATTTTTCTTAATGCATGCCATACCAGGGTCACCGTTTAATGAAGAGCGAAATACAAGTGAGATAGTACAGCAAAATCTAGAAGCTCATTATCATTTAAATGAGCCGGTGATGGTTCAATATTTTCTCTATTTGAAGTCCCTTGTTTCATTAGACTTTGGTCCATCAATTACACAACCATCACAAACCGTAAATGACTTATTAGGAAGGGGATTTCCAATTTCCTTTGAATTAGGAATGATTACTCTCGTGATTGCAGTATTGTCTGGCATTATTTTAGGGGTATTGGCTGCTCTCAGACATAACGGAATCATAGATTACATGGCAATGACCTTCGCCGTACTTGGGATTTCGATTCCAAACTTTGTGATGGCAACATTACTTATTCAGGAATTGGCTGTAAACAGGGGAATCTTCCCTGTAGCCACATGGACTAGTTGGCATCACATGGTTCTCCCGACCTTGGCATTAGCGACAGGGCCAATGGCCATCATTGCCCGTCTGACTCGTTCGAGTATGTTGGAAGTGTTAACCCAGGATTATATTCGAACAGCCCGTGCCAAAGGGTTGTCACCAATCAAAATTGTGTTTAAGCATGCCCTGCGCAATGCCTTACTTCCGGTTGTAACTGTACTGGGTACTCTAGCAGCAGGAATATTAACAGGAACATTCGTTATAGAACAAATCTTTGCAATTCCGGGAATGGGAAAGTATTTCGTGGAAAGCATCAATCAGCGTGATTATCCCGTCATAATGGGGACGACTGTATTCTACAGTGCATTTCTCATACTTATGCTGTTTTTAGTAGATTTAGCTTATGGTTTCCTGGATCCCCGTATTAAGTTACATAAGAAGGAGGCTAAATAATGGGAGTTCCAAAACACCAAGAACCAAATGTGACTCCAGACGTACTGGATGAGTGGTTTACACCTAAGAAGAGGAATAAAGATGATGCCGAAGCGGTGGTCCGACCTAGTCTTTCCTATTGGCAAGATGCGTGGAAGCGTCTTGTGAAAAATAAGCTGGCAATGCTTGGCTTTGTTTTCTTAATCGGATTAATTGTGATGGCAATCATTGGCCCTATTATTTCTCCCCATGACGTAACGAAGCAAACACTTTCGAACCAAAACCTGCCGCCTTCCGGTGATCACTGGTTTGGTACCGACGATATGGGGCGAGATGTATTTACCCGTACGTGGTACGGTGCACGCATATCCTTGTTTGTTGGCTTTATGGCAGCACTCATTGATTTTGTTATCGGAATTGTATATGGAGGCGTAGCAGGTTATAAGGGTGGTAAAACCGATAACGTTATGATGCGTATTGTTGAAATTCTATACGGATTACCTTACCTATTAGTTGTGATTTTATTAATGGTCGTGATGGGACCGGGCCTGCTCACCATTATCGTTGCCTTAACCGTGACGGGCTGGATCGGGATGGCCAGAATTGTAAGGGGACAAGTGCTCCAAATTAAAAACTATGAGTTCATCCTTGCTTCTAAAACGTTTGGTACGAAAACAGCCCGTATCATTCGTAAGAATCTCCTGCCTAATACAATGGGACCGATTATCGTTCAGATGACACTGACCGTACCTAGCGCTATTTTTGCGGAAGCATTCCTAAGCTTCCTTGGATTGGGAATTCAAGCACCGTATGCAAGTTGGGGAGTCATGGCTAATGACGGCTTATCTACGATTCTATCAGGGTATTGGTGGCGATTATTCTTCCCGGCTTTATTTATTTCACTAACTATGTTCTCATTCAACGTTTTAGGTGATGGACTACAGGATGCACTTGATCCGAAGCTAAGGAGGTAAGCATCATGAATCAAGTATTATCTGTACAAGATCTACATGTACATTTTTCGACATATGGGGGAGAAGTCAAAGCGGTACGGGGAGTGAGCTTTGATTTACATAAGGGGGAAACGCTTGCCATTGTCGGCGAATCTGGATGCGGAAAGAGTGTCACCTCTCAAAGCATTATGAGATTAATTCCGAGCCCTCCCGGGAAAGTGACTAACGGCAGGATACTATTTAAAGGAAAAGACCTTTTAAACATAACCGAACCGCAAATGCGAAAGATTCGAGGGGCCGATATCTCGATGATCTTTCAGGATCCCATGACAGCTCTGAATCCGACCCTGACAATCGGGGAGCAAATAATAGAAGGAATTCTACAGCATAACGATGTTTCCAAGAAACAGGCCAGACAAAAAGCGATTGAGATGCTGACACTTGTCAGTATTCCAAACCCTGAAGAACGATTAAAGCAATATCCCCATCAATTTAGTGGGGGAATGAGGCAGCGGATTGTCATTGCCATGTCACTCGTATGCGAACCAGACGTTATAATCGCCGATGAGCCAACAACAGCTCTCGATGTAACCATTCAGGCGCAGATATTGGAATTATTCAAAGAAATCCAGCAGAAAACCGGTGTTTCGATTATTTTGATTACCCATGATTTAGGTGTAGTAGCTCAAGTTGCTGATCGTATTGCCGTCATGTATGCCGGTAAAATTGTAGAGGAAGGAACCAGAAGAGAGATCTTCTATCATCCTCAACATCCGTATACACAAGGGTTACTAAAATCTGTTCCAAGACTTGATCTTGATGGGGAAGATCTGATTCCGATACCCGGTTCACCGCCTGATTTATTTTCACCACCTGTTGGATGTCCTTTCGTTCCAAGGTGTGAAAAGGCGATGGAAGTGTGCGACCGTGTATATCCATCGAAGACACAGCTATCAGATGATCACCACGTTTACTGCTGGCTTCAGGATAAACGTGCCAAAAAAGCGATGCTTTCATCGATTAGCTTAACCATCCGTTAGGTTAATTGTTTGATAGATAAAAAGAATAAGAGGGGGAAGAACATGAAGAAGCTATTATCACTTTTTTTAGTAGGTATGCTCTTGTTTGTATTGGCAGCTTGTACAGCTACGAAGGATGCAGGCAGTGAATCAAGCAGTGAAGACAGTAAGAAAGAAAATACAGGAAAGGTTCTTCACTTGAATAATGGTGCAGAACCGACGTCTTTTGATCCTCCCATTGGATTCGACTCCTATTCCTGGACAGCACTAAACAATTTAATGGAAGGGATGACTCGCTTAAACGCTAATCATGAACCCGAAGCGGCAATGGCAGAAAAATGGGACGTGTCTGAAGACGGAAAAGTATACACATTCCACATTCGCGACAATGCCAAATGGTCTAATGGAGATGATGTAACAGCTGGAGACTTCGTTTTTGCTTGGAAACGTCTGTTGAATCCGGAAACGGGGTCACCGGCTGCCTTCTTAGGTTATTTCATTGAAGGTGGAGAAGCCTTCAATACAGGTACAGGGTCAGCAGATGAAGTGAAGGTAACAGCGAAGGACGAGAAAACATTTGAGGTCACTCTAACTAGTCCACAAGCGTATTTCTTAAGCGTCATTGCGAATCCAGCGTTCTTCCCAATCAATGAGAAGGTTGCTACTGATAACCCTGAGTGGTTTGCAGAAGCTGATACATTCGTTGCAAATGGGCCTTTTAAATTAACTGAATGGGAGCATGACAGCCACTTTGTAATGGAGAAGAATGATCAATATTGGGATAAAGGTTCAGTGAAATTGGATAAAGTTCACTGGGCAATGGTAAACGATACAAACACCGATTATCAATTATTCAAAACAGGTGAGCTGGATACAGCGGATGTACCGGCTGATTTAAGTAAACAGTTATTCGAAGAAGGTAAAGTCAATGTAGAAGATCAAGCAGGAACTTACTTCTACCGTTTCAACTTAGAAAAAGAGCCTTTCCAAAACCAAAACATCCGTAAAGCATTTGCCATGGCGGTAGATCAACAGCAAATGGTCGACTACGTGACAAAGAACAAAGAAAAAGCAGCATACGGCTTCGTATCAAAAGGTTTCAAAGATCCTTCAGGAAAAGACTTCCGGGAAGCAAATGGAGATTTAGTGAAAACAGATATCGAAGAAGCGAAAGCCCTTCTGAAAAAAGGAATGGAAGAAGAAGGATACGATAAGCTTCCTGAAGTAACCTTAACGTACAGCACTAGTGATACACATCAGAAAATCGCTGAAGCCCTTCAACAAATGTTCAAGGAAAATTTGGAGGTTGACGTTAAATTAGCCAATATGGAATGGAACGTATTCCAAGACGAGCAAAAAGCATTGAAATTCCAATTATCACGAAGCTCATTCCTGGCAGATTACGCAGACCCCATCAACTTCCTGGAGAACTTCCAAACTGGCCACTCTATGAACCGAACAGGTTGGAGTAACGAAAAGTTTGACGGCTTAATCAAACAAGCCATGAATGAAGCAGATGAAGGGAAGCGCTTCAAATTAATGTATGAAGCTGAGAAAATCTTAATGGATGAAATGCCGATCATTCCAGTCCATTTCTACAACCACGTGTATTTACAAAATGAAGATGTTTCCGGCATCGTTCGTCATCCAGTTGGATATATGGAATTAAAATGGGCAGATAAGAAATAAGTGCTTGAACTAAGATTGAGTGGAGAAGACGCAAGGCTGTTTGAAGCTTTGCGTTTGCTCCCTCTTTTTCTACGAAAGGGGTAGACAGCGTATGGTGATAAAACCGGCAAGACTCAAAAAAGGGGATACAATAGGAGTTATTTCTCCTGCAAGCCCTCCGAAACCAGAGCCATTAAAAAATGCCTTATCATTTCTTGAAGAATTAGGTTTGGACATAAAACTGGGTAAATCTGTCCATAAGAAATATGGGTACCTGGCAGGTTATGATCAAGAGCGGATAGAAGATATACATATGATGTTCAAAGACAGTGACGTTAAAGCCATCATTTGTGCTTGCGGCGGTTTCGGCACAGGACGGATCGCATCCCGATTGGATTACAACTTGATAGGGAAAAACCCGAAGATCTTTTGGGGATATAGTGATATCACTTTTTTACATACAGCTATTCATCAACAAACTGGAATCGTGACATTTCATGGGCCAATGTTAAGTTCTGATATTGGCCTTTCGGATGTACATAACTTAACGAAGAAGTCTTTTGAACAGTTGTTTCATGCGAAAGACATCGAGTATACAAACAAGCTATCCCCGTTGGAAACAGTTGTAAAAGGTAAAGCAAGCGGACCTGTAACAGGTGGAAATCTTACCTTATTGGTTAGCACATTAGGGACACCTTTTGAATTGGATACAAAAGGTAAAATCCTATTTATCGAGGATATCGATGAAGAACCTTATAAAGTGGACCGAATGATGAATCAGCTGAAAATGGCGGGAAAATTCCATGACGCATCCGGCATCATCATCGGGGATTTCAAAAACTGTGTGCCAGAAAAACACGAACAATCTCTGACTCTTGATGAGGTGCTCAAAGAACATATTTCAGATGCAGGTATACCTGTTTTAAAAGGATTTCATATCGGTCACTCTTCCCCTAGTATAGCCATACCATTAGGAAGCATGGGACGATTGAATACGTATAACCAAACATTTATTGTTGAAACCGGCATAAGAGAGGATGAGAATAAGTGAAGATCCATCAACTGGAAACATTCAGAACAGCTGTCCCCCTGCATACCCCTTTTAAAACTGCATTGCGCACCGTTGAAGTGGCAGAAGCCATAGTTGTGAAATTAACGTGTGATGACGGGACTGTTGGATGGGGAGAAGCACCGCCAACAGTTGTCATTACAGGGGACAGCTTATCCAGCATTGAATGGGCCATCCAACAAGTGATCAAGCCGGCCATCATGGGTAAGAGTCTCTTAAATTATGAACAGCTTTTTCAACAATTACATTCATTACTTGTTCGTAATTCAAGCGCAAAGGCAGCTGTAGATATGGCCTTATATGATTGCCTTTCTCAGCACTGCAATCTTCCACTCTATCAATTTCTCGGCGGGTACCGCCATGGGCTGGAGACCGATTATACTGTGAGCGTTAATAGTCCAAAGGAAATGGGTGAAGATGCAGAAGCCTATGTGAAGCAAGGCTTTAACGTACTGAAGGTAAAAGTGGGAAAAGATGATATCGAGACGGATATTAAAAGAATTCATGAGATCCGCCAACGAATCGGGTATGATATCAAAATTCGACTGGATGCCAATCAAGGGTGGGAATCGAAAGCGGCAGTCAAAGCGATTCGTAAAATGGAAAACCTTGATCTTAACATTGAGTTAGTCGAGCAGCCTGTATCTGCTCATGACATTGAAGGGCTGAAGAGAGTCACTGATGGTGTGGATACACTGATTATGGCAGATGAGAGTGTTTTTACACCATATCAAGCATTTGAAGTGTTAAAAACCCGCAGTGCAGACCTGATAAATATCAAACTCATGAAAGCAGGGGGCATTTATTACGCTCAGAAAATTAACGATCTTGCGGAGGTTTGTGGTGTCGAATGTATGGTAGGGAGCATGATTGAAACGCGCCTCGGGATTACGGCAGCCGCTCATTTTGCAGCAAGCAAGAAAAACGTGACACGATTTGATTTCGACGCCCCTCTTATGTTGGCAAAAGATATTGTAGTGGGAGGCATAGAATATAACGGTCGAATGATAACGATGCCCACCCAACCTGGATTAGGGATAGAGAGAGTACTAGTTTAAATGAATACTAGGGGGAATTAATATGACGACAAAAGCGCTAATATCAGTACCCGTATCAACTGTATGGACATCCAAGGATTCAGCCCGTGATTTGGATTCATCTGCCGTTTCCAATCCTGTGCAAATCAACGAATGGTTAGAATCCTTGACACATGAAACCCGGTTGGCTCTTTGCGATGAAAACCGTATACAATCTCAAGCTTTATTCGGACAGGAAGTAATGGTGATGGAAGAGGAGGACGGTTGGTCTCATGTGATCATACCAGACCAAGCCACATCCAAAGACAATCAAGGATACCCTGGTTGGGTCCCTAGCGTTCAACTTTCACACGGGGAGTTCCCTCAAACGGATACATATGCCATAATCACAAGCAAATTTGCGGATTTAATCAATGAGTATGATGAGGTAGAATTGGAACTCAGTTTCCAAACGACTTTACCCGTTGTGAAAGAGCATGATCATGTTATTGAGGTTATGACTCCGTTAGGTACACGCTTCTTAAAACAGAAAGATGTGATCATCTCAACTACACAGGTTAACGATCAAAAGAGTAGCGGCCAAGACATCGTCAATTCTGGAAAAACATTTCTTGATCTACCTTATTTATGGGGAGGGATGACGAGCTATGGGTTTGATTGCTCAGGCTTCAGCTATACCATGTGCAAGGCAAATGGTTATCTGATTCCCCGAGATGCAAATGACCAGGCAAAAGCCGGAAAAGAAGTAGCACTGGATCTATTAGAGCCTGGTGATCTTTTATTTTTTGCTTATGAAGAAGGGAAGGGAAGCATTCACCACGTTGGAATCTATCATGGTGACGGAAAGATGATCCACTCTCCCAATACTGGGAAAACCATTGAAATTATTTCCCTGAAAGGTACCTACTACGAGAAAGAGCTATGTATTGCAAGGCGCTACTGGGAGGAATCGGAGGAATCATCATGACGAATCACAAACTACTAGAAGTAAAGGAATTAAAAAAATATTTTCAGCTTGAAAAAGGTAAAACCTTAAAGGCAGTGGATCGTATTTCATTTGATATTTATAAAGGTGAGACATTCGGTTTAGTAGGGGAATCGGGTTGCGGGAAGTCGACGACAGGCCGTACCATTATCGGTTTGTATGACAGGACAGATGGGGAAGTCCTGTATGACGGGAGGAACGTTCATTCACTCTCTGAAAAAGAAAAGCTATCCTTTTATCGAAACATGCAGATGATTTTCCAGGATCCGTACGCTTCTCTTAATCCCCGTTCAACGGTACGTGAAATAATTGCAGAACCGATGGAGGCACACAATTTATACCGGGATAAAAAAGAGCAGATGGAACGTATTTATCAGTTGCTGGAAGATGTCGGGCTGAATAGGGATCATGCTAATCGCTATCCCCACGAATTCAGTGGCGGACAGCGTCAGCGTATTGGCATAGCACGGGCTCTTGCCCTTAATCCGGATTTCATCATCGCCGATGAACCGATTTCTGCTCTGGATGTTTCCGTTCAAGCTCAAATCGTAAACCTTCTGAAAAAGCTTCAAAAAGAAAAGGGTTTGACCTTTTTGTTCATTGCTCATGATCTTTCCATGGTAAAGCATATAAGTAAACGCATCGGGGTGATGTATCTGGGACATATGGTTGAATTAACCGAGAGTAAGGAGCTTTATAAAAAACCTCTCCACCCTTATACCCAAGCCTTACTTTCAGCTATCCCCATCCCTGATCCCGATGTAGAGGATGAGCGTGAACGAATGATCATTCAAGGGGAAATCCCCAGCCCGATTAATCCACCAAGTGGCTGTGTATTCAGAACCCGTTGTCCTGTAGCCATGGAAGCTTGCGCCAGCCATAAACCTAAATGGAAGGAAGTAGAAGAACAGCACTTTGTTGCTTGTCACTTGTACGACAATGAAATCACCAAGGATCATGACGAAGTAGCGGTCACAAAGTAAAGGATGAATAGTGAATGAACGTGAAATTATTAGAGGAAAGAATTCTGGACGCTATTGATAAATGCATAGGCAGAGTCAGTGTAGCCATTGACCTGCCAACACACTCCATCCAAATCAATAATGACACTCCTTTTTCTGCCGCAAGTTTAATCAAGGTTCCGATCTTACTTGAAGGCTTTCGTCAGGCAGAGCAAGGGAAAATCGATTTAAATGAAACGGTAATGGTCCCTAAAGAGGATAGAGTGGGAGGGGCAGGAGTGTTGTCAACACTCTCCGAAAATATTTCGCTGACGGTAGAAGACCTCCTCACACTCATGATCATAGTGTCGGATAACACCGCGACGAATCTAATTATCGACCGTATAGGATCAGAAGCAATAAATAACCTTTGTAAATCTTTAGCATTAAAACACACTAATCTTGGGCGGAAACTGATGGATTTTCAAGCAATGGAACAAGGGTATGACAATTTCACCTCTGCTTCTGATATCATCACCTGCTTACGTATACTGGACAAGAGCCCGCTATTCAGTGAGCAAAGCCGTGAAAAGATGCTATTTATATTGCATCAGCAGCAATTTGGTACCAAGCTTCCGGCAAGAATGGACAGGGAAAGAGTCTTTATAGCAAACAAAACAGGGGAATTACCTGGGGTTGAACATGATTGTGCTATTGTTCGGTATGAAGAAAAAACTGCCTACATAGTTGTATTAATTGATGGTCTTGGGGAAAGCGAATCTGCGCGAGACACAATTGCGGAAATCGGTAAGCTTCTATTTGATTATTTAACTAAGCCTGATTTGTAAAAAAGTGGCTTAGCCTGATTTGAATTTTCTCTATACCTCAAACAACCTTTACCATAAGAAAAGCATCCTAAATCTTCAGGATGCTTTTTGACTTTTGCAAATGTAAAAGCGCCGTGTGAAGACTGGCGAACGTGGGTATATGCTTAATTACGATGCCCAGGTTGACCATGGTTTGAGCGATTTCGGGCCTTATGCCTGTTAGGATTGCTTGAATTCCAGCTAATTTAAGCGCAGCTACAACTTTGATGAGTTGATCTGCTACCATTGTATCCACAACCGACACTCCGGACAAGTCAATAATCAGATAATTCAGCTCCAATGAAGCTCCTTCTGATAGTGCCCTTTCCATTAAATCCTTCGCACGTCCTGAATTTATATCTCCTATAAGAGGAAGAACGGCAATCGTATTTGTCACTTTCACAATCGGTATAGAAAGTTCAGAGCTGACCGTTCCTGCAAGGGAATTAGAATAGGAAACAGTAAGGCGATAAATGGCTCGATCCACTCCTGAATGAAAAAGAGAAAGAATGTCATAAAACGTTTCTAAGGACAGTTCATTCTCAATTGCGTTAGTTTTAATTAATTTTCCAATTTCATGCCGGAAGTAATGAAGATCTCCTAGAGCTACTTCAAGTGAAATTTCCAACTGCTTAAATAAAGTAATAGTAGAACATGCCCATTTATCAATTGATTGTTGAATATCATGAGAACGCAGTGATTGGGCTAAATGCTCAATCATTTCCCCTCTCCATTTTCGCAGGGGTACATTTACAATATTAGGGTAAGAAGTATCATTGTTTGTTCTTTCTTGAATCAAATTAATTTTTGAATCTACTATGTTGTTAATGAATTCAAGGTACTTGTTTTCGTCATGAATTGCATTCATTGACATATAATAACCCCCTACTAATGATCAAAATTGCGAGTTTTACAATTATGTAAATATATTTGGAAAAAGGATAGAGGAATCGCTGGATTTTATGTTATGCTTTTCAATAAAGAGTACATAAGCAATGATACTAAATGAGGACGTATAGATATCTCATGAAGAGATCACTTTACAAGAAGAAGATTCACAACATGATGAAGATTAAAGAGTAGGTCATTTAAATACTTTCCTACTATTCTATTATATCGAATGATACCATTTGGGAATGTTTCTGTTTAGCCACCCTCTAATAGATTTTATACATTGCTTTTCTGCCATTAAGGTTCAGAAAGGGGTACTGAGGATTGAATAAAAGAACTTGGCTTATTAAGTTGAGAAAAATGAAAAAGATGACCCAACAGGAAGTGGCTTCGAAAGCTTTCATTGAAAGGTCCTACTATGCCCAAATCGAGAACGGGATCCGCAAACCGAGCAGTGAGGTCACTGTAAAGCTTGGTGAAGTATTGGACTTCCATGCATCCAGCTTTAATCTCGAGGAAAATCCATTCTCGATTGCTTTACAGAATGCACCTGTCGTGCTCGCACATTGTGATACTCAATTACGCTATACCTGGATATTTAATACTCCTGATCTTGTTCCAGACGATCACATTGGAAAAACCGACGTAGAGCTTGATAATAATGAAGGGAATAGGGCATTAATGAAGTTGAAAGAGGAAGTATTAGAAGAAAAGGCCCCCATCAATCGAGTGATCTCGATTACTTTAAAAACAGGAACGATTTCCTATAATGTATACGCCCACCCCCTATTAAATGAAGAAGGCACCATTATCGGTGTGGCCACTGCTTCTACTGAAATAAATATCTCCCACCCTAAAGATGATCTCGATTAGCATACATATTGAATTGATACTAAAGGCGTGCATCCCAATGAGGAAGCACGCTTTTTATTATAAATCAAATCCCTTTACATACCGTAATGGGGTATAGTATATTTAGAGCATGGAGGTGGGAAAATGACCGATGAAAAGAATGAAAGATATCCTGAGATTAACCCATCCGTGATTCAAGAAGAAGAGCGTGTTATAGATCATGCTGCGTGCTCAGACGAACAAGTTCGGAAAAGCCATCATTCTGATAATGTTAAGAAAAACCTTGTAACTCGATTAAATCGAATTGAAGGTCAAATAAGAGGAATTAAAGGCTTGATTGAGCGCGATACGTATTGTGATGATGTCATTACACAAATATCCGCCACTCAATCTGCCCTCAACAGCGTAGCCAAAATTCTATTAGAAGGTCATATGAAAACATGTGTTCTTGATCGGATTCAAGAAGGTGACACAGAAGTATTAGATGAAGTTATGGTTACCATTCAAAAACTTATGAAAAAATAAAGGAGTGTATACAGATGCAAAAAGAATCGTTAACAGTGGAAGGTATGTCTTGCGGACATTGTGTTAAAGCAATTGAAGGCAGTGTTGCTAAATTAGCCGGTGTGAAATCGGTGCGAGTAAGTCTGGAAGGAAAGAAAGTAGAAGTTGAATTCGATGATTCACAAGTAAAGCTTGATGACATCAAAGAAACAATCGATGATCAGGGATATGATGTTGTGTAAGGATACTGTGCTTTCTCAGCACGGTTTTCTTTTACAAAGAAGTATACCCCGTATAGGTATGGAGGGTTGAGATATGGCTCAGCATAAAGAAAGCAATATAGATATAACAGGAATGACTTGCGCTGCATGTGCGAATCGAATCGAAAAAGGTTTAAATAAAATGGAAGGTGTAGAAAAGGCAGCGGTCAACTTCGCGATGGAGAAAGCAGCGGTAAAATACAATCCTGAAGTAGTGAAACCAATGGATCTTCAAAAAGTGATTCGAGATCTAGGTTATGACGTACAACTCGAAAAAACCGAGTTTGATATTAGCGGGATGACCTGTGCCGCTTGTTCTGCAAGAATCGAGAAAGTATTAAATAAGCAAGATGGTATACAACATGCAACGGTTAATTTGGCCTTAGAAAAAGCAACCATTGAGTATGCCCCTGGGACAATCTCGACAGATGAAATCATTAAAAAGGTTGATTCAATTGGCTACCGTGCAACAGTGAAAAATGATGACAATCAAGAAGAACAAACCGATCATAAACTTCAGGAGATTCAGAAGCAAAAGCGTAAATTCATATGGTCACTATTATTATCTCTGCCCCTATTATGGTCAATGGTCAGTCATTTTGAATTTACATCGTTCATCCCATTACCTGAAATCTTAATGAACCCTTGGGTGCAAATGGCTTTAGCAACACCTGTACAGTTTATTATCGGGAAACAATTTTACGTTGGTGCTTATAAAGCATTAAAGAACAATAGTGCCAATATGGATGTATTGGTTGCACTTGGTACATCTGCTGCTTACTTTTACAGTGTGTTTCTTGCTTATAGGTCCATTGGATCGGGAATGCATATGGTTGAGTTATATTTTGAAACAAGTGCCATTTTAATCACACTCATTATTCTCGGAAAATTGTTTGAAGCCAAGGCAAAAGGTCGTTCTTCTCAAGCCATAAAGAAGCTTATGGGTCTTCAAGCTAAAACAGCAACGGTGGAAAGAGACGGGAATGAAGTGGAAATTCCTTTAGAAGGCGTTGTAGCAGGAGATATTGTATACATCAAACCAGGTGAAAAAGTACCTGTAGATGGAGAAGTCATCGAAGGTCGTTCAGTACTTGATGAATCGATGATTACAGGAGAAAGCGTTCCGGTGGATAAATCTATAGGTGATACATTAATCGGTGCCACAATGAATAAAAACGGATTCCTTAAAATGAAAGCTACAAAGGTAGGAAGGGATACAGCTCTGGCACAAATTATCAAAGTGGTGGAGGATGCTCAAGGTTCCAAGGCTCCTATTCAAAGGTTAGCGGATACAATATCGGGAATATTTGTCCCTATTGTTGTAGGTATTGCAGTCCTTACATTTCTTGTCTGGTACATTTGGGTTGAACCAGGTAATTTTGCCGAAGCACTTGAAAAACTGATTGCCGTACTTGTGATTGCCTGTCCTTGTGCCCTTGGATTAGCGACTCCGACTTCGATAATGGCAGGATCCGGACGTTCAGCAGAATTCGGGATTCTCTTTAAAGGCGGAGAGCATTTGGAATCGACCCACGGAATTACAACCGTTATACTCGACAAAACGGGTACTGTTACAAATGGTGAACCGGTTTTAACAGATGTAAAAGTGGAAACTGGTTTTGATGAAGAGAATTTTCTTGCTTTGGTTGGAGCGGTGGAACGGTCTTCTGAGCATCCACTTGCTGTTTCAATTGTTAAAGGGATTAAAGAAAAAGGGATTCCTTTATTAGGTAGTGAAGATTTTGATTCTATACCAGGGTATGGTGTAAAAGCAAAAGTAGAAGGTACAGATGTAGTCATCGGTACCACGAAATTGATGGAACAAGAGGGTGTTCACATCGATTACGTGTTAGAAACCAAACTAGCCCTCGAAACAGAAGGGAAGACGGTTATGCTTGTTGCTTTTAATGGGAACTATGCCGGTCTTGTCGCTGTAGCGGACACTATAAAAGATACTTCGAAACAAGCCATTCAACGGTTAAAGGATATGGAGTTAGAAGTCATCATGATCACAGGTGACAATCAGCGAACCGCTGAAGCAATTGCAAAGGAAGCTGGCATTCAGCATGTAATTGCAGAAGTATTGCCTGAAGGAAAAGCAATGGAAGTTCAAAAACTGCAGGAGGACGGAAAGAAAGTCGCGATGGTCGGGGATGGAATCAATGATGCTCCTGCACTTGCGATGGCGGATATCGGAATGGCGATCGGAACAGGTACGGACGTTGCCATGGAAGCTGCCGATATCACCCTCATCCGCGGTGACTTGAACAGTATCGCCGATGCTATCTTCATGAGTAAGAAAACCATACGTAATATTAAACAAAACCTGTTTTGGGCACTGGCCTATAACTCACTCGGCATCCCAGTTGCCGCAATCGGACTATTAGCACCATGGCTTGCTGGAGCTGCAATGGCATTTAGTTCTGTGTCTGTTGTCTTGAATGCATTACGATTGCAGAGAGTGAAGCTGTAAACTAAAAAGAGATCAAAGGGAATTATAATCCTTTGATCTCTTTTATTGTTTCAAACCTATTAATTATCGATCCGTTTCTGTGAATTTGATATTAATCAGCTTTTCAGTATCTGTTTCAAACTGAATGTCCACAAACACACCAAATTCTTTCCCCCCACGTTTTAACCATAGCTTAAACTTCTCAGTCGATACCTTCGATCCGTTTTCCTTCCCGATATGAAGATAGTCAACGATCGCTGCATCAGGATATTTCTCTTTAGTTTTTTTCACTGCCAGACTTCCCCATTTAGCATAAGAGGGAATCTCTTGTTGAGCGTGTACGTGAATGGGTTTCAGGTCAACTATTGGTGAGTATGCAATAAAAATCATGCATAGAACAATTGGGATATGTCGTTTCATTTTCAATACCATAACCTTCTTTTTATCTTGTAGGTTTGTCTAGTCTGGCTGAAATTATTCTGCATTTTCCATTTAGCTTACAATTACATGAGTAAATGAAATATTTTTAAAATTAGAATATTCTTTACTTACTCATCATAAAATCTTAAACTGTGTGTGAGGAAGAAAATCTTTCCAACTAAATGAAAGGAGGCGATGACGATGATTAAAATCGTCGATGCAATGCAAAAAATCAATAAGGATGGGGTTATATATAATAAAACCTAGCGCAGGAGGACATTATGAAGACGACTATAGAGCAAGTGAAAATCGTAGAATATCATGAAGGTTTAGCAAAAGGAATTGCGAAAATGTGGAATGAAAGCCGTGAAAACTGGGGTGGAGATTCCATTGTCACCACTGAACAAGATGTGAAAGATAAAGAAGCCAACTCCACAAATCTCCATCTATTTTTGGCAATGGTGGGAGATGAAATAGCAGGCTACTGCGGATTGTCTGAATATCGTGAGGATGAAGGTGCCCTATACATTCCTCTTCTGAACGTGCACCCCAAGTATCAGGGCTTGAAGATCGGCAAACAACTCGTACTGAAAGCGTTAGAAAAGACTGTGGAATTAAAATGGCCGAGACTGGATTTATTTACGTGGGCGGGTAATACAAAAGCCGTGCCTCTGTACAAAAAATGCGGATTCTTCTGGGAAGAGCGCGATGACACAGTACATCTGATGAATTTTATTCCGATGGTGCTCCAAATTGACTGGCTGAAGCCATTTTTTGAGAAGCATGATTGGTATACAACGAGTCAGCGTTTAATTGAAATCCAACCCGATGGACTGAAAGATCGAGATCATACTTATTACGAATACAAATGGGAAGCAGAAAATGAGTTCGTTCGTATACAATTTGAACGAACGGGAAGAGGCATTCGCTTAATTGAAACGCAGGATTTTTTAGTGGAAATGAGGCTGCCTGACTTTAAGATGCTCGAGAAAAAAGAACACTATGTGACTTATCATGTAGAAAATCGCAAAGAGAAACCTGTTGAAATATCCCTAAATGGAATATCATCTCCTCATGTAAAGCATGAATTCCATGAGACCGTTTTAGTGTCTAAGAACTGGATTGGAGAATTCCCTGTCAGTGTCTCCATGCCAACTAGCCAACCAAGTCCCTGGAAGACTCACCCGACTGTCGGGGTGGCGGTTGAGGTGGATGGTCAATCAATCCCATTAGCACTGGGGGTGTTTCCTAAACAAGCTGGGAAGCTTCATTTAAAATCGGTAAAAAAGAATTGGAAAACCCATGGTAAAGGAATGCTCTATCTTGATTTGGAAAGCCAATTAGAAGAAGAAACTACATGGACGATCAAACTTCCTTTAAATAAGGTAGTAGAGTGGGAAACCTCAGAAGTGATGGCAAAAATCGAAGGGAAAAAGAGAGTGTCGATTCCACTTCCGATCCAGCTATTGAAAAATGGCTTTTTGTCAGAAGAAGTGAATGTAGAGGTTGAACGGAAAAACGGGGACGTGACTGCTTTTTCCACTCAGCTGTCATTGGCTCTACCGGGATTTGGAGCGAAATTTGGTGGCGATACAGAAGAGCATTGGATCGGGTTTAACGGTCCCCACTACGTAGAGATTGAAAAACGAAACCATATCGTCAAGGTAGGCTCTATGAATTCAATCCAAGATCCGATAACTTTCTTCACACCAAAATTCGGAAAACCCTATAGTGAAGAGTTTTCTAAGAAAGAAGCCTCTTCTGTAGAATTTATTGAGCTTCCTGAAGCTTTTGTGATGAAAACAACACTAAAGTCAGATGCATTTTCCTCCATACTTTTGAACACCTATTTTAAGATTTACGGTGATGGCTTAGTGGAGATCAAACATGAAGTGGTGAATTCCGGAGAAGATGACAGGAAGCATCTTTCCTTCATCCAGCCTGTTTTTATAAACTTTGAAGGAATGGCTATCCCCCAAAGGGATGGAGTCTTAATCGGGAATGAGTCACTGGTTCCTTTTATGGAATATATTTATGATAAAGATATGGCTGAACGTTGGATTTTCACACGTTCTTCAATTGGGGATACTATCGGCCTTGCTTGGCCAGAAGAAGCTCTTGGAAGAAAAGATGATTGGCGAATGGCTCTTGAATATAAAATCGACATGATACAATCCCAGGAAAAAACGTGTTTAGGTCCCATCCTGGTCGGGATCAATACTTCCAACCACTGGTCAAAGTGGCGGGAGTTGGTGTTGGGTGATGAAGGGGACATGAAAGAGCTGCCCCTGTATGCGTTAGATAAAACAGGTGGAGATATTATTTCTTCTGTTGGAAAAAGGGAAGAATATTTGTTCCAATCCAAGCTTACTCCTTTTATTCATGGTAAATTAACCGTTCATTCAGAAAATGTAACGTTCGTAAAAGAAGTGGATAAAGCTGAAGCAGTAACCCGTGTGAACCTTGGACTAGAGCATTCTTCACCAGGTGTAAAATGGATAGAAGGGGAATTCGATTCCAAAAGCCACTTCGGAAAAGTTGAAGTTATGCAACTTGTTAAGGGGAAGAAGGAAGTGAAGGTTGAGAGGAACGAAGATGTCTGGTCTGTAGATAATAGTGTCATTTCGTTTAAAGCGTCATCTGCTTATTATCCTGGTATCTATTCCTTATCGATTGACGGTAAGGAAACGTTGGATCATCAATATCCAAACCCGGGCCCACGGGCGTGGTGGAATCCGTGGGGTGGAGGTATCAGGTACTCTTTCCAAGCCGTTAGTACCTATTCAATGCTGAAAGAGAAAACTGCAATCGGATCTGTTACAAGGATGGATCAACACGGTCATCAGTGGGCAGGGATTTGTTTGACAACAGAATTTAAGGAGCATGAAAAGATGAAGGGGGTTGTTCTTCGTCAATATGCGTTAACACTTCCAGAAGTGCCGGTCCTGGCTGTATACGCAGAGATTCAGCAGGATTCAGGAAGAACGTATACGAACGAATTACTGGATGTGGAGGCTTTCTTCAAGGCTGGTGAAACGTTAACATCCAGTTTCGTTAAACTTCCAACACAAGGTATGATCCATAAATACTATGCAGGCCTTGAAGAATTTGTATTGAAAGATACACCATTTATTACAGTTGGATCGGATGATCACCCAGAATCCATCACCTTCGTTCACCCAAGCACTAAAAAACGGTCAGAAGCTTACTTAAATCAAGATGTTCTTCTTGTTGCATCAACAAACAAGTGGTCTGCAGCAACGGGGGAAACCATCGTAATTGAACCAAGTATCCTATTCTACGGTGAAACTCGATCCGCACAAGCAATCAAACCACTACAAAACATTCGATTCACCTAAAAACCACGCGAACCTGCCTATGCCGTAGGTTCGTGTTTTTTTATTGAGAGGGACGGACCTCCAAAGGATCCAAATTACCAGATTTTCATTCTGTTAGAGGTCCGTCCCTAACAGTTAAGCAATACTATTGATTTTTATTTAGTATATTCTTTTCACCATTATGGTCTGTCTCCTCATCCTCCATCAATCCACTGACCGCCTGTTTAAATTCTCTCAAAGACACACCGGCAGCTTTTCCGAGCTCTGGAAGTTTGCTTGGTCCAAAGAATAGCAGTGCTACGAACAAGATAATCGCTATTTCACCGAAACCCAGATTCATTTTTATTTCCTCGCTTTATTATAGAAGTAGTTTCAGTACGGAACTTTGCTTTAATTTACTTCAAGTCGAATATTTCAACAATTTCTTTCCACTTAATCATCATATCCCAAGAGAATCGAGGCACGGATGAGATGATGCTATTTCCACTCATTTCCCCAGATAACAGTATCGTTCCAACAAAGCTTAGAAGGAAGAGAGAGCAGAAGACATAACAAACAATAGATTCCTTACGATATTCATAATTTCCCATATGAATGCACCTCAGTTTCATTTAATTTTCAATGACCAATGCTAATTTTTAATAGGCACTGCAAAAAAACTCTTAACTGCAAAGAGAAAAAAGGGTCTACGATCACATGTATATTAAGAATGTAAGGAATCAGAGGTAATTTGAGTGGGACATGACGACTTCAAGGAAGCCCAATGAGTCTGGAAAAATCTCAGTGCTAAATAGACATCCAGCTAATGGGATTAATATGAAGTGTAATGTTGGAAGAATGGAAGTTTTATTAGAAGTCATACCACCTTGTTTCTGAATCAGTGAAGGGACGACGTCGATAATCATGTCTGCATCGGTTAATAATACATGGTCAGAGATAGTAGCCACATCATCAAAACTTAATAAAATCGGGCTTTGATTCTGTTGTTGAACAGGAACAGTCCCAAACACCATGCACAATGCCATCAATAACAACAATCTCATCACAGTCACCTCACCTCTCAAGATAATATTAAAACTAATTATAGCTTAATTTCCCCCGGTGTCTATAAAAAGTTAAGAGGGACGGACCTACAAAGGAGTGTGATTCCTACCTTTTTAGAGGTCCGTCCCTCCAGGTTTACTAACGAGTTTAACTTTTGTTCTATCGGGTATATGAAATTGAATATGTATATTTATGGAAGGGGATTGGTGATGGAAGAGAAGGCTGTTCATTTTTATGAATCTAAGAAAAGGTTAAGTTTGTTAGCAATTGGTTGTATATTATTTGTCCTTGTGTGTTTGTATTTAACGTTTGAATTCTTATTTGTTGATGTAAATTATTTTATGGGGATCATTGTTGCGTTAGGAGGATTGTTCTTTCTTTTTTGCTTGATTCAGATTTTTAAAAAGCTTTCCTATAATGTGCCTCATGTAAGCCTGACGCAGGAATATCTAATTTTATATGTGTTACCGGAACATCCCGTTCACATCAGCTGGGAAGATATAGAAAGCTATATCCCTTATGAGATTTACCGGAATGCCTTTATCGGGCTCATTCTGTCCAATGAAGAGAAATACCGCGAGAAAATGCCGGATAAGCTAAAACGCATGTCTAAAGTTAATGTGAAAATGGGGTATCCACAATACAATATTGTCAAAGGCAGTCTGAAAGAGCCCCAACAATTGCTTGATGAATTAAACCTTCGTATCCCTGACACAAAAGTGGTTTCTAAAGGAAAAGGTATTTCTCATACCCATCCATTATGAAATGAACATTTCGTCAAAAAAGGTGAGCATCAATTGCCCACCTTTTCAACATTTCACTATTAATATACTTTATCACCATTAAAGATTGAATTCTTTACTACTACATAATCCACAGTTCGGATTGCTTCAAGCTTCGTTCCACCTGCATATGAGATAGAGGATTGAAGGTCTTGCTCCATTTCGGTCAACGTATGTTCCAGTGACCCTTTATGCTCAACAAACATTTTTTTACCTTCAACATTTTTCTTTTCGCCTTTTTGGAACTCTGAAGCTGATCCAAAGTATTCTTTGAAGAGCCTGCCGTCTTTTTCGATTGTATCCCCAGGAGATTCTTCATGGCCTGCGAATAGGGAACCAATCATCACCATGGACGCACCGAAACGAATGGATTTTGCTACATCACCGTGGGTACGGATCCCACCATCAGCGATGATTGGTTTTGTAGCGGCTTTTGCACACCAGCGTAGAGCAGCAAGCTGCCAGCCGCCTGTACCAAATCCGGTTTTAATTTTCGTAATACATACTTTCCCTGGTCCGATTCCCACTTTTGTAGCATCAGCACCAGCATGTTCCAGTTCTCTTACAGCTTCTGGAGTACCAACGTTCCCGGCAATCACAAAGCTCTCAGGTACGTGTTTTTTA
This sequence comes from Rossellomorea aquimaris, assembly GCF_035590735.1. Classification (NCBI taxonomy): domain Bacteria; kingdom Bacillati; phylum Bacillota; class Bacilli; order Caryophanales; family Bacillaceae; genus Rossellomorea; species Rossellomorea aquimaris. The sequence continues at coordinate 2,310,890 of NZ_CP141595.1, forward strand.
ATGTGTTGAATCATGCTGATTACCGCATTGGAATGACCATGTGCAATATCAATTGTTATAAATTCCGGTGTCAGCTTTTCTTCTGCTAATTGCTCTACAAATGCATACTCTTCAACCTTAACACCTACAGAAATGGAAGAAATTAGGCCGCGAGACTTCATATCTTTAATAAATGAAATTCGTTTTTCAGGCTCGAAGCGATGCATAATATAGAAATAATTATTTTCAGCTAAATATACAGCGATTTTCTCATCAATAATCGTTTGCATATTGGCAGGCACCACAGGTAACTTAAATGTATGTCCACCCAGGGTCACACTCGTATCACATTCAGAACGACTGTTAACCACACATTTCGCAGGAATTAATTGAATATCTTCGTAATCAAATACATTTTCCATAATTACACCCCTAAACACGAATATTAAAGTTTGTTTATTTTATAAATGTTCGTCCATAAGGTAATTTACATCATTTTCTTATCGATGTCAAAGATTTTTATGATTTTAAGAGAAAAGGCTTTAGATTACAGCACAAATTCTTGATTCAACAATTATTCAAGCGTCTGCCAATAAGGGTTTATGAACACAATGTGAGATAGACTATGTTACAGTATAAGGAAGAAGGGCTTATGAACAATCCGTATAATAGGAAAGGTGGTTAAGCCATGTACTGGGTAATCGCTATATTCGATGAAAAGACTGAAGAGTTGATACAAGAAATATGGAAGGAACTTACCGATAGAGATATTTCTTACTATGAGGAAGAAATCAACGATGCACGTCCCCATATTACGATAGGAAGTTATAACGAATTAGATAAGCAAAAATACATAAAAGCATTAGAGGAGTATTATGAACATAAAAAACCGATCGATATCACCTTCAACACAGTAGGTTCATTTCTAAACTTCGGAACTCTATTTTTCTCCCCGACCATCACAAGAGAACTGCTAAACTTTCATTCGGATCATCATGATTTCTTTCACGAATTCAATGAATCAGCTAATCCACTCTATCTTCCTGACAAATGGATTCCACACTGCACTTTAGCCAATAAGCTTTCGCCTGAAAAATTATCTCAGGGCTTTAAGCATTGTTTAGAAAGAGGAGACTCCATTGAAGCGAAGATAACTGGTATTGCTTTAATTGAATTAGTCGCTGATTCAAAGGATTGCATAGACGCTCCGATCGTTTATTCAAAATCACTATTGGAATAAACCTTTTACGGAGGAGGTTTTTGGTTGATTATGGTATCCTGGCGTAGAACGATCTTCAAGGGGGTATAAAAATGATGGAACTAGTCAATATTATTTTATTCCTTTTATTCATCGCAAGTAGCATTGAAATATTCGCAATGGGAAAACAACAAAAACAAATGAACGCGACCATCCAAGAGCTGAGAGAGGATCTTAAGAAATTATTGAATCACGACATGTAGTAGAAAGTGAAGATGCTTCCTTTAACTCTCTGATTCAGGTAACACGAAAATTAACACTTAAAACGCAATGGAGATCTCCATTGCGTTTTGTTACGAGGTTATACAAACTGATTATTCTTCCGGAACTTCTCCATTAGGCCTCTGGCATAGAAGTTTGCTTTCTCCACATCTTCTTTTTCCATATAATAATCAAACAGTAACACACCGTAATGCTCCATAGGAAGTACGTAGCCCATTTCCTGAAAATGAGGATAGGCTTTTTCTTCCAAATACTCGTAATATCCTTTTTTGTCTCCTTTAACATTCAATTTGTGTAGTGTAAAGAAGTGATAGAACGTTTTGTTCTTCGTTTTATTGGAAAGAGTCAATCCTTCTTCTATGATTTGCAGCAACTCATCTTTCGAGGTCCGTCCCTCTTTGGTAAGGGCGTTTATGTATCCTTCTAGTGAACCGAGGTAGTTTGGGTCCTGGGGTTGACGGGTGTTGACGGACTTTTTGTAGAGTTCGCTTGCTGACTTGAATTCTCCACTTCTGAGTTGGTGATAGGCGTAGTTATGGTGCAGAAGAGCTCGTTGGTGCTCCAATTCGTAAGCTTCAGCCATGTCTATTAATCGTTGGTATTCCTTGCTTTCCACATTGGAGTCATTGGATTGTTCAAGTTGTAGCAGCATCAGCATCTCTGACTCGATCATCCGGGAGAAACTGCGCTTCTCTACAAAGAATTGCAATGCTTTATTCGCATAAAAATAGGCTAGTACATTTGAATGAATGGAATGATAAGCAACGGCTAAATCATAAAAGCATTCCCGATTAGAATAGTCGTCCAGGCGAATCTTATTAAGCACTGAAATGGCTTTGAAGTAATCGTGGTTTACCCTCATGTGA